>NZ_JAMPLI010000013.1:0-147002 GCF_039962475.1 Leptolyngbya sp. GB1-A1 | reverse complement strand
CGTTTGACTGCCTCGATTGCTTTAGTGCGGAGGTCGTAGCTGTAGGGGGCGGACATGAGCATTTCCCAACTCTCTTCTAGCCTCTATGTTACTGTCCTATCTCTGTTGCGTAGGGCTATAAAATAACGGCTCGACAAGTGCCTTTAATCTTTATCTTTGCAATTCCTGGTATCGTCCCTTTGGAAGCGCAATGCAGAATGCCGAAGTCGATCACCCCTGTAAGAGTCGTTTTTGCAGGAAAGCTTCCTATGTAGTCACTACAGGAACGCAAAGGGACGCAAGGGGACGCAAGGGGACAATGTTACCTTGACTTGTTTCTGGGTACTCTAAGCCTAAATTCAGCACGGTATCGTCGCTGATCTATATTTCAGGGGAACGTCCCATGAGCAAGCGTGTGAGCCGACCGTCCCGAAGGGGAAACAGCTTTGCATCAATTTCTGACCCGCAGGCTAAAGAGAAGATTGAGCAATTTCGCCAGGAGCTAGGTCAACAGATCGATCACGCGATCGATCACCACGAATTCAAGATGGTTTACATCGGCATTGCAACCTTGGTGCTGTTTGCTGGCGTGATTTATGCTGCCTGGAAGTTCTAGAGCCGTTTCCTGAAACTTCCTCAAACAATTTATTACCAATAGGCGATTATGCAGAAGCAGTTTGCGAGAGTGCAGGGATACTGGCTCGTTTTAGCAATCGGCTGTATGGGAATGGGAGTCTGGGCAGTTCAGCGGATTGCAGTACCGAGTCGTGCATCTGTCGAAACACCCGTGACCGCTCCTCAGCCGATTCGGGCAGTTGCCGCCCTTGGACGTATTGAGCCGGAAAGCTCGATTATCAAAGTTTCAGTTGCCAACGCCAGGGATAGTCGAGTCAATCGCTTGCTGGTGGCAGAAGGCGATCAGGTTCAAGCCGGGCAGGTGATTGCGATTTTGCAGGGGCTAGAGAAACAGCAGGCTGCGGTGATCGAAGCCGAAAATAGCGTAGCGATCGAGCAGGCAAAGTTGAAGCAGGTTCAGGCAGGTAGCAGCAATTCCAGTCAGATCCGGGCACAGCAGGCTGCGATTGTCCGACTCCAAGCGGAACTGAACACAGACACCGTCGCGAAACAGGCATCCTTACGTCGAGCTGAAGTCGAGCTACAAAATGCTCAAACGACTTACAATCGATACGCTCAACTGTTTGAGCAGGGGGCAATTAGCGCAGCGACATTAGATGGCTATCGCAGAAACTACCGCACCTCCCAGACCCAAGTGACCGAGGCACAAGCAGAGTTAGCGAATACGATCGCAACCCTCAATGCCCAGATCATTCAAGCAAAAGCAACCCTGAACAACTTATCAGAAGTGCGCCCGGTGGATGTTACAGTGCCCCAGGCACAAGTCCGCTATGCCCTTAGCAAACTTGCCAGCGAACAAGCCGAACTTGAAGATTATTATGTTCGCGCTCCGGCCGCCGGACAAATCCTCAAAATTAACACTCAGATTGGCGAGCAGGTTGACTCGGAAGCGGGTATTGTCGATTTGGGACAAACCGATCGCATGGCAGTCATCGCAGAAGTGTATGAAACTGATGTTCCTAAGATCAAAACTGGGCAACGGGCAACGATCGCCAGCGAAAATGGTGGCTTTACTGAGGAATTAAAGGGAACGGTCGAACAGATTGGCTTACAGGTAAAAAAGGTAGATATTCTCGACACTGATCCTGCTGCCAATAGCAATGCACGAGTCGTAGAAGTCAAAATTCGCCTGGATGCTCAATCAAGCGAGCAAGTTGCAGGATTAACCTATATGCAGGTGAGAGTCAAAATTCACCGGGATAAAGCCGATTGATCCGAACCGTTTCCCTAGCGGGGCAATTCTGCGAGGAAGCGAGCCAATGACGCTCACGCTCAAAGTCACCTATTGACGGGAAATTGAGGAGGCGATGCAGCACCTTTGACACGCTTGAAGACACTTCCTCGTCCGATCGATTGGCAGAAATATACAGCGTTTTCTGCACTTTTCGATATTCCACTTTTGCCTCGATACCTATGCAAATTTCTAAACCATTCAAGTTCAGTTTACCGAAGGAAATCCCGCTGGCGTGGTCGCAGTTGTCTCATCAGAAGGTGCGGCTGCTGGTTGCAATCTCAGGAATTTCGTTTGCAAATATTCTGATTTTTATGCAGCTTGGCTTTCGCGCTACCATGTTCGATGGCGTGACTCGCTTTCCCGAAAATGTTCAGGGAGATTTGTTTTTAGTGAATCGCAACTCGAAATTTTTGGGTAATCAATCTTTTCCCAAAGATCAGCTTTATCGGGTTAGCGCGATCGACGCTATTGAAGCCGCAAAACCGCTTTATTACACGCAAACGTCCTGGGTAAATCCCTGGAATAAGGAAGTCACTGATGTCACTGTGATCGCATTTAATCCGGCTCAGCCCGTGATGAATCTCCCTGCGATTAATCAACAGTTGGTGCAAATTGAGCAGCCTGACACGGTGCTGTTCGATCGCAAATCTCTGTCTTCACTGGGTTCAGTAGGTCAGGCGTTTGAGCAGGGCGAGACGGTCTCGACGGAGGTAGGCGATCGACAAATTTGGGTCGGTGGGCTATTTTCAATGGGGAGCAGCCTGTTTAAGCGGGGTCATGTCGTCACCAGTGATCTGAACTATCTGCGTTTGTTTGGTGAAGCGGGTGCGGATAACATTCATGCAGGAGTTTTGACGTTAGAGCCAGATGCGAATCCGGTTGAAGTCATTGCCCAGCTTCAAACCATCTTGCCAGAAGACGTTGCGATACTCAACCATCAGGAACTCATCGCGCTCGAAAATCGCTACTGGTCAAATCAGCCGCCTGGAATCATCTTTAACTTTGGAACCATTATGGGTTTTGTGGTAGGGGTGATTATTGTGTACCAGGTGCTTTATACCGACGTAAACGAGCATTTGCCGGAATATGCCACGCTAAAGGCGATCGGCTACTCAGATAATCAACTGCTTGTCGTGGTGTTTCAAGAAGCCATTATTCTAGCGGTGCTGGGTTTTCTGCCCGGATTTGGCTGCTCGATCGCGCTTTACGGAGTGCTGGGAAATTTAACCCAGCTTGCAGTGGTAATGCGGTTTGATGTTGCGTTGCAAGTGTTCATTCTCACAGTGCTAATGTGTATGATTTCAGCCGCGATTACAGTTCGCAAATTGCGATCGGCTGATCCCGCAGATGTTTTCTAAGTTGTTTTCCTCATTATTCTTTGTTGATTGTCTCGCTCTGTCACTTTCTTCTCAGCATTATTTATGCCACTGTCCGCAATTTCGGTTCGTCAGCTTCATCACGTTTATGGAAAAGGCAATCTCCGTAAACCTGTTTTGATCGATATTAATCTCGATATTTTTGCAGGTGAAATTGTCATTCTCACGGGCCCATCTGGAAGCGGTAAAACGACGCTGTTAAGCTTAATGGGCGGATTGCGATCGGTGCAGGAAGGCAGCTTAAAGGTGCTGGGGCAGGAGCTACAGGGAGCGAAGAAACGCCAGCTTGTGCAGGTTCGCAGTCGGATTGGCTATATTTTTCAAGCACATAACTTACTCGACTGTTTAACTGCCCAGGAAAATGTCCGAATGTCGCTGCGCCTGCACCCCGAAATTTCATTTGAGGAACGAACGCGCCGCTGTGTAGAAATGCTGGAAGCCGTTGGGCTGGGTCAGCGCATAAACTACTATCCCGATAATCTTTCGGGCGGGCAAAAGCAGCGAGTGGCGATCGCCCGTGCCCTAGTGAGTCAGCCTCAGCTCGTGCTGGCAGATGAACCAACGGCTGCGCTGGATAGTAAATCGGGACGAGATGTGGTGGAAATTTTGCAGCGGCTTGCCAAAGAGCAGGGCTGTACGATTCTGCTGGTGACGCATGACAACCGCATTTTGGATATTGCCGATCGAATTATTCACATGGAGGACGGTCAGCTTATTCAAAATGTCAGTTCTATTGAAAGTAACAGCTCATCACCAAACTATTCTCCTGCACTGGCTGAATCTGCCTGAACCTGCCGGAATCTGCCTGAATTGACACTTCGATTAAGCTTTTCAGCCTTAGAAATTGAACCCATTTATTCCTGAAACCGCACGGGTTGCGCCCTTTCTTAAGGACGAGTCGCCAACTGAATTGCAGATAAAAATCAACCGAAATGCTACTTCAATGCTCATTCTGGGAACTCTGCTGAACAGCAATTTCTCAACAACATTGTGCGGCAACTTACTCTTTTCTACTCCTTCAAACTCTTCTAGCAAACGCATTGAAGGAGATGAATTTCACGCTGCTAAACACTATCGGTTAGGAGATTCCCTATGCTTAAAAACTTTTGGTATGCCGTTGAATTTAGTGCTGCTGTGCGTGACCAGCCCCGACAGGTCCGGCTCATGGGTCAGGATTATGTGCTATACCGCGATCGCCAGGGGCAGGTGATTGCCTTAATCGATCGCTGTATTCACCGGGGGGCTGCTTTATCAGGTGGATGGGTCGAGGGAGACTGTATTCGCTGTCCCTATCACGGCTGGCGTTACGCAAGCGACGGCAAGTGTGTGGAAGTGCCTGCGGATCAGACGGGTGTGCCAATTCCGAAGCGGGCAAAGGTCGAGCCTTTCTCGGTGGAAGAGCGCTACGGATTTATCTGGCTATTTGTGGGCGATTTGCCATCGGAGCAGCGTCCTCCGATTCCTCCGTTTCCAGAGTTTGATGATCCGGCATGGCGCAGTGTCAGCGGCGAATATACCTGGAACGCGCACTATACTCGCGTGGTTGAGAGCGGTCTGGATAGCTCCCATGCGCCTTTTGTGCATTCCGTGTTCTTTCATCACCGAAATGATGCCGAAGTACCACCCTACGAGGTGCAAATTGATGACTGGACTGCTACGGCTAAAACCATTTCCAAGCCGCCGAAGCGAGCGGGGCTACTAAAGCTGATTGTGAAGCGCGATCGTCCTTTTTCCAGTGCAACTCTAACGGTTCACCTGCCCAACATTAATCGCATTCACTTGGACTTTAACTACCGGGGATTTCAATACATTTACTTTGCCAGCAATATTCCGATCGATGAACACACCACTTTAACCAAGTGGATTGGACTGCGAAACTTCCTGACACAGCCCTGGGCAGACTGGAATTCTCGCAAAAACACCAACGACACTTATTACGAAGACAAGGCTGTGATTGAAAGCCAGGTTCCGAGGGTCGTGCCGCTCACCGGAGAAATCTTGATTGCTTCGGATAGTCTTCAGCTTGCCTACCGAAAACTGCTGCGGAAATATGTCGAGCAGGGCTGGGCGATCGGGGATTACGGAATTCCGACAGGATTGATTGAGACAAACGGGAAACAGGCAGCAGTGGTGACAGCAGGATAGCTCGATCGGTGAAAAAAACGTGAAAGAAAACGCGAAGGAAAATAGATGATGCTAAAGAATTTTTGGTATGCTGTCGAGCTGAGCCATGAGGTTACTTCAGCCCCAAAGCCGCTGAAACTGATGGGTAAAGAGTATGTCCTGTATCGGCATCAGGGGCAGGTCGTTGCGCTCGATAATCAGTGCGCTCATCGGGGAGCAAGTTTGGCAATGGGCTGGACAGAAGGAAACTGTATTCGCTGTCCCTATCATGGCTGGCGTTACGAGGCAGATGGACGGTGCAGTCATATTCCGGCAGATTCAGCTCAGACCCCGATTCCTAAGCGGGCGCGGGTTCAATCGTATCCAATCCAGGAGAAATATGATCTGGTCTGGATGTTTGTCGGAGACCTGGATTTGCCTGCCGATCGCCGTCCGCCGATTCCTGACTTTCCCCAGTTTGAATCTCCAGAGCGACCCCCCGCTTTTAGCCGCTATACGTTTAACGCCCACTTCACCCGTACTATGGAAAACGGGATTGATGCTGCCCATGCCCTGTATGTTCATCAAGGGGCGATCGGCACGAGCAAGGCTCCGCAAAACACCCAGATCGAAGACTATGAAGTTGAGATCGGCGAGTATGAAATGACGGCGAGCCTGGAGATCAAGGTGAATCGTTTAAATGGACTGATGCGGTTTGTGATGCAACAAGACGACCCCGATGCGCGGAAAGGTTATCGGTTTGCTCTGCCCAATATCACTTATTCTTCGGTGCAGTTTGGTCGCTTTAAGTTAGAAAGCATTCTCGCTCACATTCCGGTCGATGACACCACAACGATCGTCAAGTCAGTCAATATTCGCAATTTCCTGAACAATATGCCGATTCTTGATCATTGGCTCGATCGCCATACGGCGCAGGTCGGCAATAACATTTTGCAGGAAGACGATGTGGTGGTGAAAACCCAGTTTCCTCGCTATGCACCCTACAACGAAATGGGACGCGAACTGCTAGTCGCTTCAGATGCAACCCTGATCGCTTACCGCAAACTGCTGAAAAAATATGCCGATCACCCTGTGATTCTGGAGCAGCCGGAAATCATGGTTTAGGCGGCTGTTTGAGAAGAGGGCAGTGTAAGAGATTTAACACTGCTCAAACATTCTCGAATCAGTATTTTTCTTTTCCCTACGTGAGTTAATTTATGTCTTCAAGTCCTCTCCCAGCAAAGGCACTTTCGATGCCTCGACTGCTGTTTATTTTCATCACCATTTTGATCGACAAATTAGGGGAAAGTTTGATTTTTCCGATTTTACCCTTTCTGGTTGAACGGTTTCGATCGGATGCGTTTACGCTTGGTCTTTTAGCATCATCGTTTGCGATCGCTCAATTTATTGCCAGTCCCATTATTGGCGGATTGTCCGATCGCTATGGGCGTCGTCCGATTTTGCTTGTATGTGTTTTGGGAACAGCAGTTTCGTATTATCTATTCGGTTTTGCGGCAAGTTTGTGGATGCTATTTTTCTCTCGTGTGGTAGATGGAATCACGGGCGGAGTGGCGGCGACAGCTCAAGCCTACATTGCCGATATTTCCTCGCCGGAAGATCGAGCGAAAAACTTCGGTTTAACAGGTGCAGCGTTTGGGCTAGGCTTCACGCTGGGTCCAGCATTGGGAGGTGTGCTGGCAAATATTAACCTGAATTTGCCTGTGTTTGTCGCAGGAACGATCGCTTTACTAAACTTCTGCCTGGGCTGGTTCGTCCTGCCAGAGTCGCTGGACAAAGAGCATCGTCGTCCTTTTACGCGGCAAGATCTCAATCCCATCAGCCAATTGATCGATTTACTCAAAAATCCTCGGATTCAGGGACTGCTGATTGCGTTCTTTATCTTTAACTTCGCGTTTGCGGGTTTTAGCAGTATTTTTGTACTGTTCCTCAACGATCGCTACGGATGGGGACCGAGTCAGGCAGCCGCCGTCTTTTTCTTTATTGGCATTGTCTCAACCGTGGTGCAAGGAGGGCTAATTCGTTCTCTGCTACCGCGCTTTGGCGAGTCTAAGCTGGCGATCGGGGGGCTGGGGCTAGTGGCGATCGCCTTTGGCGGCATTGTTTTGATTCCGGCAAGGGGTCCGATTCTCGTGCCTGCGCTATACACAACTCAAGCTCTGTTGGCGTTAGGCGTGGGGCTAATTATTCCTTCATTGCGGGGTCTGATCTCAAACCGCGTCTCGGATCAGGAGCAGGGCAAAACGCTGGGGGGCAACCAGGCACTCCAGAGTGTTGCGACGATTCTGGGTCCGCTATGGGCAGGCTGGGTGTTTGATCATTCTGGTGTGCTGTCACCCTTCTGGACGGGAGCATTTTTCATGCTGATTGCGATCGGGTTTACCCTGATGAATTTGCCGCGTCGCCTGTCTGTTTCGTCCTGATTTATCCAGCCTGCTTGAGACGTTGTTTAACAAAATTATCATGATTCCTCGAACTGCTCCCCGCACGGGCTAATTCTAGGGGAGCCGAGCTAACTCCGCTTACATTCAAAGTCCCCCAGCATTGGGGGATTTAGGGGGCGATGTAGGAGATTGGATACCTTTAAAGCGTCCTCTGGTTGATCCAGCTTGACTTAAAGAATGTTTAAGGATATTTGGCAAGTTATCGCTGTGATCTGAACTGCCCCAGAACTCCCTAACGCTGAAGGAAACCGAGCCTCCTTCCAATTTCAAAGATTCCCAGAGATGGAATTTTTTTTGCTTTTTGCGGATAAAGATTCCATTGTTTTTATTTTCTATTGTCCTCGCTTTACCAATCTTTGCTTTACATTGTTTTTGATTTAATCGTGTCCTTCAACTTAAGTTAATCGCCCAGCATAAACCCTGTTTACTAACGGCTTAATTTCGATCGCCTGGTTTAAAAAGTTCGCTTAATGCCGATCGCTGCCTCGGATTAGAATTTCGATTTAGATTTAAGCCAAACGAAATATGACTTTCTATTCTTTTATCTCTACTCTTTTATAGATGACAGATTAAACGCTGGCTGATAAAGCTTTTGCACCTGAAAATGAACGATGAACCTTCCCTTCAACTTATCTATTAAAGCAGATAAATTTGTTAGTAACAATAACCAGCTTGCAGTTAATTAGCAATCCCTTATACTGATAAAACATTAATAAAGAAGCAGGATCGGAATAAGTCTCATTTTCAAAATTGTTAAAAGGTAATTGACTTTTATGGAAACTCAGACGAATGCTGTAGAAACTCAAGCTGATGCAACTAAACTGAAGCGCGTCTTTGGTTTGCCGACCCTAATTATCTACGGAGTTGGCGATATTCTTGGAGCTGGAATTTATGCAGTTGTTGGCAAAATTGCAGGACTTTCTGGCACTCTGGTTTGGGCTTCGTTTCTCGTTGCAATGGTCGTTGCTGCGCTTACCGCGTTGAGCTATGCCGAACTGGGCAGCCGCATTCCGCAAAGCGGAGGAGTTGCCTGCTTTGTCAACCGGGCATTTCGCACAGATTGGCTTTCAGTTCTAGTGGGCTGGTTAATGTTTTGTACCTGCCTGGTGTCGATGGCAACCCTCTCAAAGGCGTTTGCAGGCTATCTGAATGCTTTTATTCCTGTTATTCCTGACTGGTTCATTATTCTCGCTTTGTTTTCAGTACTAGCGTTTGTGAACTTTAGGGGAATGCAGGAGTCTTCTGCCCTTAATATTTTTTGTACGACGCTGGAAGTTTCAGGACTGCTGATCGTCGTTCTGGTTTCGGTTTTGTTTCTGCTAGGCAACGGGGCAACCGCTCAAGCTCTGCCCATCGCTTCGGCTCCCTCTGGGCAAACAGTAGGCTGGTTAGCTGTGGTGCAGGGTGCGGCTCTGGCTTTCTATGCCTTTGTAGGGTTTGAGGACATTGTAAATGTGGCAGAGGAAGTCAAAAATCCAGAACGCAATCTGCCTAGAGCAATTCTGCTGGCCCTGGCAATTGCCGGAGGGGTGTATATCCTGGTGTCCTGGCTGGCGGTTCAGGTAATCAGTCCCTCGGAGTTGGCTGCTTCCAATGCGCCGCTATTAGATGTGGTTCGTCAGGCGCAGCCGAATTTTCCGTCGGTCATTTTTACTGTCATTGCTTTGTTTGCCGTACTCAATACTGCCCTGCTCAACTTCATTACGGCATCTCGACTGCTTTATGGAATGGCGCGGGAAGGGCTGCTGCCTGCCTGGTTGGGTAAACTGCATCGGAGCAGACAAACGCCCTATCGTACGCTGATTGTGATTCTGCCGATCGCGATTTTCCTGGCACTCTCCGGTACGCTGCAATTCCTGGCAGGAACGACAGCAACATTAATTCTGGCAATGTTTTGTCTGGTCAACCTCTCGCTGCTGATCATTAAGCGTCGTGAACCGCGATCGAACGGATTTCGAGTGCCTTTGCCGATACCCGCCCTCGCGCTGCTGTTGAACCTGATCCTGGTTGCCTTTGCCTCGCGAGAAAGTCACATTCTGGCATTGGCGTTTGTAGGCATAGGGGTGCTTTTGATTGGCATTCAGAGTGCGGTGAAAAAACAGCGATCGCACAGCCTTTAACGCTCGATGAATTGATGATGAATCGATCAAGACGGATACGCTAATTTCGTTTGTTCATCCCTGGTTTCTGGGTTGATGTTTTGTCTTTCATTAATAAGAACATCGGTTGATACTTTTCGGTAGTCCTCTCTTCCTTCTTCCTTTAGAAAGAGGAATTTAGACTTTGCTTATGACAAAACAGTACTGTTTGTCACGCTCGTTCATTCTGTTCGTTTATTTTGGCTGCGATCGGCTCACTGCCTATTAAGGGATTTAGTGTTGTATCCCTCAACGGATGGATGTGAAAGGATTTATATGAAAGGATAGTTTTAGAAATATTAACAGAAATAGCGCAATCGCTTATGCAATATCGCCTGCTTGATATTTGCGATCGGGCATTTTTTTAGTGCCTTTTCTGCTTGCTTAAGCTTGTCACAGATGCTGCTGAACAAGAATGGCTTCTCAACTTAGAACTTACTTTGTTGGCAACAGCGTTACCGATACCATTAACCAGGCTGGATTGGATGCGTTGTCAGAAAGCGGTGGAGACGATTTGATCTGGGGCAGACACGTCATTCCCGGTGCGCCCCTAAGCTGGATCTGGGAACACCCTAATAATGGATTTCTTCAGCAGCCCTACGGCTATTATCCTAGTGCGCTTGGTAACTATCAGTGGGATGCGCTGTCGCTTCAGCCGTTCGATCGCTCGGTTCTGGGAGGTCAGGGAAACCCGCAGCAGGGCGATTTGCAGATGGCGAGTAATTTCATCAATCTTGCCCGGCAAAATAGCCCCAATCTTCAGGTCTACCTTTACCAGCGATGGCCCCGCAAATCGAGCCGCAATCCGAACCCCACCGCAGCCGATTGGGATGCTCTCTGGCAGGCAACTTACGGCGTAGAGACATCGGGGAACAATAATGAGTCGCGCAGTTATTTTGAGCGGCTGCAAACTCGCCTACAGGAGGCGTTTCCCGATCTAAAGCCAATTTGGCTTGTGCCGGTGGGCGAAGTTCTGTTTCAGCTTAATCAAAAGATGCAGAGTGGGCAGGTTCCGGGCTATTCCAGCATTTGGGATCTGTATGTCGATAATATTCATCTCAATAATATTGGGTCATACATTGTAGGAGCGACTTATTACGCCACGCTGTTTGGCGGCGATCTTACAAAACTGCCGATTCCTGTCCAATATTCCCTCAATCGTCCAGAGCAAAGCCGTCCAATCCCCATCAGTCCAGAGCTTGAATCGATTATTGAGCAGACTGTTCAAAGTGTGGTTGGCGTTGCTGCTCCGCCGATCGCCTCTGTTACCGAAGGTCAAGCCGGGGTTCGCCCTCCGACGGTGGCTCCTGAGCTTCCTGCTGTATCGATCGTCGATGTTGCTGCAATCGAAGGACGCGATTCTACAGCAGCGATTACGGTGAGTTTGTCTAAAGCAGGGACTCAGCCAATTACCATCCGCTACAGCACCGCAGACGGAACGGCTCAAGCAGGCAGCGATTATGCTCCAATCAGCGGCACGATCGCCTTTGCGCCCGGTCAAACCACCCAAACGATCGCACTGCCCATTCTGAACGATAACGTGCCCGAAGCTGATGAAACCCTGACCCTGACGCTGAGCAATGCCAACAACGGTGCGATTCTGGACGCTGAGGCGACGGTCACGATTAGCGATACCCTAGCGGCGACGGTCAGCACAACCCTGCCTAAAGCAATGGAAAGCCTGCGGCTCATGGGAACTACCCCTATTAGCGGCATCGGCAACGCGAGGAACAATGCCATCACGGGTAACGCAGGCAACAATCGGCTGCTGGGAAAAGCAGGTCGCGATGTTCTCGCGGGTGAAGCGGGAGCTGATCGGCTACTGGGTCAATCCGGAATGGATACGCTCATTGGGGGTGCAGGAAATGACATTCTTACAGGCGGGCGCCAATCCGATCGCTTTTGGTTTGGTGCGGGTGTGCCGTTTGCCGAGATAGGTCTGGATCGCGTTACTGATTTCGTCTCCAAACGCGATCGCATTGGCTTAAGTCAACCCACGTTTAGCCGACTTCAAAGCGACATAGGACGTGGATTTCAGAGCAAAAGCGAGTTTGCGATCGTGAACTCCGACCGGGCAGCAGCGCAGCAATCCGCTCTGATTGTCTACAACAGCAGAAATGGCAGCCTGTTTTACAACGAAAATGGCAGCACAGCCGGATTTGGCGAGGGCGGGAAGTTTGCCTTGCTGCAAGGGTCGCCGACGCTGAGGGTGCGTGATTTTGTGATTCAGGGCTAGCGCAAAAAAAATTCCCGAACACCAAAATGGAGTCCAGGAAATTGAAATCAGGGTGCATCTACCACTCCCTCTTTCCCTGGAAGTGACTGCCCGTCCGGAAAATTTGACCCAGATTTTTAGCTTAGTTTTTAGTTTTAGCCCAATCTCGATTTCCCGGAAAGACAATTTTGCAGCCTGCTTGAAAAGCTCAAATCTCGCCGTAACTTTTTTGCGTGGGCTGCGTCTTAGGGTTCAGTAGCTGGATCGAGTATCCTACAGACTGCGATCGGAATAGGACGGGGCTTAGACCAGATCTGCCTTGGAACTGTTCTGGCAGACCTGTATTGGGATAGATTCGATCTGGATTGCTGAACTCTCCTGGGCAATGCTCAGGCAGACGAACAATGGATGAAAACGGAGTGGATGAAAACAGAGCGCGATTCGAGCTTTTTTATACCTCTATCCCCGCTAAGTAAGGTAGCGATTATCCTTCTGGCGATCTGCGAAGCGGACGGCTAGAACGAGCGGAAATTGAAGCAGCTCACCAGGATTTATTTCCTGATTGGTTTGCAAGTTTGATGAACTTCGCTTGTAAGCGTCTGATTTTCGCTAGGCTAGCAAATGTTGTGTTTATCAGGGGCTCTGAGCTTGCCTTTCGCCGATGTGCTGTTCCGCCTCCTGGGTTCAGTCTTTTGTCGATCGTCCGATTTACTGTTTTGTCCATTGTTCAGTCCATCGAGGTTCAGCCCTCAGAGAGCCGCAGATTCAGTTGAGCGATTAGCAGGAGCGCACGGGTAAGGTGACTCAGGAATTTCATGTGTCTGTAACCCCAGTAGGGAACAATGAGTATCTGGTTCGGACAGAGCGAGTTGCGCCAGGAGTGCCGCTTGCGGAAGAACAATTTGTTTTGCCCCTGGAGTCGTGGCTGACTCAAGCGCGTCAGCTCATGAACGATCCGCTCGTGGGCATTTTGCAGGGCGAACGGGCATTTATAACCAACCCGGAACACCCCAGTGTTTTGCAGCCGTCGCTTAGTCTAGTGGAGCTGGGACAGCAGCTTTATCATCATTTGTTTCAAGGCACGTTGCGCGATAGCTGGCTGATGGCTCAGGGGGTTGCTCAAAACCGTCGTCAGGCATTGCGACTGCGACTGGGGCTGAAGGGCGATCGCCTGCCCCGCCTGCCTTGGGAAGTGCTGTATGGCTCTGATGTGCCGATCGAGCGAATGCGGCAAAACCAGGCTGCGCCCCGTCCTTTGGCAACCGGAATTCAGGTCATTTTCTCGCGCTATCGTCCGGGCACTCGTCTGGCGGAAGAAGGGGGGTCGCTGATGCTAGAACCGGGTCAGCCGCTCAAAATTCTTATGGTGGTTGCCTCGCCGAGCGATCGCGAGCAGTTGCAGCTTTATCGGGAAGCTACCCAGCTTCAGCAAGAGCTGCGGATGCCGTCCACGCTGCCTTCGGAGCCAGAAATTCAGCTTACGATCTTGAGTCAGCCTGGACGGGAAGAGCTAACGCAGGCACTCGAACAGGGTCAGTTTCAGGTGCTTCACTATGCGGGACACAGTGATGTCAGCGCGGGCGGCGGTTCGCTGTATCTGGTAAATAATCGTACCGGGCTCACCGAACTGATGAGCGGCGACGACCTGGCGGGCTTGCTGGTGAATAACGGCATTCGTCTGGCGGTGTTTAATTCCTGTCGCGGCGCGTATCTGCCCACCGAAACCGATCCCGCAATGGGGCGAAATCTGGAACAAAACCTGGCAGAGGCATTGGTCAGCCGGGGAATTCCTTCGGTGCTGGCAATGGCAGAGCAGATTCCCGATGAAGTGGCTTTGAATCTGACCCGCCTGTTCTATCGCAACCTGAAGCAGGGCTACCCGATCGATCTCAGCCTCAGCCGCGCCAGGCAGGGCTTAATTTCATCCTATGGCTCGAATCAGTTTTACTGGGCACTGCCGATTCTCTATCTGCATCCAGAGTTTGACGGCTACCTGACTCCCACCGATCGATCACAGGAAGACCCCGCCGATCGCCTGCTGTTTACGCCGCCCACCTATGAGGTGTTTCCGCTGCCGCCTGGCGAAGAAGCAATTTTTCCGCCTGCGCTGCTCGTCGATGCAGAACCCGTTGCTTCGCCGTTTCCCGAAGAAGTCATCGCAGCCGACGAAGCCGACATGATTGCTCAGGCAGTCCTCGCCGAAGATGCAGACTGGCTGGACGCGCTCGACGATGCGGGAGCGGTTGACGACGATGATTTTGCAGTGGCAGACATGATCCGGCAGCTTATTCCGCCTACGCCAAGCGAGACTCCAGTTGCTCCGCCTGCGGTTTCAACGCCCCCGATCGCTCCAGCAGCGTCCACCATTCGCCCGACTCCTCCGGCTGTTCCAAGTCATCGCACCCCGCCCCCTGCGGAGCTTGCTGTTCCCAAAGCACTTGTCACGCCCGACTCCGCTGAGCTTACTGCTCCTGACCCGCCTGGAGACTCCCTCAGCGAACCCAGCAGACAGACCCCTACCGAACAGGTTCACACCGAACAGATTCCAGGGGGGCAGATTCACACCGAGCAAAGCTACCAGCGACGCACTGCTGCCCGTCAACGGCAAAATAAAGCGATCGTCCTACCCCTGGTTGGGGCTGCCGGAGCGATCGGGCTGGCGATCGTCGGATTTTGGGCAGTGCCTCAGATTGTCTCGCAGTTTCAAAGCAGGGTGAGTGAGACAACCGCTACCAATCCCCCGACGCTCCAGGCGGAACTCGCCGCAAAATCAACTCCTGACCTGAAGCAGCTTGCGATCGATAGCTTTACGCAAAACCGCTACAATCGCGGTCAGCAGGCAGTTGAGGCGTTGCTCGATCGCGGTGCTTTTACCGAAGCCGAAGCCGCGCTTGCCAGCATTCCAGTCGATCGCCGCAATGATGCTACGACTCACTTCCTACAAGGTCGCTTAGCATGGCAGGCTGCTAAACAGGGCAACAGTCAATATAGCGTTGCCAATGCCCGCCAGAGCTGGGAAAAAGCAGTTGCCGCCGATTCAGACAATGCGCTTTACTATGAGGCGATCGGCTTTGCCGACTACGAAGCGGGAAAACCAGAGCAGGCGATTCAGTCCTGGGTGCGGGCACTCTCGCTTCAGGAACAGCCAGCTGCCCAGGAAACCTCAACCGCAGCTCGGCCTGCCCTAAACGATCGCATCTTAACCAGCTACGCTGGAATTGCCCTCGCGCTCTGGAAAACCTCAACTAACCCCGATACCGCCCAGCCCGGAGAACTGCTCAGCAAAGCCGTTAAAACCTATCAAATGGTTTCAACCATGAACCCACAGCAGTTCCAGCCCAATGCCCTCAGCCAAAACTGGCTCTGGACACCGATCGCGATTCGGGATTGGCAGACGCTAGGGGCAGCGACACCGGAGGCAAATGGAGGGTAAAAGGTTGAATGAATGGAGGGGTGAGTGAGCGGATGAGGGAGTAAAGAGATAAGGGAGTAAAGAGATAAGGGGATGGGGAGATGGGGAGATCAGGGAATAGGGAGATTTGAACGACTTTGTGTGAATCGATCGCTGCCAAACTCCAACTTCACTAGACCTCTTCTAAACTCCATCCCTACAACTCCCCCACTCATCCACCCATCCACCCATTCACCTGCGATACGCCAGCGCAAACCGCTCAACCCCCGCCAGATCGGAATGAATCTGAATTCCAACATAGTTTCCCTGCGCTTTCAACAGAGCGGTAACGGCTTCTGCCTGACCTGCCATCATTTCGATTAGCCATAGTCCGCCCGATCGCAGATAGGTAGGAGCGGTTTCGACTAAAAGACGAATTGCATCGAGTCCGTCTGTGCCGCCATCGAGGGCAAGGTGGGGTTCGTGCTGGCTGACTTCGGGCTGCAAATCAGGGATCATGGGCTGCGGGATGTAGGGTGGGTTGGATACCATGCCGCTGAGCTTGCCTTTCAGGTCCGTGAGTGGCTCGAACCAAGAACCGCGATAAAACTGAATTCGATCGCTAAAGCCGCACTGTTTTGCGTTTTCCTGAGCCACAGCTAGAGCGGCTTCGCTAAAGTCTACGGCATGAATTTGAGCAGCCGGAAAGCTGTCGGCTAAACCAATCGCGATCGCCCCGCTTCCGGTTCCCAAATCTGCCCAGTGTTCCTTGGCTAAGTCAAAATTGGGCGCGATTCGATCGGCGGAGCAAGCCGCAGCCTGCGCTAAATCAATCAGAATTTCGGTTTCTGGGCGGGGAATCAGGACGGCAGGCGTCACATGCAGCAGGAACTGTCGCCAGGGTGCAACCCCTGCAAGATACTGCACGGGAACTCGCTCGGTTAATCGCTGCTGCCATCGAGCGCTGAGGGTCTCCAGGGGCACTTTGAGCGCGAGCGTTTGGGATGTGTAAGTTTCTAGGCGCAGGCTGAGGCGATCGAGTCCGGCAAGTTCTTGCAGAAGCCAATCGACTTCCTGGGGAGAAATTCCGGCGGCGATCGCCTGCTGTTTTGCGGTTTGCTGCCATTGCCACAGGGCGATCCCAGAAACCTGAAAAGAAGGCATAGATTACGCACTAATACGATAAAAGGGCGCAAAATCAATGCGCCCCAGCGGAGACAAAACTCGAATTCACTTCAATCCAATAAACCCGATGGGCTTACCGGCGAGGCTGAGCGGGTTGCGCCTGTCGCTGCTGTCCTCCCTGCTGCCCCTGTCGCTGCTGCCCTTGCTGCCCCTGCCCACCCTGGGGCTGAAGCGATCGAACAAATTCCACGCTGTCTCTAGGCGGAACCAGCAAAATCTGATTCAGTTCTTCGTTCTCGCTGGCTTGCAAGGTTTGGATCAGTCCTTCCAGGTTGACGACCTGAACCTGCATACCGTTCGCTAGCTCAGGCTGACTTTGCTGAAGGCGAGTCAAAACGGCTTGCAGCTCGGCTCTATCAAAGAACATGGGAATCACCTGCTGATTGCCCTGCTGAATTGTCAGGTAGCCACGATTCTGACCACTGGACTGCGCCACAAAAATTGGCACTCCCTCAAATTCGTTAACGGTTTGTCCGCCTTCTCTCAAAATCGTCATTGCCGCGTCAACCTGCTGCTGGGCCGGGATAAAGGCAAAACGAAGCTGCTGGTCTTGCGGAGTCTGACCCGATCGCTCGGTTTCAGCGATTTGATAGATATCGGCAAGGGATACGGGAACCACGCGAACGCCCTGTGCAACCTGAGGATTGCGGGTCTTAAGATCGTTCAGAAACCGCTCGGCATCCTGACGGTTAATAAAAACCCCGGCGACAGGACCGCGATTTTCCCCTTCGGTCGGCGAGGCAACCAGAGGGGCGCCCTGCTCATTTGCCAGGGTAAATACGGGGACGGGACGCAAGCGTTCCATCACCTGTTCGGCGGTTAAAGCCAGCACTCGCGCTGTGCCAGCCCAAAATGAACCGATTAGCACACTACTGACTAGACTTAGCGTTGCACTCCAACGAATGACTGACTTCATAAAAACTCCTGTGATGACGCGAGCATTCAGCAAAAAGGTGGGTGAATGATTCTGCAAATAACTCTGCAATAACTCTGCATTAGCGTTGCCCAGCGTTGTGCTGTCTGCATCTGTCGCTTTGAGGTAAAAAACACTCAGTCGATCGCTTGACCCAACCACTCAGCAGACGAGAATCTTGACCAGAGCGGGCAAAAGAAAGAGAGAAATCAATAGACTGTTTAGCGACCAACGCGACTCGCAGAATAGATTGGCACAATTTCAAGCAATAGGCAACCGTCCGCCTGTTGTTTCCAATAGAACAAGCTTATTCCAACGCTTCATCCTGCTTGACTTCCTTCGATCGTCCAAAGTTCCGGATTGAGAGAAGCTGCTGATTTTCGCTAAAGTTAAAGTTTATTCTGCAAGCCCAGGTTGAAGCGATTGCCCCACCCCAAGATTTGAAGCGTCGTGCTTGTGTCTCGAACTTGTTTTCAGAACTGCCCTACGCCCCTCTATTTTGGGGAATTCGTCTGAGAAATTCGTCTGGGAAATTCGCTGTCATCCTGAATCGCGCAGTTCAACAATTTCTTACTTCCTTTCCGCCTTCAGCCCCGATTCTCCAGGTTTTCGCTACGATCGTTTATCACGTTGATCCTCTTTTTGCTTGAAAAATCTTATGAAGCGTTTGAATAAGCCCTCTAAATTCAATCGATCGAATTTATTAAAACGGCTCGGAGGTGGCGGTGCGGCGGCTCTGATGCTGTCGATAACGGCTTGTGGCTCTGTGCCGCAAAATACTAGCCAGTCTCCTGAAGCGGGTTCCAGCCCGAGCGCAGCAACTACTGCCGGAGCCAGCGTAGAAGGGCAACTCAAGATTGGAACGCTGCTGCCCATCACAGGTGATTTGGCGCAGTATGGCACAACCATGCAGGACAGCGTAAATTTGCTGGGCGAGACGGTAAACGCATGTGGTGGCGTGTTGGGTAAGCCTGTGCAAATTGTTTCTGAAGATGACCAGACTGATCCCGCAGCAGGGGCGGCAGGCATGACCAAGCTGGCAGAAGTCGATAAGGTGGCAGGTGTAGTCGGCGCGGCAGGCAGCGCGGTTTCGAGTGCGGCAGTCGATATTGCTGTGCGAAACCAGGTGGTGCAAATTTCGCCTTCCAGCACCAGCCCCACTTTTACCGATCGTGCCAAGAAAGGTGAATTCAACGGCTTTTGGTTCCGTACCGCGCCGCCCGATACCTTTCAGGGAGATGCTCTGGCGCAATTGGCACAGCAGCAGGGCGCAAAGGAAGTTGCAGTCCTGGCGATTAACAACGATTACGGCAACGGTCTGATCGATTCCTTTATTCCTGCATTCAAAGAGCTAGGCGGCACGGTAACGAACGAATCCAGTCCAACGAAGTACGCTCCCGACGCGACTACGTTTGACTCAGAACTGCGGGCAGCGTTCAACGGCAATCCGGATGCGATCGTCATGGTTGCCTATCCTGAAACGGGCAGCATCATTCTAAAGCAAGCCCAAGAGCAAGGACTGCTCGACGGTAACACCAAAATCCTGATGTCGGACGGCATGAAGACCGATAAACTTGCTGAACTGTCCGGCAAAACAGCAGATGACAAGTTCATTGTATCGGGCGGATTGGGAACTGCTCCCAGCGCAGGTGGTCCGGCGATCGATCAGTTCAGCGACGCATATCAAAATAAATTTAACCGTGCGCCGAACGTTTACGATCCCAACTCCTGGGACGCTGCTGCTGTGATCGCGCTGGCAGCCGAAGCCGCAAAAGCGACGACGGGAGCTGCCATTAAAGATCAAATTCGTGCAGTGACGAGCGGCGACGGTGAAAAAGTCACGGATGTCTGTCAGGGACTCGCGCTGCTGCGGGAAGGCAAACCGATCAATTACGAAGGAGCCAGCGGCACGGTTGACTTTAACCCCGAAGGTGATGTAGTCGGCAGCTACGATGTCTGGACGATCGCCGATGACGGCAAGCTTCAGGTGCAGTCCAAGATCGAAGTGGCCGGCAGCGACTCGTAGCCGATCGCCTCACGGCTTTTAATCGGAATCGGAGCGAGGCGCAAATTCTCCGCCTGGCTCAGCTCAATATCCTGATACTGTCTGATTCTGATGTTTTTAAAGACTTCCCCTTATTCTCTTGTTCCAGGGAATGAGGGGGTTTTTGCAGGGGCGCTGCCCGGATTCCCAAAGATCGCCACACAACCGGACTGATTCCCGACAGGAGCATCTGGGAGAATCTGATTTTGGAAACCCATCAAGAGGCGAGTTTTTCCCAGAATGGGCTGAAGCGGAAGGCTGCCCAAGCAGTATGGGATCGATCTGATCAAATCCTTTGATATGCCCTGTCCTTGGCCGGATGCAACAGTGCGGCTGCTGTCGGGCAGCAATATGCCAAAGCGGGTGCTGACGCGTGAGCCTAAGCGATTCTTGCTAGCCAGCCCCTATGCGGCTTAGCTTGGGCGCACTGAATATAAAAACTAAAAAATATGAAAACTAAAAAAGCTGTAGGGACGATCCGCAAACCGCCCTTACAGCCCCTGGAAATTCTTCTACAACAGTATTAGTTTTTGTACTGTTGTCTTTTGTTGTTTTTGTACTGTTTTTGTACGGTGCGTCGATCGCCTTGCCGCTACGCCTTGTTAGAAGCAGGCTCCTCCAGGTTAAACAGCGATCGCAGCGTTTGCATTGCCCGTCGTCGGGCGTCGATGTCCTGCTGTGCCCGGAGCTGCACCATCGGGTCGTGCAAAATCTTGTTGACGATGCCGCGCGTCAATGCCTCGATTACTTCTTGATGCTTTTCGGCAAACTCAGAGCCTAAGCGAGACAGGGCTTTTTCGAGTTCCTGAGCGCGGATGGCTTCAACTTTATCGCGCAGCTCGCTGATCGTTGCCACCGTTTCGAGCGATCGCCACCACAGGTCAAACGCAGCCACTTCTTCATCAAGAATGTTCTCGGCTTCCAGTGCCATCTGGCGGCGGCTTTCCTGGTTCTGAGCAACCACGGCTTTCAGGTCATCCACGTTAAACACCTGCACATGTGCCAGATCGTTGACATCAGCATCAACGTTGCGCGGCACCGAAATATCGAAGAGCTTCAGGCCACGGAGAGGATCAAGGGTGGCTTCCAGCTTGGCGCGATCGATCAGCGGTTCGGTGGCTGCAGTCGCCGTGAAAACCAGATCAGAGTTCGCAAGCACCTGCATCATTTCATCCAGCAAATGCAGGCGAATACTAGCTTCTTTGAACTGCTGCGCCAGTTCTTTAGCAGAGTCGAGCGAGCGGTTAACGATCGAAATCTGGGTTGCGCCCTTTGAGAGCAAATGCTGCACCACTAGACGCGACATCTTTCCGGCTCCCAAAACGGCAACGCGACAGGTGGGGAGGTGCTGCACTTTGATTTGTGCCAGCTCCACCGCCGCGGAACTAATCGAAACAGCTCCGGTGCCAATGCTGGTTTCCGTCCGCACTCGCTTTCCAGCCGTAATTGCTTGATTAAACAAACGGTTGAGAATCCGCCCGATTCCGTTATACTGCTGCCCAGTTTTTTGCGTATGCTTAACCTGAGCTAAGATTTGCCCCTCGCCCAGCACCAGACTGTCTAGCCCCGCCGACACTCGCATCAGGTGCATTACCGCATCGTCGTGCAGCAGGATAAACAGATAGGGACGCAACTGCGACACCGGGATTTTGCCGTGTTCTGAGAGAAACTGCATGACTTCTCGCACACCCTGCTCGGTTTCGCTGGTAACGACATAAACCTCCAGGCGGTTACAGGTGCTGAGAATGGTCGCTTCCTCAATATGGGGAAAGCTGCGAAGATGGGCAATGGCTGCCTCCATTTGAGGCGTTGGAATGCTTAGCTTTTCGCGCACCTCGACTGGCGCAGTTCGATGACTCAGACCCACAACAACAATGTTCATTCTTCCTCCCAAGGCTCTTTTTTTATGCTAGCTAAATGGATAAAGATTCCGGGACAAAATTTCATCTCGGAAAACCATCTAAGCGGCTCAAAATCAATCTAGATGTCACAATTGTTTGCGTAAGCTGTCATGAATAAGTGAGCGAAATGCCCAATTATCAACTTAAAAAAGTCTACCAATTGAGTGTAACGAGTTAGAGGATGCGCCGTCTGAAAATCGGGAGAATGGGGTAAATTTTTGTGAATGAGGCTGGAGAGAGCGATCAAACAAAATCTGCCGCAGCCCACGAAAACCCTATAACCCACTCAGCTTCTACCAGCTCCTACTGCTTACCCACAACCATTCTTGGGAGCGTTCCAAGTGTTGCAGCCTCCTAAATTCTCCGGCGTTGCTGAATTGGAGTATGACTAGCCCCCCTAGCCCCCCCAATTTTGGAGGAAACTGATCCTCAAAGTCCCCCAGCATTGGGGGATTTATGGGGCGATACAGGGTCTCAAGCTGTGTCTTCATACTTCGATTTAGCAACGCCAGTTTTCCCTAAATCGGAGACTCTACGCATCGGGGCAGGCTTCACTTTCTCAAAAGCTGGGAGGTTAGGGAGCCAAGCTGGAGCAATTTGAACATGAATCGAGCGGGGTGTACGGGGTAGCACAAAAACCATTAAAAAAAGGGACGATCGCTTCGCCCCCTTATCAAACAGTTTTCAGACTGTTTTCAGACTGTTTTCAGACTGTTTTTAACAGATTGTGGATGACTCGCGAAATTATCCTCTATCGCAGTTGCAGCGACTTTGGAGCATCAAACAAGTGAACTGTATCCACAAACCGGGCCGTCTTCGACTGGTTAGAAATCACCAGGCTATGCGTTCTTGCGCCACCGTGGAAGAATCGCACCCCATCCATCAGGGTTCCAGGGGTAATGCCGCTTGCCGCAAACAGAACCGTCTGACCCGATGCGAGTTCCTCGGCTTCGTAGATCCGATCGGGGTCAGTGATGCCCATTTCTGACAGACGCGCAATGTTTGACTCTTTGCTTTCGCCGATCAGCCCGGTCTTCACCACTGCCGGGTCATAAATAAGCTGTCCCTGGAAGTGTCCGCCCAAGCAGCGCATCGCTGCCGCCGAGATAACGCCTTCGGGAGCTGCCCCGATGCCCATCAGCGCGTGGGTGTTTGTTCCAGAGAAAGCGCAGGAGATCGCCGCCGAGACGTCACCGTCGCTGATTAGCCGCACTCTTGCCCCCGCTTCCCGGATTTCCCGAATCAGGTCATTGTGACGATCGCGCTTCATCACCACGACCACCAGTTCATCAATGGCACGATCGAGACATTCTGCCAGGATCTTCAGGTTTTCAGTGGGCGATTTGCGAATGTCTACTTTGCCTTTTGCCACAGGCGGAGCTGCCAGCTTATTCATATAAAAGTCGGGGGCTGCAAACAGTCCACCCTTCTCCGAAATTGCCAGCACTGCCATCGAACCGGGCTGCCCATAAGCGCAAAGGTTTGTGCCTTCGCAGGGGTCAACGGCAATGTCGATTTCAATCAGCTCGTCTGGATTGCAGTAGGTTTTCGCGTCTTCACGGGTGCAAATGCCCACTTCTTCACCGATATAGAGCATGGGCGCATCGTCCCGCTCTCCCTCGCCGATCACAATGCGACCGCGCATGTGGATTCTGTTCATGCGTTCGCGCATCGCTTCCACGGCAACCTGATCGGCTCCGTGCTTATCGCCCTTTCCCATCATCCGGGCAGAGGCGATCGCTGCTTGCTCAACAACTTCAATGATCTCTAAACCAAGTGTAGCTTCCACCGGATAAACCCTCCCGACTGCTGATGTGGCTCACAAATTTGCCTCAAAAAGGCATAATCTGCCTTAGCTTAAAAGTCTATCAGAGTGGGGATCACGTGGCTAGAGAGGAAAAGAATGGAGGGGTGGATGAGGGGTGAGGGGATGGGGAGATAGGGGTGTTAGGCTAAACTATTCAGCCTTGCTGTACAGCCTTTTTGATTGCACATGCGCTAGAACTCAAAGTAAAAGGAAAACTTGACGCGCAATCCGCCCGATCGAGGCGTGGAAGAAAAAGAGGGGCAGAAAATAATGTGTGGACGCTACACCCTGGCTCAAGCCGCCGATCGCCTTGCCGAAGCTTTTGATCTGGACGATGTGCCATCAATGCCGTTTCGCTACAACATTGCACCGACGCAGGCAGTTCCTGTAGTTCGGGCGATCGGACAAGCCCCCCAGCTTGACTTGCTTCACTGGGGACTGATTCCCTCCTGGTCAAAGGATCCCACCATTGGATTTCGCCTGATTAATGCTAGAGCAGAAACGCTCACCGAGAAACCATCTTTTCGGGCTGCCTTTCGCCGCCGTCGCTGTTTGATTCCTGCAGATGGCTTTTATGAGTGGCAGCAGGTAGAACGCAAAAAACAGCCCTATTACTTTTGCCGCGATGGTCATCAGCCCTTTGCCTTTGCGGGACTGTGGGAACATTGGGAAAGCGCAGACGGCGAAATTGAATCCTGCACGATCGTCACGACAGAGGCGAATCACCTGCTGCGATCGATCCACCATCGGATGCCCGTCATCCTCCAGCCCGAAGACTATGAGCAATGGCTCGATCCGCAAGTTCAGGAGGGCGATCGCCTGCAACATCTTTTATATCCAGACGAAGATAAAACCTTTATCCGCTATCCTGTCAGCACAAAGGTCAACCGTCCTCAAAACGATACCCTACAGTGTATCGAGCCAATTTCACTCGAAGAAACAGACAGCGAGGTAGATTCAGCAAAGGCAAACGATATCGTCCAGCTCCATTAGCAAATTTCATTAGGAAGTTCTATTAGCAAATCCTATTAACGACCTACATTGACAGAAATGCGATTCAAGCCTAATTCATAAAGGCGATCGAAACTTTGCAGGTCAATCAAAAGTTAATTGAATAATTATAAAAGATTAAATTGCAGCAGCTCAAGTTTTAATTTGCTAGTTAATTATAGATATTAAGACAGAAAACTAATATTACAAAAAAATATTATAAAGTAGATTATTGATAGTAGGCTATAAAACTAATATACGCTTTCAGTTTTACAAACCAGAATAAATTTGGTGGAATTAAAACAAGAAAAATTAATAATAAAGATGAGTACGTTTAGCTCAAGGTTTAGCGAAGAAGCATTTAACCCTGATTTTTAAGAACGACAATCAGTACAGCTCGTTGATTTTGAACGAAATTTGCCAGCCGGAAATTTGGGCAAAGCAACTGTTGCCTTAGTTTAGATCGATCGTGTAAAACTAGCATTCACTCTGGAATGAATGATCCAACTGCTATCCCAACGGTAAATCTAACAGCAGCACCGCTGGCATTTAAGCAACCTCCTGTAAGCAGTGCAACTTTGATCTGTTTGAATAGACTTCATCTAATGTCACTTAAGCAGTAAACATGGGAACTCTAAGCCCAATTAGGCTGCACATTGAGAGATTATGGCAACTGCTGCAAAACGACAGAGATCCAGGATACGTGTACCACTTCGTTTAATCTTAGTCGTACCCTTTGTCCTGCAAATCTCCATTGCCGTAGGGCTGACAGGGTGGCTCTCGTTCCGTAATGGCAAGCTCGCCGTTAACGATCTGGCAAATCAGCTCATGACTGAAATCGACGATCGAATCATCCAGCAGGCAAGTAATTACCTCAAAACTCCCCACGAAATTGCTGCTCTCAATCGTAGTGCTGTCCAATCAAACCTTCTCAATCTCAATAACTTTGAAGACACTGGACATTACTTCTGGCATCAAGTTCAAATTTCGGGTGTGGATTATGTTGCTTTCGGAGCAGCAAATGGAGAATACATTGGTGCTGGTTATGTAAATCAGAAAGGCCGAGTGATTGATGAAGTTTCAAAGATGCCCACTGGCAATCATTTGTATTCCTATACGACCGATCAACAGGGAAACCGTAACCGTATTGTTCAAACGATTAAAAATTGGGATCATCGTCTAGAAGCAGGCTACCGCGATATTGTTCAAGCCAATAAGCCAATTTGGAGCCAGGTTTATCAGGGGAATGATGGCTCTGGAACGCTATCTATCTCAGCGGGTCGTCCAATTTATAACGCCACAGGAAAGCTTTTGGGAGTTTTAAGCGTAGACTTACGCCTTACAACGCTGAGCAATTTCCTGCACAATCTCAATATTGGACAAAACGGCAAGGCATTTATTCTTGAACGCAATGGTTTCTTGGTTGCAAGCTCCGCAAACGAACCGTTGGTTGTTAAGCAAGGGGAAAGAACAGAACGACTGCTGGCAACCCAGAGTCGCGATCCCTTAATTCAAAATACTGCTAAATATTTAGTCAATCGATTTGGTAGTTTTGCAACACTGCAAACTACGACTCTATTTAACATGAATATTGCTGGAGAGCAAGAATTTGTAAAAATTACCCGGTTCACAGATGATTTTGGTCTGGATTGGTTCATTGTGATTGTTGTTCCCGAAACAGATTTTACAGCGCAAATCCAAGCCAATACTTACACCACAATTTTACTATGTTTGCTTGCCCTGACGATTGCGATCGCAATGGGCTTAACCACCTCACATTACTTAATTTATCCGATTCAAAGAATGATTAGTGCGGCTAAAGCCTTATCCGAGGGAAAGTGGAAACAGCAGGTTCCTGAATCAAAACTGCAAGAAGTTGGGCTACTTGCCAATGCATTTAACAGCATGGCGCAGCAGCTACAGGAGTCTTTTAGTGAATTACACTATTCTGCCTATCATGATGGCTTGACCCATTTAATAAATCGAGCAGCATTCATTGAACACTTAGAAAAATCAATTGCTAAACAGCAACACAATGCCGAATCTTTATTTGGGATTTTGTTCCTTGATCTGGATAGCTTTAAGCTCGTTAACGACAGTTTAGGACACCTGATTGGAGATGAACTACTGATTGCTGTGAGTCGCAGAATTCAGGAGTGCTTGCCTGACAGCGCTGTGGCAGCCAGATTGGGAGGAGATGAATTTATCATTTTGCTCCGAGACATTGTTGACTTGGAGGAAGTAGCAAGGGTTGCAAAACAAATCTCTAAAGTATTGACTCATCCCTTCAATTTAAAGGGATATGAAGTTTTTACAAGTGCCAGCATCGGCATTGTTTTAAGTACAACGCAACAAGCGAAGCCAGAAGACTTTCTAAGAGATGCGGATATTGCCATGTATCATGCTAAATCTCAAGGTAAAGCTCGTTATGAAGTATTTGATTCTCTGATGCACACCCGCAGCAAAGAGCGATTGCAGCTCGAAACAGATTTGAGACACGCGATCGAGAAAGGACGGTTTGAAATTTATTACCAGCCCATTATCTCTTCAAAATCTCATACCATTGTAGGCTTTGAAGCGTTAGTCAGATGGCACCATCCCACGAGGGGAATGATTTCTCCGAATCAATTTATTCCTGTAGCTGAGGAGACTGGCTTAATTGTGCAGCTTGGTCAATGGGTGTTGTTGGAAGCCTGCCGTCAAATGTCGCTCTGGCAACTTCGCTATCCCGAAAGCTGTTCCTTATTTTTAAGCGTTAATCTATCGGTTAGGCAACTGCTTCAGCCTGATCTGCTAGAACAGATTATGCAGATTTTGCGAGACACTCAGTTTGATCCAAACCTATTAAAACTAGAAGTTACTGAAAGCACAATTATCAATAATATGGAGGTTGCTGGCTCTAAGCTAGAGAGTCTGCGAAAAGAAGGAATTCAAATTAGTATTGATGATTTTGGTACAGGCTATTCATCGCTTAGCCAGCTACATCATTTGCCGATTAGCATTCTCAAGATCGATCGCTCCTTTGTGCGCCAGATGATGCACGACGAAGGATGTTTTGAAATTACAAAAACAGTGATCCTTCTCGCGCAAGGCTTGGGTATCGACGTGATTGCGGAAGGCGTTGAAACGCAAGAACAATTTAAAAAATTACAGCGACTCGGCTGTGAATTTCATCAGGGATACTTGTTTTTTCCTGCCCTGCCTGCCGCAGAAACAGAGGAACTGTTTTGTTCACAGCTTCTTAAGCTTGGCTGTTGAAGTTAACTGCAAAACCCTGGATAGGTATAATCAACAGCTCTCTGGCTTCCTGGAGTCTCTTTCTGTTTCTGCCGTTCTTTAGCTCTCATCTGGTTTGGGAAATGCCGCTGCTCCAAGTCGTTGCGGTTGCTCTGCTGAAAGGTGCTCTCATTCAAATTAGCCAGGTTTTCTACTTTGAGGCTCTTTCTTACAGTGAAGCCAGCATTGTTGCTGCTTACTGGAACATTACCCCGATCGTTTTACCGATCGCTAGTTTTCTGCTGTTTGGCAAAGTTTTTCAGTTTCGTCATTATTTGGGCATTGCGACTTTGATTACGGCATCCGTTAGCTTGTGCTTAGCCAACGCTAATTTTGAAGCCCGCTGGAAATCATTTTATCTGATGATTTTTGCCTGCTGCGTACAAGCAGCAGCTTTATTGTTAGAAGAATATATTTTTGGTCATAGCTCTTTTTTTGTAGGTTATCTACTTGCCACAGTTGGTATTATTATCAGCGGCATATTACCGCTTTTGATTCCTTCGCGTTTTTTGAGGCACTTGCAAGGATACAGGATAGCATTCCTGTTTTGTTTGTGATTGATTTTTTGTGATTGAATTCATAAATCTAGTTGCGCTATTGCTCAGCCAGCGGGCGATCGCGCTAGGGATTCCATCACTGGTTGCAGCAGTTGAAACCATTATTCCAGCCTACCTCTTTATATTTTCAGTGGGGCTACATCGATTCAATCTGCTGCTAGGTGATCTCAGAGTTTTACATTGCCTACGTTTGAAGTTGCTGCTGCTGGGCGGAATGATGGCAGGCGTTGTATTGGTTTCTTGAAGGGCGGTTCAAAAGCTCCGCTGAATCGCCGAACTGCCCCCGCTCTAATCTATTCTTCTTATCTATTCTTAAGAGATTCAGGTCTTTCCCAAGATTGATGCAGACAAAGACTGAGATCTGTACAAATTGGGTATTTGTGGACTGTTGCTCAGTTCAACTACCCGGATAAGCCCATGTCTCTTGCGAACCCTTCCTATTTCAAGCAGCTATCGCTTAAGTTTAAGTTCTTCCTTGGTTCGCTGTTTTATCTCACTTACGCGCCCAAAGCCTACCTTTATTCCAGGTCGCGCGATCGGTTAGAGCAACAGATTCCGCTCCCACCCATCACTGACACCTTTGAGCAACCGGGAAAGCTGGTTCGGGCGGAGTCGAACGATCGCGGTGCCCAGTTTTATTTTGAACAGGCAGAGCTAGAAGTTTCTTTTCTCACGCCCGACTTTGTTCGCCTCACTTGGCAGCCTGGACTCTTGCCAATTCCCTACGCCATCCACCAGCACGACTGGGCAGAAGTTCCAACCCGGTGCGAACAAACCGAAGCAGGCTGGACGGTAACCAGTGAGCGTTTGCAAGTCAGTGTGGCGATCGATGGCAGCGTTACCTTCTCTGATAATTCGGGGCGAGTGCTGCGTGAAGAAATGCCGCCCAAGCATCCGGGCGAAGGCTGGAGCCATCAAGTGAAGCTGCGTCCAGAAGAGCATATTTATGGACTGGGAGAGCGATCGGCTCCGCTGAATCTCCGTACGCTCAAGCCTGTGAATAAGAAAGACGAACGAACGCAGCAAGAGAATATCACGCTCGAACCGCCTTCCTACCGAATGTGGAACTACGATGCGGCGGGGATGTATGGCGTAGGATCTGACCCGATGTATCTCTGCATTCCGCTTCAGATGAGTTTGCACCAGGAAGGCTGCTATCTCGTCTTCTACGAAAACTCCTTTGATGCCACCTTTCAGTACGAAGATGTTGCAACGATTTCCTTTGAAGGCGGTGCATTGCGCTATTACTTAACGGCTGGAACTCCGGCGCAGAACATCGAACGCTACACCGAACTCACTGGACGATCGCCGATTCCGCCCAAGTGGGCATTGGGCTATCACCAGTCGCGCTGGGGCTACCGCACCGAAGCCGCTGTCATGGAGACCGTCCAGAAATTTGAAGAGCTGGATTTGCCGCTGAGTGCCGTTCACATGGATATCGATGTGCAGGTGGGCTATCGGGCATTCACGATCGACCCAGAGCGGTTTCCTAACACGCAGGAATTTATGCGATCGCTGCTGGACAAAGGCGTGCGCTTTATCACGATCCTTAATCCGGGCGTGAAATACAGCCGAGACAGCAACCTATTTTTAGAAGGGCAACTGCTGAATCTGTTTTGTCGGCGACAGGATGGCGAATTGGTCGTGGCTCCGGTGTGGCCCGGCTGGTGCGTTTTTCCTGACTTCACGAATCCGAAAGCGCGGCAGTGGTGGAGCCGTCAATATGAATATTTGCTTGACGTGGGGGTGGCAGGCTTCTGGCACGATATGAATGAACCCGCTGCTTTTATTGCCTGGGGCGATCGATCGCTTCCGCCCAGAGCCACGCTGCACAATATGGAAGGTAGAGGCGGTGACCATCGCGAAGCGCACAACGTGTATGGCTATCTTCAGGCAAAAGCAGCCTACGAAAGTCTGGGCAGCTATCGTCCTCATCTGCGTCCGTTTATTGTGTCACGGGCAGGCTGGGCAGGGCTTCAGCGTTATTCCTGGACGTAGACGGGCGATATCGAATGCACCTGGGACTGTTTGAAAATTACAATTTCTACGGTTCTCAACCTGGGATTGTCCGGCATTCCCTATTCCGGTCCTGATATTGGCGGCTTTCAGGGAAATCCGAGTGCAGAGCTGTATCTGCGCTGGTTTCAGCTTGCTACGTTTGTCACGTTTTATCGATCGCACTGCTCCAACAACGTTGAATATCGCGCCCCCTGGACTTACGGCGAACCCTATCTGGGCATTCTGCGACAGTTTCTGAAGCTGCGCTATAAGCTACTGCCCTATTTCTATACACTGTCGTGGGAATCGAACCAGAAAGGCTATCCGCTGCTGCGTCCTTTGTTCTGGGCTGATTCAACTGATGCCAATTTGTGGGCGATCGACGATGCCTTTTTGCTGGGCGATAACCTGCTGATTTGTCCGGCACTCGCGGAGGGCGAACGGGAGCGATCGGCAACGTTACCCAAAGGACGCTGGTATCACTTCTGGGACGATCGGGCGATCGAGGGAGGAACTCGCGTCATGTTACCCGCCCCGCTAGAGCAAATCCCTGTTTTGGTGAAGGCGGGAACGGTGTTGCCCATGGAGGAGGAAAAGCAAATGACGCTGCACCTTTATCCGCCGACAGCAGGCTCCTCAGACAGCGTTCTTTATACCGATGCCGGAGATGGTTATAGGGAGTTCCGGTGCGATCGGTTCAGCCTGATCCGCAGTGAAAATAGTTTAGAACTAGTGCGCCAGGGTGAAGGCGAGTTTCCGTTTCCCTACGATCGCTGGCGGATTCAGGTTCACGGCATGACAGTGCAGGAAGTTCAAATCAACGGTGAATCAGTTTCTCATCAAGAAAACGAACTAGAGTGCGATTCTTATTTCCAGCACGTTCGCTTTAATGGAATCTTTCAGGAACCATGAATGGAGTCGGCAAATGACAACAGCCTTGATCACCGGAGCCTCGGCGGGAATTGGCGCAGCCTTTGCGCGAGAATTGGCAGCGCGTCAGACCCACCTGGTGCTGGTGGCTCGATCGCAAGACAAACTGCAAGACCTTGCCAACTCACTCAAAAATCAGCATCAGATTCAAGTCGATATCATTGCTCAGGATTTGACCGAACCGAACGCGACAGAAACCATTTTTCAAACCGTGCAGCAGATTGGACGACCGATCGATCTGCTGATCAACAATGCTGGAATTGGTGATTATGGAGATTTCGCCGAAAGCGATCGAATGCTGCAGCTAAAAATGGTGCAGCTCAATATTGAGACGATCGTGGATCTCACCCATCGATTTTTGCCCGGAATGCGGCAGCGTCGAACCGGCGGTGTTATCAATATGTCGTCGGTGGCAGGGTTTCAGTCTATGCCCTATTTCTCAATTTATGCGGCAACAAAAGCGTTTCTTCTTAGCTTTAGCGAAGCCCTGTGGGCAGAAAATCACAGTTACGGCGTACACGTCTTAGCGGTTTGTCCCGGACCTGCTGGCATCCATTTTTTCAAAGAAGCAGGATTTCCACCGCTCCTGGTTAATGTAGCAGAAAAAATTGATACACCTATTGAAACGGTGGTGCGAGATGCCCTGAAAGCATTTGAAAAACGGGAATCGATCGTGATTCCTGGGAATCCGCTCAATCCAATTCTGGCAACGCTGCCCCGGTTCTTACCACGAGAAGCCGTTTCTCGCTTTTGGGGACTGGTATTGGGAAGTAATGCTGGCAAATGAAAATCTGGCAAATGAGAATCGGAGCGTAATGGATGCTTATCGAGGCTGATCGCCTCTTTGAATGCACTGCATACAAACGTTGAACAGAACGAACACAGAGACAACTTCGATCGGAATTTGCAATACGGGCGGAGACGCAATCAGCCCAGCCAGAATAAAAGCTGAACCTACAAAGACAGAGACTATCAGAATTACCTCATCGTCAAACAGCTTTAGTCCAGCCCAGAAAGTGCCAAACCCGAGTATCCAGAAGATGAAATACTTCATAGGTTGATGTCTCAGTGAATCAACACGCTGATATCAGCAGAATACTTTAAGGTATCACAAGGCATCACAGTTTTTTGTCTTGTTACAGCGTTTTTCACTCCCGTAAGGTACGAGGGGTGTGGGGGCTTTCTCGCCGTACAGAGTTCTGCCCCTGCACCCCATTTTTTGTACTTCAATCGTCTGAACAAGGTTGTATCTGATGTCATCTCAATCGAGTCATCCATAAAAATGGCTCAGCCTGAAAGCGGAAACCCAGCCGCTAACACCCAGCCAAAAAACAGCGCACTCGCGATCGACGAGATCCAGGCTTCATCGATCGATGCCACCACAAACGACAGCACGGCAATCAGTGGCGGAAACAGCGGCAGCAGCAAAAACACAAACCCCAGCTCTGGCAAAAAGTTCAGCGTTAGCACAAAGCCACCGATAAGAATTGCACTCTGGGCAAACCACCAGGCAAATCGCTCTCCGTTTCCCGCGCCCTGCTGAGCAATGCCAGAAGCCAGAAACCAGGGCAGACAGGCGATCGCAAACGGTAGCCACACCTGAAGCCGAGTTGGAATTAACCACCATTGCAGCCAGACCACCTGCGCCATTGCCCCAAACGCAAACCATAGCAGCACAAACAGTCCGAAACCAATCGCGATCCGTCGCCCGCTCAGCCGAGGAATTCGTCCCAGCAAAGCCAACCAGATACTTCCGGCAATCAAAAACCAGAGTCCGATCGCCCCGCCAACCTGCACGCCGCCCAAACTTTGCAGATTGATTCGGGAATTCAGCAGCACCAGTCCCGCAACACCCGGCAGGGGAGCCAGCAGCAGTCCCCCCCATCGCTTAATCGCAGAGATTTTCATGCGATCGGGTTCAAACCAGCCTGCTACCGTGGGAGCCACTGCCCCAATCAGCAGCAGTCCGCCCAGCAAATGCAAACCATACCAGGCCATCCGCCGATCGCGATAAGAGCTGGACTGGGTCTGGTTAAACGTGGCATCCAGCCAGCGCACGGCAGCCTCGTGACTGCGATCGCTAAACAAAATCGTGATGTGCTCGACATTGGGCACGATGACTAGTTCTCGCGCCGTTCCTGCGGCAAAGTTTTTGTTTTCACCGCCACCGGTCTGCAAAATTCGCTCGGCATTACTGATAAACCTGCCTTCCCAACTTCCTGCCTGCATTTGCAAATTTCGGGGAGCCTGGGGCGTTACGGCTGCCCCTGTGGGAGAAACAGCGATCGTGGCTGCAAATCGATCGAGATTTTGAATTCCGGCAGACATGGCAATGCCGCTGCCCATCGAGTGCCCCAGGACTGCCAACCGCGTGCGATCGACTTCTGGCTGTTCGAGCAGTGCCCTCAACCCCACATCCAAATTGGACTGGAGGTCGTATCGCTGCAATCGATTCGGATTTGCACCGTGTCCGTCAAAGTCCCAGAGCATCACGGCATAGCCAGCGTGAGCCAGCACATGAGCATAGCCCAACATGAGCTGTTTGGAACCTGCATAACCATGCGCCACCAGCACACCCGGCACTGAATTTGCCCCTGAATTTGCCAGTGCCGGAGCGACATAAATCAAGGGAATGTTTTCCTGCTCCAGGGTTCGCACGACCAATCCACTCCGCGCTGCAACAATATTCCACCAGGACAGCACAATAAGCGCGATCGCCCCGATCAGTAGCCCTAGCTGAAATCGCTTCAATCTTCTGTCTCCCGGTTTCGATCGATCTGCCGCTATTATTTCAACAATCCAGCGGTCGGGCGCATCACTCCAAGGGCAGCATCCGGGATAGCTAGCGGGCAAAAAGAGCCGGGTCTTGATCTCGACGATGCTTGAGCATAATCGCAATCCCCTGACGCTCGCCCACTAGAGCAGCCGTTGCCTCCAGTGCCTCTCTCAGCCGCTTTGCTGCATAAATGGACATATCGCGAGGCACATTAATTCGATCGCGCAAATACCGCAGGGCAGCATCCGATCCAGGTGGTGGAACACAATCTTCGCCCGTCATCATCCGGGTTAAGGCACAGCGTAACGCCTGATCAAAGAGCGCATCGTCGGCAGGGTTCACGCGAATAATATTGGCACGATGCTTGATCACCCGATAAAGAGCTTCCTGACGCGCGTTTCCCGGCTCTGGATAAGTTACATCCGGCAGACCAAACCAGGGTCCGTTGTCTACTCGATGCTTGTTGATCAGCATTTGCGGCTCCCCGTTTTCCCAGCAGCCGCCCATCTGAGGAGGCAAATCGTGAACGTGGGTATGAAAGTCGCTTTGCGTGCCGCGATAGGTCGATCGGCTCTCCATCGCATCAAACCAGGCACTCAGGCTGGGATTCGATCGCAGCGAGTAGCCTTTGTAGTAATAAAGGCTGGCATTCATGCGTTCGACGTAGGGTGTGAAGATCACATCCGCCGTGCCAAACTCTTCCAGAAAATAAGAACCGGGCGTACTTGCCAACGCAAACTCAACCTTATCCACAATTCCGGTAAACTGCTCTCGGCTATGCTGTTCCTGCCGGGCTGACGTTGATGGATAGCAGAGCCAGCCGCACCAGGCACGAAACAGCAATCGCTCCAATCGGCGCAGAGGAATGACCTGGGGGTCTTCCATACCCTTTCCTAAAGAACCAAAAGCGCGTTCCAGGGCAAGTAAAATATCATCGCTTTCGGTAATCAGCCGTCCGTCTAACTCCAGCGCGGGCAGCATCCCGGAAGGCACTTTGCGTTTGTACCAGCTTTCCTTTTCCCCGTAACAAAACATCGTCACTTTCTCGATGCGGTAGGGAATTTGCTTTTCCTCAAGCCACAGCCAAACCTTCTGGCAGTAGGGACACCAGGCATGATTGTCGCGATAAAGCGTCACCCGCACATCGGACTCGGAATGACCAAACAACCGCAGCCGCGCCTGAGCATTGGTTGGACCATTGACCGTATCAATTTGAAAGTCGGTAAGGGCTTCGAGTTCTGTCCAGTTTAGGGGGGCAAGGGTCATGCGATCAACTGTCCTAGAATACGCTCAAGGCTTTCAGTCTATCAGAAGCCAATCCTTCCCTGTCCTGACTCTCCTTCCGTTACAGGAAGGCAAAGCATTTAGCCAATGTGACCTTTCGAGTTCTTCTTCCGATGCTGCAATCGGGTAGAAGTTTCATAACCCTGCTGCTGTCAGCATCCAATTGTCATCAAACTCCGCTTTTCGGTTGCGATAAATGGCACGCATCGCCTTTGGATTGTCGCTTGGCTTAACTTTAATTTGGCAAAAGGAAACTCATCCCTAGTAGGCTAGAAAAGCTGACTTTTTGGTTTACCACTGCTCGATTCATGCAAAAAACTAAAGCTTTCGCAATCCTGGTTTCTGTTCCAGAAATGCACCTGATATCTGGTTTAGAAGCGATCGCTGCCCAACTGGATTCTGAGGATCTGCCGCCTGATCAGCTCCCTAAAGTGGCGTTTGGCAGCATGGATTTTGAGCTGTTTGGGGAGATCGAGAAGCTGCGGGGCGGGAAGGCGATCGAAGTGTTCATCCATGCTGCTGATGCCAAGGGAGACCAGCCCCTCAACCCAGAAGTGACCTGGCGGGGATGGTATGTAGGGTATGTTGCCTCCCGTCGCGGTCGCTATCCCGGCAAATCGATCTATCGCCCCCCATCGACTGCGACTGATCCCCCAACCTGGGCAGTCTTTTGGGAGGCGCAGGAATTAGAGCAGCTCAAGAAGCCAATTGCGATCGGCCACCTGCGAGGGAAAGGGAAGAAAACTAGTCTCCAAGCTCGCTTTATTCCAGAAAGCCCCGTTTTAATTGAATATCCCGCTATCCGGCAGTAGTTTAATTTGCGCTGCAAGGAATGTACAGTACATTGCTGCCCACGATGGCAATTCTGAATTAGTGGCAGGAGTGGCTGCACGACCAGGTCTTCAACGACTCTGACCAGCAAGCAACCGTGTGAATCGATCTACATCACGGTAGCTCTGGGCGATCGTTGCATTCCCAGAAACCCAGCCAGTGAGAGCAGCACTAAGGGAACTCCCAACACCCACCGCTGCCGCCGTCGCGCTGCATTTCGCAGTTCTCGCTGCACAAATTTCTCTCCGTTTCGCATCTCGTGAAACGACATGGTATAGGAGGAGATGCGGCGCAGTTCTCGATCGCTCAATCCTTCTCCCTGCCAGCGGCTCTGACGTTCGATTTGATCGAGTCGGGCAATTTCAGACTGCCAGCGATCGGACCCTAACCCCGCCTGCTGAAGGTCATTTTGTTCATCGGAACTCAGAAACGCCTGCCGCAACGCTGGATAACAAGTTTCCAGCCAATCCAGTAAGGGCTGATCAGCATTGGGATTCAGGGTTAACCAGATGCCAGAAGCAAGGGCGATCGTGAGAAGGCTGGTAATTCCCCAAGAGCCTGCCTGCTTCAGAATTTGCAGCCGCGCTGAACTAAAAATAAACGGTCTCAGGAGTGCTGTCAGTGCCAGGATGCCGCCAAACACGCAGACAATCGTGGCTCCTGTAGGCAGATTGCCGACAAACGACAGGCTTAATCCGACGCTGCTGGATAAGGTGCCAATCGCCCAGCCGATCAGCAGTTTCGGCAAAATCCGATCGCTGTAGAGTGCGCCGATCGCCGCCGGAATAATCAGAAAGCAAAACACCAGCAGCACCCCTGCAATGGCAACCGAACTCGTCACCACCACGCCAAAGGAAACATAAAACAAAAAATCCCACAGCCACAGCCGCAAGCCTGCCTGTTTCGCCAAATCGGGCTGAAAAGAAATTAGCAACAACGGTTTGCGAACAAACCAGTGAAACAAGCCGACTGCGCTGTAGAGCAGCACAACTTTCAGCAAGTCTGTCTCAGTGACGGTGAGGATGCTGCCAATCAACATTTGCTTGATGTGCTCTGCGCCCTGCGGGGACTGATCCACCAGCAAAAACGCTGCCGCTGCCGATACCACATACACTACGCCGATAAAGGTTTCCTGTGAAACGCGCCCAGTCCAGCTTCGGCTAAAGCTGAGGACGATCGCACCACCGATCGTAAATGCCAGCGAATAGCCGTAAGCCGCGATCGATTGTGGGTAGTAGCCCAGCAAAAAGGCAACCGTCGCGCCCAGTGCTGAGATCTGGGCCAGTGCCAAATCGACAAAAATAATGTTGCGGCTGAGAACGTGGATGCCCAGATAGGTATGGATGCCTGTCAGAACCAGGGCAACCAGAAACGGAATCGTCAATAATTGCAGCCAATCAGCCATGCGATCCCCCCAGTGCCGCTAGCAGTGCGCTGATGTTGTAGTCGAACAGGGAAAAATAATCGTATGCTTGGGGAATTGCACCGATCGATGAAACTAGCATCACAACGGGAACTCTGGTTTTGCTGCTGAGTAAGCGCGGAATGCGATCAGACTCGTAGGGTTCGCGGATAATGACGGCAACCTGCTGGTCTTTGATTTCTCGCAGCAGGGCAGCGATATGGGTAGGGCTGGGCGGAATTCCAGGTTTGGCTTCGATAAAGTCCAACAGATTCAACCGGAAGCGACGTGCCAGGTAGGGCCAGCTATTGTGATAGGCGACGATCGCCTGACCGCGAAAGGGAGCAAGCTGCTGTTCCCAGGTCGTTAGCCGCTCCTGCAACTGAGCCAAAAAGCGCGATCGATTGGCTTCATACAAGGCGGCATGGTTAGGATCAATGCGCTCCAGCCCTTCCAGGATGCCGCCTGTAATCACCTCAGCATTTGCTGGATCAAGCCAGTAGTGCGGATTTCCAGCACCGTGATTGTGACCGTCGATCGGGGCAATACTGGTCGATCGCACTTCCAGGAGAGGGATTCCGACAGAGGCATCAACATAGCCCACTCCGCCCCGCTGAATTTCCCGGTTTCCGGTTTCTGCCAGCAGCGAATCGATCCACAGGTCATGATCTAAGCCAACTTTCACGACCATCTGTGCGCTTTTGAGCATCTGAAAGTCACCCGGACGCGGCTCAAAACTGTGGGGATCTTGGGCAGGAAGGGCGATACTTGTGACTGTTACGCGATCGCCGCCCACGACCTCCACTAAACTTTTCAAATCCGTTGTGGTCGTTACTACCTGCAGAGGTGTGCTATCTGCCCAGGCAGGCATCATCCAACCCAGGCAGAAGATAAGCAGGTAAACGGCTCCAAACCAGAATCGTGTCATTTGTTTATTTGAAGTACAAAAAATGGGGTGCAGGGGCAGAACCCTGTACGGCGAGAAAGCCCCCACACCCCCCGTACCTTACGGGAGTGAAAAACGCTGTAATCTACAAAGCGTTAATCAGCTTTTTACCCAAACGCTCTTCGGCAATACACAGGAGAGCCCCTTCTCTTCTGCATCCATTTTGCTAATCCGGCAGTCCATTTGCACACTTGCCAGGCCGTAGGCATCCAGCTCAGATAAGCCTTTCTCCTGCTGCAAAAGCTGAATCATTGCCATGGATGCGTTCGCCATGACCTGATTCAGATCGGAACCGCGATCGGAGGTGACAAAATATTCAGCGTTGCTGCTGGTCGGATAATCAACCGGCCTAGCTGCTCGCGGATTTTTCGGATTCAGACAGTGAATGCCGCGTACTCGATTCACAACCTGCGAAATGCGACAGTCCGAAATCCTGGGCATCAATTCCGCCGCCGCTTCCAACGTGATGCTGCGCTGTTCCGCCAGGAATTTCACCGTTTCTGTTTTTGCCATCTCCAGTGCCGTGTCCAGGCTTTCATTTAAGCCGATCGTAATCCAGTCCGTTGGCGTTTCACCGCGCGGCATCGTCAGGCTTTGTCCTTTAATCACCGAAACGTTTAGCACCAGTTCTTTGAATGCGGTTTCCAGTGCGGTCAGGTTAATTTCGCCGTTGCCCTGTGCAGCGTGCGAATCCCCGGTCCAGAGCAGTGCCCCATCGACAAACACAGGAATATAGAGCGTTGTGCCTGCGGTGAGATCGCGAATGTCCAGGTTTCCGGCGTAGGGTCCGGGGGGAACGGTGCTATATTCTCCGGCTTCTGCCCGCGCCACGCCGATCGTCCCCGGAAAGGGTTCTAGCGGAATTTCGATTTCTGGCGTAAACTTCGCAACCTTCTGCTCCATATCCAGATACAGATACTTCACCTGTCCATTCTGGAAGCGATCGGGAAACAAGCCGAACAGCCCGGGCAGGTTAAAATTTGCCGCATAGGAGCGGGGCACAACTCTGAGGATATCTACCTTCAGCACATCCCCTGGCTTTGCATCACGAACATAGATTGGACCGGTAACCGTATGCGGTCCCCGTCCCGGAAAATCGGTTCGCAGCTTTTTCAGTTCGTCTACGGTTTTACCAGGAACGACCTGATTGTGGGAGTGCATCATCGTCTCCACCACAACGGTATCCCCAGAATCAATTTCCATCACGGGAGGTTGAGCATTGTTAAACCATCCCCACTGGGTTGTTTCTAAGGTTGCGGGCAGCAAATGCACCTTGCCGGGATAAGATGCGTCCGTTGTTCGCAGCAGCGCAATTGTCGCTTTTGCATCCATTTCTTGCACCTGCTGAGCATAGGCAGCCGTAGCAAAAATGACGGCAAACACCGCTAGCCCTAAACTGAGCCATTTTAACCGCAGCGACTTCCAGCTATCTCGCAATTGTGCGATCGATTTTTGAATGTTTTGCATCAATACCTCCTTACTCCACACTCATGATGATTCCTGTCATCCGAACCGCCCCCTATATTCCCCCAAGCCTGGGGAAAAGTGTGCTTCCCTGCGGGTTCCAAAGTCTCCCAATCCTGGGTATTGCGGGAGCAATGTAGAAAATTTGCTACTTTTTAACTATCTTCAACTATCCTTTCAACCTTGCTTCTAGAACAAACGATGCAAAATCGCAACAGTACCAGATAAAACCTGTCCTAAACCAATCAACGCCAGCACCATCATAATAAACTAAAACCAATTCCTTGAGGGATCGAATTCTATGTCTGATCGCCTATCCCGATTCGTTCTCGTTGATGTTTTAATTGGCATTCTCATGCGTGTTCTTACCACTTCTTATAGGGCAGAAACTTACCGTTCATAATCACCTTCACTCGATCGCCCTTTGGATCTTCTTCTTTCTCAATATTCAGGGTGAAGTCGATCGCGCTCATAATGCCATCACCAAACTTCTCGTGAATGATTTCTTTCATCGGCATTCCGTAGACCTGCATGATTTCGTAGAAGCGATAAATCAGCGGGTCGGTTGGGACGATGGGACCCAAACCCTTTGCGGGATACGCCATCAGTTCTGTCGCAATGTCGCTGCCCAAACCCAATGCTTCTACAAGTTTGCTAGCTTCTTCTGCCGATGCGCTTGCCTGCCGATAAATCACAGCAGCAATCCAAACTTCATTGCGCCCGACAACCTGCTCTAACTCAGCAAAACTGATTCCCTTTTCGGCTTTTGCTGCCAGAAGTTTTTGCGTAATCATCGGAATTTCTACATCAGACATTGATCTTCTCCTCAATCATTTGGACAACAATTTGGAATAGAAATAGCATCAAGGGTGCTTCCTGGGGATGGACATCTGGACTCTCATCGGGATATCCCACTTCTACAGTTGATTGAATCCAAAATTCTTTTCGTGATTCAGTTCACTGCCTGAATGCGGAACTTTTCAACCGCGATCATCGATCATTGCCGCTGGCGTCTGAGGCACACTTTCCCAAAACTCCCAGTGGTCTTGGGACAAATGATTACCGCTACAGGGACACTCAGCCTTTGCCGTCAAGTCAATTCCTTGCAAACCTGTCATGGCAGTGAATGAGTAAGAATAAGTGAATGCGGTATCCACCGCAGCGGGAACGATACGAGTTAAAGAATTTCGAGCAGCCCCTGAAGGATATTCAAACAGGTAATGAAAGGGGACTCATGAAAACTTTTTGGGAAAAATAGGATTTTTTTTAGATCTTTTTTAGATAATAAATTGACGCATAGAGTAATACTTAGAAAAGCTAAAAAAGCTACAAAACGAATTTCAGGAAAAAACAGCCAGGCAGCATACTTTACCTCACCTGAATGTATTGTTCAAAACAGAAATAAAGCTATTTTTCAGACAGAAATTAGCTTGCCTGCGTCTCTAGCCCAGGCACAGGTGTACTCTGCCGCCACACTTGCGGGGAAACGCCGTGAATCTGCCGGAACTGCCGAATAAAGTAGCTCGCATCTCGATAGCCGATCGCCTGAGCAATTTCCGCGATCGATTGCGCGGTGTCGGTTAGGAGATGACGTGCCTGCACCATGCGCCGCTCGGTAATCCACTGCTTTACAGTGCGTCCAGTTTGATCCTGCACCAGCGTCGTCAGATAAGCCGGGGAATAGCCTGCTGCCTGCGCCACATCCGACAGGCTAATCGCCGAGTGATAGTGCGCTTCAATGAACTGAAAGACTTCGCGCAATTTCGGACAGGTCGGGAACAGCGTTGGTTGGTTTGCCAAATGGGCAGGCAGGGTAGCGTGGCTATACCAAGCTTTGAGTGCGTCCCGCCGCTCGAGCCGAATCGTGATTGCCGCCAGAAATTGCTCGATCGTGCAGGGCTTGGTCAGATAGTCGTCCGCTCCCAGTTCCATCCCGCACCGCAAATCTGCCATCGTTACCTTTGCTGTAAGGAAGATGAACGGAATCATTGCCGTTGCTGGATGCTGACGTAGTTGGGACAACACTGCATAGCCGTCCAAGTCGGGCATCATAATATCGCATACGATCAGATCAGGTACATGAATTTGAGCGAGCTTGACCCCGATCGCACCCCCTTCTGCGCCTAACGCCCAAAACCCCTCGAACGTGAGACAGCGCACAAAGAGTTCACGAGTTTGCGCTTCATCTTCAATCACCAAAATCTTTTTCATCGCGACACCGAATATAATATTGACCGAATCGCACCAACTCACCTCAAGCGGTTCCCGCATCTTTGCACGATCGGTTCTCTAGTTCTAGATAAGAGATCAATCGAAAATTTTTGGTGTCATAGAATACCGCAAATCGATCGTCGGATAGAATTGGCTTGAATCTCAGTCGGAATCAGCACAACAGGATAATGCCGCAATCTCACTGGCTGACCTCACCGCATTCCCCAACCCTCACTGATCTAATCTTGAATGCGATCGGGGAGGGGGTGTATGGCGTTGATCTGGAAGGCAAAGCGACGTTTGTCAATCCAGCAGCAGCTCAAATGATTGGATGGCGCAGCGAAGAACTTTTGGGACGATCGATGCACGAAGTTCTACATCATTCCCACGCGGATCACTCCTGTTATCCCAAAACCCAATGCCCAATTTATGCTGCCTTTAAAGATGGCACGGTGCATCGCGTTACTGACGAAGTGTTTTGGCGAAAAGATGGAACTTGGTTTCCAGTGGAATATATCAGTACACCGATTCGGGACGATCGAGGACAGCTAATTGGGGCAGTGGTGACGTTTCGAGAAATTAGCGAGCGCAAATGGGCAGAAGCAATTTTGCACCAAATGAACGAAGAACTTGAACAAAAAGTGCGAGAACGAACGGCAAAACTGCGGCAGGCAAACGAGCAGCTTAAATCCTTGAACGAGCAGCAATCCCGCCTGGTGGCGATGGTGTGTCACGAGTTCCGTAATCCACTAAACAACATCCTGCTGGCGGTTTCCTCGCTCGATCGCTATACGCATTATCTAACTGCAGCTCAAAAGACAGAATATCTCCAGAGTATTCAAACTAACGTCGATCGCATGACCTCTATCATTGACGATATTCTTGTGATTGGCAAAGCAGAAGCCAATCGCTTAACGCCGAATTTCAAAGCGATCGATCTAGTTCCGTTCTGTCGCAGATTAAGTCAGGAAATGCAAGCTGGAACTCAACATACAATTGATTTTGTCTGCCGTCATTCGTCTTTAATGACTGAAATTGATGAGAAAATTCTGCGGCTTATCCTGACCAACCTGTTATCGAATTCAATTCGTTACTCGCCCCACTGTCAGCAGATCCAGTTCAAGCTGATGCGTCAAAAGCAGCAAATTACATTTCAAATTCAGGACTGGGGGATTGGCATTCCCCCGGAAGATCAGCCCTACCTGTTTGAGCCATTTTATCGGGGGCGAAACGCCAGTAATATTCCGGGAACTGGGTTGGGATTGAGTATCGTCAAGCAACTCGTCGATCTTCACCAAGGTAAATTACAGGTTAAAACTCGACCCGGAAAAGGGACAACAGTTCGAGTGCTGCTTGATGTGAGGCAAATCCCGATAAATTTTTCCGCTGCAAGTCCAGCCAGATCGATCAAGTTTTGATCAGATAGGGAGTGGTTTTCCAGCAGCACTGCTGCGATCGCCCCTGGCTGAATAATGTGGCATTAGAGCGACTGTTTAATCACCCGATCGCTACTAGGCTGAATCGGTCGCACATTCGCGGGAAAGAGCGCGGCAAATTGCTGTACCTGTTCGGTCGAGACCTCGGTTTCAAGGCAGGATGCGGTTTTACGATCGATTCTGCAAAAAGCACGACTGCTTGCCGATCTGTACCAGGCACAGGCTAAAGAACAGGCACAAGCTAAAGGACGAGGGGGCTGCGGCAGTTTTCTAAAAACTAACTTACGGGAGACGATAAACAACTGGACGATCGCTAAGCTTAGAACAGCGTTCAATAGCTCCCGATGACTTCCTACTTACCCTCTCAGCATCGTCGCAAAGAAATCCTACGGGGCATTCTTGCCGTATCGCTGGTGATTGTTGGCATCACGCATTTTTTGAGACCGGAGCAATACGCCCGCATTGTGCCGCCCCCGTTTCCACCTTTTGCATCGGTTTATCTGAGTGGAGTCTTTGAAATTTTGGGAGGACTCGGCTTATTGGTTCCGGTCTTGAGTGTGACGGCTGCTTGGGGCATAGTTGCTTTGTTCATCGGCGTTTTTCCTGCGAACCTCTACATGACGTTCCATTTGATTAAAATCGACGGCATTCCCCAAAGCCCAGTTTTGTATTGGGCAAGGTTGCCGTTGCAAGCCGTATTGATTGCTTGGGCATATTGGTACACGCGCAATCCCCAGGGACAGATGGGCGCGTCAGCCGTTGCCCAGAAACCGGATTGATGCGGTGAATAAAAATTGCTCAGAAAATTGCTCAAGTACCGCTATCTGCTTGAATGATTAGTTGAATGATGGGTCGAATGATTGCGGTTGCTTCGCAGTTTCCCGAAGGGTTAATCGCCCAACTCACTCCCTCAATTATCCCTTCAGACTTCAATGATTATGCTGCTTAAAACATCGACTTTATTCTCAATTCTTTTTGCGGTGGCTAGCGTATCAGGCTGTGCTTCACTTCAAGGCAATCGCAACACCCAGCAACCTGCAACTTCTGCTGCCCCTACTGCTATATCGCCTGCTGCCCCTACTGCTGCATTGCCTGCTGCCTCTACTGCTGCATCATCGTCTCCTGCGCTTCCAGCAGATATCGGTGCCGTTGCAACCGTTGCAAAACAGGTCGGACCCGCGGTGGTGCAAATCAATACATCCCGCACCGTCAGAGAATCGGTCAATGACTTTGGTTTAGATGAGTTTTTTGGCAGACGAGCCCCGCGCCAAGGACAGGTGCAGCAGGGAACAGGATCAGGCTTTATTACCACTGCAGACGGGCAGGTGATTACCAATGCTCACGTCGTTGCCGATGCTGACACTGTAACGGTGGTGCTCAACGATGGACGGAATTATTCAGGGCGCGTCGTCGGCACTGATCCCATCAGCGATCTTGCTGTCATTGATATTGATGCAGATAATCTCCCGACGGTTTCCTTAGGCGATTCTGATGCTTTGGTTCCAGGACAAATTGCAATTGCGATCGGGAATCCGCTGGGACTGAGCAATACGGTGACGCAGGGCATTGTCAGTGCAACCGAGCGATCAGTCGCTGAAATTGGCATCGCGGATAAACGCATCAACTTTCTGCAAACCGACGCTGCCATCAATCCAGGAAATTCAGGTGGACCATTGCTAAATGCCGCCGGACAAGTGATCGGAGTCAATACGGCGATTATTCAGGGCGCACAGGGCATTGGATTTGCCATTCCCATCAATACGGTGAAGCAGGTATCTCAGCAACTTGTGACGCAAGGACGAGTAGATTACCCCTACATCGGCATTCAGATGGCGGAACTCACGCCAGAGCTGCGATCGCGAATTAATGGGAGTGACGTTGGCTTTCAGGTGACGCAAGACCAGGGCATCATTGTTCTAAAAGTGCTGCCAGACTCTCCAGCGGCTCGTGCCGGGCTCCGTGCAGGTGATGTAATCGTTGCTGTAAATGGAAATTCAATTGAAAACGTGGATCAAATTCAACAGCAGGTGGATGCTACCGGAATTAACAATACAATGCAGCTTACTGTAAATCGAAACGGCAATACGCAGCAAGTCACAGTTCGTCCAGAAGCGTTGCCTGCTCAGCAGCCTGGCTAATTAAGCTGGATCAAGTTCGCTACATCAGGCATCAATAAAAGCGCGCTGCACTTCGGATACGTCCCTGTCCTGACATCGACGTTCAACTCGTTGCACCGTCCATCTTAGGCAAGTTCTCAACCTGTCACACTACCAATCTCCTTTGATTGATCCGTCCGATTAGATGGAGAAAGCACAACGGGGATGGTGCTTGATTCACTTCACCTGAATAATCTCCGATTCAGGGCTAGACAGGGACTATGTTGAGAAGATTTCGACGATCGCTGCGACAATTTTTGACTCGGACTCGATCGATCAACAAGCAGCCACTGAATACAGTGAGCTTGATTGTCATCGTTCTGATTGACATTTTCATCCTGGTCAACGTTTTCACTGGGCTTCACGACATTAGCCGGTGGACGCTGAATCCCGATGAAGCTTATCCCTGCTATTCAGAGTGGCGCGACTACCGAACTTCAACACTGGATAATAAGGAGCTGGATAATAAGGACTTTGAGAAAATTCGGAGCATCACGGCAGATGAGAATGCTGACCCTGCTCTGGTTGAATTACCACAGTCGCTGAGCGTTCAGGAGCAATATCAACAGATCAATCAAGGACGACTCGGCAGTGTTTCATCGACTTGTTTGAGCTTTGCTGAACTCAAAGACCGGATTGATAATTCTGAGAACCAGCAATTGACGAAAGCGATCGACCAAAAACAAAGTAGCATCGAAAATCTAGAAAATTCCAATCGAACCATTCGCACTCAATATGATTCGACCCTGCTCGAACAAATTGCAGGACAGAATCGCAATCAATCGATTAATGCTGTTGGGGCAGACAGAGCCAGAGCACAGCTCAACAAAAACAATCAGCAAATTGCTCAACTCAAAGGTGAGATTGTAAAACTCAAAAGTCAGCTGGTTGCGAAACCCGAAAGCGTTGAGTTTCTTAAGTTTCTTAGAAATGATGCAGCGTTCAACGAAGCCGATCGCGGCTATCAAAGAGCATCATTTTGGTATCCCAGCATCCAACTGACGTTTCAAGCCCTGTTCCTTTTACCACTGTTGGCGGGCGCGGGTCTGGTCTACCGATTTGCCCATCGTAAACGCTACGGGCTGGTTGCGCTCATCAGCTGGCATCTGCTGATTATTTTCTTTATTCCGCTGATCCTGAAAATCTTTCAGTTTCTGCAAGTTGGCGCACTGTTTAGTTTTTTGTTCGATGTCATTAGTACCATCTTTGGCGGATTACTGTTTCTAATTAGCTATGCTTACATTTTGCTCATTCCGATCGCAGGCTTTGTCTTAATCAAATTCTTCCAAAAAATTGCGGTTCGCACCAAACTTCCACCTTCCTCACTAGTGCAGCAGTCCCGCTGTTTGAACTGTACAAGAACCTTAAAGCACAACGAAGGTTACTGTCCACACTGCGGCTATCATCAACATCTAGACTGTCACAACTGCCATCAGCCAACCTACAAGCACTTACCTTACTGTCGCAACTGTGGAGCAGAGCAAGATCTAGGTCGATCGAGTAGCAGTACATAAACAATTCGATTGTGCATCAGAGGATGGTGGGACAGGTAAAGTAGAGGAACATCCACTTGTACGAATTCCGGATGAGATGTATCCACAAACACTACCCTCAAATTGAGTAGCGAGATCTGACAGTTTCACTCCGGCACAGCCAGCGCAGAAACCACGAATAAATCCTCCACGAATTCCTTGTTCAGGTTTTCGTAGGAGAATGTTGTCTAAAACAATACCTGAACTCTGTAGAAACCGTTTCAGACCTTTCTAGTTCTTCAGATTGCAGCACTAGGGTACGAGCGCATTAGCATTCGCGTCAGCGATCGCGCACAATCACAAAATTTTTATAAAAAATGGTATTTGAAATTGCCTGTCAATTGACGGAACATGAGGCGATCAAGCAAGTCAACGCCCATGAAGGTACTTACCTCAAATTACTTACCTGAAATTGTCCTGGTGTTACCAAAGCTTAAGCAGATGCCCTGACATTCTAAGTCAGTGACCGATCATCCAGGGTCGCTCTCCTGCATGGCTTCTGACTCTTGAAGGTTCCTGTGCTTTCTCTCGCGTAACGACCTGAGGCTCCCGATTCTCATGCTTTAGCCGCAGCGAACCTGATAGCAGAGCCGGTGGCGAAAAGATGCGTTTGGCGACCTTCTCGCAGTCAGGGCACTGAGCGGGTGCATTACACTCTGCCATCGTGCGCCATTCGTCGAATACACCGCATTCATCGCAGCGAAACTCATAGAGGGGCATACTGTATTCTCCAACGTTTTGGATAAGCTGCAATTGGTTTTTCTCTGCGTCAGGCAGGGTTCTACTGCTGCTTAAAGAGAACGAATTGTTCAGCCGAAGGATGCTGTTGATCCGCCTTCTTACCTAACTATCAAACAGGCAAAATGTTTTTGTCGAAAATTTCGGTTGGAATTGCCAGGGTACAGCAAGCATTGGGAATATCGACAATCCCACTTATTCGCCCCTCGACTGGCGCACAGCTTAACAGCAGGTAAGCCTGCTCTCCGGTATAGCCAAACTTCTTGAGATATTCGATCGCATTCAGGCAAGCCCGCCGATAAGCAATATGCACATCCATATAGTATTGCTTGCCTGTGAATTCATCGACCGAGATGCCCTCAAACACCAGATACTCCGAATAGCGGGGTTCAACGGGACCAGGCTTAAAGATCGGATTGGTCATGCCATATTTTTCAACGCCACCCTTGATCAGATCCACATGCAGGTCGATAAAGCCTGACATCTCGATCGCCCCACAAAAGGAGATTTCACCGTCCCCCTGCGAGAAGTGAATGTCGCCCATCGACAGTTTTGCGCCTTCCACATAAACCGGGAAATAAATGCGCGTGCCTCGCGACAAGTTCTTGATGTCGCAGTTGCCCCCATGTTCGCGCGGCGGTACGGTTCGGGCAGCTTCAGCCGCAACTCGCTCATACTCAGACTTAGGCAGCGTTCCCAAAATCGCATTTTGGGGATTGGGCAATGCGGCAAGGACGGGCTGGTCGCCTGAAAGTCCTGCCCCATAGGTGCGGCGATCGGGAGCTGTCTTCACCAGTTCTGCTTCGCGCTGGTTCCACTTCGCTAACAGTTCATGGGAAGGGGCACAGCCAATTAAGCCGGGATGGGTAATGCCTGCGAAGCGAACGCCAGGGATGTGGCGAGAGGAGGTATAAATGCCCTGAAAATCCCAAATCGCTTTTGCTGGATTGGGAAAGTGATCGGTGAGAAAGCCACCCCCGTTTTTTTTGTCGAAAATACCGGTAAAGCCCCATTCATCGCCCTGGAGTGCACCGATATCGAGCAGGTCTACCACGAGAATATCGCCCGGTTGCGCTCCATTTACCCAGATCGGACCACTCAAGACGTGAACAACCGTCAAGTCAACATCGCGGATATCATCTGGACTATCATTATTTTTGATTTGTCCATCAGTCCAGTCCTTGCATTCAATCCGAAACACATCACCAGGATTGGCAGACGCCACAGCAGGAATATCAGGATGCCAGCGGTTGTGACCGGGAAGTTCCTGCTGATCTATTGGCTTCGTGAGGTCAACTTTGAAAAGTGTTTTTGGCATAGTCCCGTTCAGTTTAAGCAACGAAGTGGTGAACAAAGATTGAGACAAATATTAAGGCGATTGAAGACACTTAAGTAGTGAACAATCGTTGAGAAAAACGATGATGAGATATTTGAGCAATGTCAATGTAGGTGTACATGACCATAGGTCATCTAAATTGGCTAAAACTGCATTCTGGGCTACCGTTTCTAAATCTGGAGCGATCGCCGCTAGAGTTTGCTGAGCCGTCATATGCCCCAGTACGCCGAGTCGAGTCCCTGCGCCCAGTAATCCCGCCGTAAAGCTGTGCAGGAAGGCGAAAACAGTATCAGTCTTGGTTAACTGAGCCGCCTGTCCAACCAGCGCAAAGACGATTGCGTGCGCACAAACCATCCCTGCAACCGCAACAAGCTACCAAAGTGTCGTTTAAAAGGCGCGTCATCAAACCTAATCACGCAAATTGGGTGGTGATGTTCCAGCAGTTCTTCTAGAGTTATTCGGTTTAATCGTCATTCGATTAAAGTCATTCGATTAAAGTCATTCGGTTTTATGCGGTTTCATACAATTGGCGGTGACGATCGGCAAGCCTGAGATAGTCCGGGTCATTTTTGGCAAGCTGCCACTTCTCGTAAAAAATCCGGGCAGACTCGGCTTTGATCGGGTCTTCCTCACGCGGCAATACCGTCTTGCTGTCCTTTGCATACTTCCGCCCAGATTTGTGATTCGCATAGCGGCGCGACCGAGTGTAGCCCATCTGCAAAAACTTCCGCGCCATATCCATTCCCACAAAATCTTCCTGCGCCTTGTAATCCAAAAATCGCTGATAAATTGCCTCCGCCGACTGACGCGCAATCTCCGGGGTTTTAAACTTCCAGTCCGGCAAAATCTCGCTCTTGTAGGGTTCAACCATCAAAACACCCTGCTCTCCGCGACCAATTCGATAAAGTTCTGGGTGCTGGCGGAAGTCGATCGTTTTGTAGTCAAGGGAGTAGTTGAATTCGAGCATGGGGGAGTGGGTGAGAGTTTTTGGTTTGGGCGATCGGGCAATCAGGGGCGATCGAATCACTTTTCTATTGATTTACCCTTTCTTATCCCTTGCTTGTCTTCTCCCTAAATGCCTGTCCCAGCAAAACATCCGGCTCATAATCCCTACCTTCTGCCAACGCTATCACTATCGCTTTCCGACTGCCTTCCCCAACCTCATTTCCCTGCCAAGCCTCAAAAAATAAACTTAAAAAAACTATATAATCTATCTTTAGGAGGATGACTTGTGCCACAGTGTTGGTGATCTTTGCTTACCCTTCCTTTACCATGCAGCCTATTTCTCCCCAGTACTATCTTGCCCAAGTGAATACTGCCCGGTTACGCGCTTCGTTGGATACGCCGGAGATGGCAGATTTTGTTGCTCAAATTGAGGGAATTAATGCGATCGCTGACGAAGACCCTGGGTTTGTCTGGCGGCTTCGGAGTGAGGGCGCAAATGATGCCACAAGTATTCGTGCGTTTGATGATGACCAAATCCTGATTACGCTAACAGTCTGGAAATCGGTTGAAGCATTATCGAACTATGTTTATCGGGGCGCACACGGAGGAATTATGCGCGATCGACGGAAATGGTTTGAACGGCTAGATCAGCCCATTCTTGCGCTCTGGTGGATTCCGGTCGGGCATTTACCCACGATCGAAGAAGCTAAAGAACGGCTTGCCTATCTTCAGCAACACGGTTCTACACCGTTTGCTTTCTCGTTTGGAAAATCCTTTCCCAGCCCCGACTGCCTTGAAGGGGAAACTGCTTCGCATCGCATTCCAGTTACAGCAAGCGGCGCAGAATTGTAGCGGTTCAGCATCGCGATTATTGAGTTCGCGATTATTGAGTTTGAGCGATGTTCCAGCCTCTGCATTGCCCCCGCTATTTTCCTTCCTGACCCCAAACGTTGGGGGATTCTGAGCGTCAGAAAAGGCTCGGTTCCTCCTAGAATTGGGGGCTGGAACGTGCTTTAAAGTCCTTGCAGTCCCAATTCCTGAATGCTGAAGAACCTTTGACCCCTGCAAAGTTCCCCTATCTTGGGGGATTTAGGAGGCTTAAAGGACTTTGCAATTTAGCCGTTTAGAGTTTCAAAACATGCCATAAGAGACAGTTCGGTAAAGAGCATCGGTAAAGATCGATCGAAATCGAATAAGTTGAGAAAGTTCCTTGTACAGAACTTGTACAGAATCTCGCTCAAGCCCTTCCTTAAGGCGACTTCCAGGATTTTGGCTGCTGAAACCGATAAATATCCTGAATCGCCTGTACCCAGCCTTCCGCCAAAGATGCCAGAATTCGATCGCCTTTCTCGGCGGTTGCGGTAAGCGGATCACCAATCACACCCGATCGGCTTAAGTCACGGGTCGTCCAGGCAAAGGGCAGCTTTCCTTCGATGCTGAGTAGGCTCCCTTGCGGAAGTTCTGCGGGGTACTCGGCAACGGCATCTTGCATTCGCACTTGATCAGGCAACAGCGACAGCAACAGACTAGTTTCGGCATCCCCAGCATGAATTCCCAGTTCGGCTTCTTTGGGAGTCAGCAGTTCCAGCGCAATATTGGGCACGTTCCAGACGAAGCAGGGAAACACCATAAAATCTTCGTGTTTTTGATGCAGATCGCGGGCAACAATTTCGAGGATCTGGGGTTGTCCACCGTGCCCGTTCACAAACACCAGCTTGCGAAAGCCCGATCGATAAAGGCTTTCTCCCACTTCCATCAGCATCGTGATGAGCGTTTGAGCCGAAAGGGTAATTGTGCCGGGAAAGTGCCAGTGTTCGTTTGATTTGCCGTAATGCAGCGTGGGCAGTGCGTAAGCAGGAATTTCCTCATCGAGCTTTGATAGGGTTCTGCCAACAACTGCCGTACTAATTGCGGCATCTACAATCAGCGGTAAATGGGGTCCATGCTGCTCGATCGCCCCGATCGGCTGAATCAGGACAACGTTATCCTTATCGGGCATTGCCTGAATTGTGGTCCAGGTTAGATAAGGAAAGAACCGTTCTGGAGGAATGTATCCGTGCATGGAAGGAAGGTTACACCAAATTACACCCGTATTTTATTAATGATGGCATGACCCGATGTGTTCGCTGAAGAACTTTATGTTTTATACAAGCAGTGAATCAATTTGGGGAGATAGTGGGGAACTAGGAACACCGATCGTATTTCTATTGAATTTCCTCTGCTGACTCGGTCACAGCCTAAGCTTTGCGGCTCTCTCATCAAATCCTTAGTTTCTTCATATTTTCTTGTTGCTCAGAGATTGCTTGAAGGTGGGGTCTACTAGTAAAAAATGAATATAGGCCCAATTACGTTCGTCACGAATAATTCGATACATTTGCAGACCCCCTACTGCTATCCAATTTACTGGAGTCTGTCATGTCATTCGACAACGTTACTACAAAGCATTGCTTACTGCACTGGCTTTTGCGTATTTACACTGGCATAAGCTGAAAAAATAAAGCAAATATGCTTTGCAAAAACTACCTAGGCGTCCAGTATATTATTTCTGTTTTTGTGAAACACAGGTCAAGGCGGGCAGGCACGGAGAATTTGAGTCCAAGATCCTATAGTTTAGCGAGTCTCCTCAAAGCAATTCAGTGCGAGTTGCATAGTGCATCACTTAGCCTGATCTTGACTTGGGTGACTCATCAATGAGTGGCACTCGCACCACAAAAACTTGTCAGGCTTCAGGTTTCGCTCGATTGGCGTGAGTTCGTAAAGCAGAGAAGTTTTTTCAGGGTAATTCACTAATTTAAGTTGAATTCAGCCCTTCAAATCATTCACCAGCACGGGGTTTAATACTATGCATTGGACTGTTGCGGCTTCGTTTATTCATGATCTTAATTTGACGACCTCTACCTGGCTGACCCCCTTTGTGAAGAACCACCAGCATCACTTCACAATCATCCCTCGTTGCGTACCTCTTGCGAGCTGGCACACCCGCAAATCCTCGGTGACAGACTTGAAGGAATGGATGGATCATTGGTTCCAGGCAAGCGACGCCCTCCACAGAACACATGGAGGTGTGATTACCGTTTTTCCGCAACTTGCCGCAGCTGTAGCGATGCAAAAGCATTTACTCCGCAAAGATGCCCCGGTCGTGGCATGGATGTACAATGTGGGGACTTGTTCTTCGGGAGTGCGTCGTCTACTCGCTCAAAAAAGCAGTCAAGCGATCGATCGCTTTGTCGTTCATACGCAACGTGAGCGGCAGATTTACAGCGATTGGCTGGAACTGCCCATTGAGCGGTTTGAGTTTGTTCCTTATCAGGTTCCAGAAATTCCGGTAACTTATGAGGAAAACACCGCTCAGCCGTTCATTGCAGCACTGGGGTCTGCCCATCGGGATTTTCCTGCCTTATTTGAAGCGGTCAAAACCCTCAACATCCCGACGATTGTGGCTGCTAGCAAGCGATCGCTAGAAGGAATCAGCGTGCCTTCGCAAGTGCAAACCCCGTTTGATATTGGCAAACAAGACTGTCTGCGTCTAGCTCAAGAAGCTCGAATCAGTGTGGTACCCATGGTGCCCAATGAGCAAATCACCGCCGCCGGACAAGTCACCATTGTTGAGGCAATGCGGATGGGTCGGGCACTGATTGCCACACGCTGCAACGGGGCAGAGGATTACATTATTGACGGAGAGACGGGTTTGCTCGTGGAGCCACACTCTGTTAAAGATTTAACCGATGCCATTCAAAAGCTGTGGGAAGATCACGAATTGCGGAATCGCCTGGGTCAAAATGCAATGCGCTACGCGGCTGAACACTTCTCTAATGAAGCGGCTGGTGCAGCATTAGATCGAATTCTCACTGAGGTCGCCAATCAAGTTGGTGAAAGAAGCGTCGCTGCGTCCACGGAAACCAGTAGTGTAATGTCGCTGAGACTGGCTCAGCCATAACCGGTGACTGGTTCAAATTAGGGCGTTGCTGAGTTGAAGAGATACATCGCGGTGTTTGGTGGTGAGCCATTCCATCGTTTAGCAACGCTAAAACGAAAAAGGACTCCTCTATCAGGGGGAGTCTTTCTGTTTACAGATATATTCTTTTGCCAGATGACCAAATCGGGCTTCATTCCACGCGGGCAGTATTGTTAAGCGGGCGGAAGAATCTTCTAATTTGCGTATTTTTTTTAGCTTGGATCATCAAAGCATTCCCCAAAAGGTCTACCCAACCGTCAGCGTTTATTTCTTCGAGTTTTTGCCTTTGTTCTTTTTGCCTTTCTTTTTCTTATGTTTTTGTTTGGGTTCTTCTGAGTTCACTGCAGCAACGCCAGCAAGCACAGCCTGAGTTGTATTCATCGCGCTATTAATCCAGCTATCTAGATTTGGAGCAGCCGTACTCAAGTTTTCTTTGGTTTCAGTGACAACATCACGCACCAGCGTAGCAACCGCTTGTTTTGGGTCGTTTGAGGAGGCTTGCAGCACGGCGATCGCTTCATTTAGACGCGGGGTAGCTTCCTCTACAGCCGCTCGCACCGTTTTAAGAATGTCCTGCATCCCAGGCTTGATCTGGGTAACGCGATCGCTTACCGCGCCAGCAACGGTGGCAACGGGCTTATTTTCTAACTCAGCGCCTATCGGCTTAGCGTTCATCGGCGAATCTGATTTGGCTTCCTCAGAATGATCACCCGCTGCGTCGGATTGTGCATTAGATCGGAAAAGACGCTCAAGCACTTGCTGCACAATTTCAGTCACCAGTGTGGTCAGGAGCGCGACGGCAATTCCGTTGAGTCGTCCGCCCAACAAGCCGTTATTTTGCGATTCAGTAGATTGGTTTTTTTTCTTCGATTTCTTTTTAGAAGTCATTTTTATTCTTATGGATCTTTCTATGTTTGAGTCATCTAAATTAACGAATTTAGCCTGTCACCTGCGTCTATAGAAGGAATGAAGCGTTCTATTAACTAAGACAGAGTAAGATAAAGAACATCTGTATCTCGACCGATTCACCCTTAATTAATGCTTTCGCACCCCAAACCGAATGCTTGACCTGATGAAGCTTGCCCGCCAGATGCAGGGCATTGGTCAACACCTGACCCAGGAAGCCACCGCTGCCCGTCAACGGTTAGAGCTGGCAGAACAGCTTTTAGCGCAAGCCCGCGATCGACAGGAAGAATTGCTGGCTCTGCAAACTCAGTGGCGCGATCGATTGGGGTTTACAGCAGCGGAACCTGTGGAACCGCTCGATACGCGAGTTAGCATTACGCCTGCCCCAGCCCTTCACAGCGTCATCGCCACAGACGGGTCGCAAATTGCCCCCAGCCATCACGAAATTGCCTACTGCTATTTGATCAACGTTGGGCGAATTGTGCTGCACTATGGGCAAAATCGCCATCCGTTGCTGGATAGCCTGCCGGAGGTGTTTTATCGCCCGGAGGATCTTTATGTGTCGCGGCAGTGGGGCATCCGCACCGAGGAGTGGATGGGCTATCAACGCACGGTATCCGAAGTGGAAACCCTGGCAGAGCTAGCAATTCATCAGTTTGCAGATTCAGAGCTTGCAGATTCAGAGCTTGCAAATTCCCAGTTCACTAATTCCCAGATTGCAGATTCCCATCTCGCAAATTCGTCTGCTGGGATTGCCGCAGTTTCTACCGCGATCGACTCTGCCAGCGATTCATCTAGCCATCAGCTTTCGATTCCCTATGCAGTTCCTGAAGTGCCGCCACGTCTGGCAATGGTAGACGGTTCGCTGATTTACTGGTTTCTGGAAGCTCTGCCCACGGAAGCTCGCGATCGACTCTTGCCTCCCATTTTGACCGCCTGGGATCGACTGCGATCGAAACAGGTTCCGCTAGTGGGCTATCTCAGCGCAGCACGAAGCGGAGAAGCACTCAACTTTCTGCGGTTCCATACCTGTCCTTTTCCGGCTCCCGACTGTCACACCTTTTGTCCGGGTGCGACTGAAACGGCTCCCTGCCAGGTGTTTGCTCCGCTTCGGGATACGGCTCTCTGGGGGTTGCTGCTTGAACCGGGTCAGCGGGGGGCACTCTGGCGCAGCTCTGCCAAGATTCTGGAATGGTACGGCGATCAGGCAATTTACTTTTGCTATGTCAACGTAGGTTCTGAAATTGCGCGGGTGGAGTTTCCTGCCTGGGTTGCCGAAAATCCGACTTTGCTGGAAACTGCCCTCAGTCTGACTTTAACCCAGGTGCAAAAAGGCTACGGCTATCCGGTTGCCCTAGCAGAGGCACATAATCAAGCGGTCGTGCGTGGGGGCGATCGTGCCCGGTTTTTCGCATTACTGGAACAACAAATGATTCGATCGGGCTTGCAAAATATTGGAACTTCTTACAAAGAAGCTCGAAAGCGAGGCAGCATTGCCTGAACGTTGAATCTTATTCGCGATCGCATGAGGGCCAGCACAAACATTTTGACAATCTCTTCATGCGGTGAATACCTGATCAGACTCAAAAAATCTGCCTTAATTCGATCGAGCCACTGTGCCTCTACCGCTTCGCTCGCTGCAGCAGGCTATTGCCATTCGCTAAAAAATCGGGGTCCTGTACCCATTGCAGGCCAAACTGTTGCTCAACGTCACCCAGCTCCAGATCATTTGCAGAAGCAATTTGGACGATCACTCACCCGAATGGAGGACTAGCTTTAGTGTATCGGGTGAGTCCGATCGATTTCTTTCACTCGATCGCTAATATAGAAAACAAGGGAGTAAAAGACCGCTATACTCTCTGAAAATGCGATCTGAAAATGCGATTCACAAAGCCATAACCTGAACGCAATAACGCTGACCTATTCGATATCGTTTGCAGGGCTAAACTATGACCTCCTACGCCACTTCCACCGCACGATCGGATCTGAGTGAACTGAGACGGCTCAAGAGCTTGCTGCCGCCGGAACTGAAGAGCTGGGTAACGGTTGAAGCTTCAACGGCTGTCAATCCGGTACTGATCACCAGTGAGGAAATTGGAAAAGACCAGATCGAAGTGCAAATCGACCTGGTAAAGTGGGATCAGTTGGCACTGGATCAGCGCAATCTGCTGTTCTGGCATGAGGTTGCCCGCGTTCAGAACGATACAATTCCCCGTGACGGCTGGGAGATGGCAGCTCTGGCGATCGGTCTGGGCGGTGCAGTGGGCGAACTCTGGGTACAAGATGGCTTGCTGCTGATACTGGCATTGGCACTGTGCGGTGTTTCGGGCTGGCGGCTCTACGTTCGCAACAATGGGGAAAAGACGCTTCAAGAAGCAATCCAGGCAGACGAAAAAGCGATCGCCCTGGCAACCCGATTTGGCTACACGCTTCCTAATGCCTACAAGAGTTTAGGCAGTGCACTGAAAGTTTTAATCGAGCAAACGCCGAAGAAAAAGCAGCGGAAACGCTATGAGCAGCGGCTCGACGCACTGAAAAAGAGTGCCGCCAAAGCGAAAGAGCGGGCTAAGGGTAGCCGCACCGAAATGGCAGACGGTTACTAAGCTCTAGGCAGGCGATTTCTCCTGTGGCTGTTTATTCCTTTGAGTGGCGGCGATATCGGCGATTGTTTCGTCAGCCGCTCCGAACTCACCACGGCAGTTGGTCGGAGCGTGAGGGAATTATCGTGCGTTTGCAGCATGATAATCAGCAAATGGGCTGGGGCGAAATTGCCCCGATTTCCTGGTTTAGCAGCGAGACGATCGATCAAGCGCTCGAGTTTTGCCAGTCGTTGAAGGGACAGATAACCGAGGAGCAAATTGCTGAAATTCCGAATCAATTACCTGCCTGTCAGTTTGGGCTAGAGTCTGCTCTGGAAACGCTGAAGTGTGGGGCGATCGATACTGCTTTGCGATTGAATTTGCCTTGCAGTGTGCTGCTGTCGCCGGAGGCAGTGCTTGCGGATGAGACGAACTTGGAGCAGGGTGAGGAGTCTTACATCAGCTCCCTCAATCCCTTAATGCTGGAAAACTTTGAGATTCAAAACGAGCGGCTCGGTTCCTTCCAGCCTTGGGGGGCTAGGGGGAGGGCATCCCAGCGGGGCAAGCACTCTTCTAGAATTCTGTCTGAATTCGGCGAACCCGAACTCACGTTTAAGTGCAAAATTGGCGTGCAGGCAATCGATCGCGAAATGGCCCAGCTCGATCGCCTGCTCAAAGTTCTTCCCAAACAAGCAAAATTGCGGCTTGATGCGAACGGGGGATTGAGCGAAACAGAGGCTTATCGTTGGTTGGAATGGTGCGATTGTCATTCCCAGAACCCGCCGCAAATCGAGCTAATTGAACAGCCACTTTCGCCCGATCAATTTGAGCAAATGCAGCAGCTTAACCAGCAGTTTCACACACCGATTGGGCTGGATGAGTCCGTAGCGACGATCGATCAGCTTCAGGACTGCTATCGGCAGGGATGGCGGGGCATTTTTGTGATTAAGCCTGCTATTGCTGGATCTCCCTCGCGGCTGCGCCAGTTTTGCCAGGAGTATCAGCCGGATGTCATCTGGTCTTCTGCCCTGGAAACGACGATTGGGCGACGCTACATCGAAGATTTTCTGATTCCTTCCACCCAGCTTACAAAGCGAGCGATCGGATTTGGGGTGGATCAGTGGTTTGCAGATGAATGGGGAAAGCAGGAAGCGGATTTGCTCTGGCGCGATTTGGCAGAGGTCGGCTCATGAGGCTAGATCTGCTAGAAGCCCTGAAGCAGCAATCGAATCAGCAGCGGTTGATCGGCTTGGACGGAGCGGAGTTAGTCGATCGAGCAGAACAGCGATTTCAGATGCTCACGCAGCTTGATCAGGCAAATCCAACGGTGTTGCTGGCAGAGCCTGAGCCGATCGATTTTCTGGCAGGATTTGTTGCAGCCGTGGCAGCAGAATGTCCGGTATTTCTGGGAAACCCGCAGTGGGCGGAGGCAGAGTGGAAGAGTGTGTTATCTCTGGTTCAGCCTGCTTGCGTTTGGATCTCTGGACAGCATGATTCCCCGTTGCTGGTGAGTCATCAGAAGCCACAGTTTCTAACAGGCACGATGGGAAGCAGTTCTTCCCCTGGGATTATTGGCATTCCCACAGGCGGATCATCGGGGCAGATTCGCTTCGCGCTGCATACCTGGGAAACCTTAACGGCTTCCGTGGCAGGCTTTCGAGCCTATTTTCAAATCGATTGCTCCAAAGAGAGCACTACTTCGGCGCGCATCAATTCTTGCTGTGTGCTGCCGCTGTTTCATGTGAGCGGATTGATGCAGTTTATGCGATCATTCTGCTCGGGTGGCAAGTTTGCCCTGTTTGCCTCCAAGGACTTAGCACAGCAAATTCAGCACATTGACCCTGCCGAGTTTTTCATTTCCCTCGTTCCCACCCAGCTTCAGCGATTACTGCAAAATCCCGCTAACCTCGACTGGCTCTCACAATTTCAAATGATAATGCTGGGCGGTGCGCCTGCCTGGTCAGATCTGCTGGAAACGGCTCGATCGCATCAACTGCGAATTGCCCTGACCTACGGCATGACTGAAACCGCTTCTCAGGTTGTTGCCCTGAAGCCAGAGGAGTTTTTGCAGGGGCGATTACCCCAAAGGGGGAACTGCTTTGCATCGGGCTGCGGTCAAGTATTACCCCACGCTCAGCTGACGGTGCGCGATCCGCAGGGAAACCCAGTCGAACCCGGACAAAGCGGAATTATTACCATTCGCGCCGCCTCCCTCTGTCGTGGCTATCTTCCCGCTCAGCCCGACTCTCAGCTTGAGCAAACCCGGCAGCTTGCCACCGATGACCTGGGCTATTTTGACTCAGCAGGCTATCTGCACCTGATCGGACGCAACAGCCAGAAGATTATCACAGGCGGCGAAAATGTCTTTCCGGCAGAAGTCGAAGCCGCGATTCGCCAAACGGGTTTAGTGCAGGATGTCTGTGTGATTGGCCTACCCGATTCTTTTGAAGGGGAAACTGCTTCGCATCGCGCCTGGGGTGAAGTCGTGACTGCGCTGATTGTTCCTGTTTCAGGCCCCATTCCAGACTTCTCGATTTCGACCCTCGAAGCAGCCCTTCAGCTCAAGCTCAGCCGCTATAAACAGCCCAAAAAATGGCTTATTGTCGAGCGCATTCCGCGCAATTTGCAGGGCAAGCTCAACTACGAGCAGCTAAGACAAATCGCCCTTCATCCTACAATGGGTGCAGTAAATAGAGGGCGATCGACAGACGATGAATGCAGCTAACTGCTAAATCGATAATTTGTGAACCGATAACCTGTGAATCAATAACTGGGCTCAATGCAGCTAGAATTCTACGGGATATATTCTGTAGGAGTGCTACGAGAAAGACTTGCCGCAGCCACAGGTTTGATTGGCGTTGGGATTGGTGAACTGGAAGCCGCCGCCAATCAGCGCATCGCTGTAGTCCAGCATCAAGCCGTAGAGGTACAGCATACTCTTAGGATCGCAGACGACCTTAAACCCATCGTAGTCGTACACTTCGTCGTTATCGCGGATGTTGTTGGGGTCTTCAAAGTCCATTGTGTAGGACATTCCCGAACAGCCACCTTGCCGCACACCGACCCGCAGGCACAGATCTTTTCCCTGCCTGTCTCGCAGTGCCATGACATGGCGGAGGGCGGATTCGCTCATTAGGATGCCTCCTCGCTGTTGAGGTGCTGCTTGTGTCATGTGTTTGAGACTCCCTTGCTGTTGCAGTCTACTACTCCTTACTCTATTCTATCGCTGCTTCAGCAAACTCCTCCAATCCCCATCAAACTAACCCCACTCATCCATTCACTCATCCACTCATCTACCCATCCACTCATCTGCCCATTCACCCAGCTTTGCGATACTTTGCGATCGCCAAGACCCCTGACTTTTATAGATTAAAGCTAGCAGCCCATGCACTCAACCACGAAACCTCACTCAACCCCAATGCCAAACGATTATCCTAATGATAAGCAGCATTCTAGAAACACAAACTTCCCGTTTACCGGGAGCAAACCCCGCTAGAATGGCTGAAATCCATCCGTTGCTTCCGTAACTAATCGAAAGGCTGGTTGAAGCACTTGTCGAGAAAACGGTAGGCAATGCTGCATCTGTCTGTCCCGTCTTGTGGTGAGTTTGGCTATGACTGCTCTGAATCGCTCTACCCGTCGTCGGTTGCAACAATTGCGCCAGATTCCCAGCGTGTGGGAAGGCGATCGACGGTCATTGCTGCCAGAGTTTGGGGTCACGTCGCTTGACAATCCAGGACGCAAAGCAAATCACTGCATTCTGTGGGTGGACGGCACAGAAGGGATGGTGCGGGCAATGGACATGGTTTCCGGAGAGGTCGGACACGAGGCGATCGTGCGAACGCTGCTTCAGGCAATGGAATATCCGCAAGGTTCAGCCCTGCCTGCCCGTCCTCAAAAAATTGTGGTGCGCGATCGAGAGATTCAGTTTTTTCTCAGAGGTGTGCTGCAAGAGCTGGATATCACGATCGAATACGCGCCCGAACTACCAATCATTGACGAGATTTTTGAGGGGTTGCAGTCTGCGGTCAAGCCCCAGCCGCCTCAACTTCCGCCGGAACACGAAGCCACCATTCTCGAAGCAACTGCTGATATCTGGCAGGATGCTCCCTGGGAAGTGCTGGACGAGGAAAAGATTATCTCGGTTGAAATCACAGGCGCAGATGTCGGGACGCTCTATGTCTCGATTCTGGGCATGCTGGGCATGGAGTACGGGCTGCTGATGTATCGATCGATCGACTCACTGAAGCAGTTTCGTCAGCGGGTGCTGGCTGCCGGAGACTCGCCCGAAGGGTTGGAAGAAGCGTTTCTGGAACAGGATTGTCTGTTTGTCACCTTTGAGCAGGACGGCAACCTTCGTCCGGACGAAGAATCGCCTGCGGCAGCAGAGTTTTATGCCCAGGCAGGCGTCACGCCTACGTTTGGCAACCTGCACCCGCTAGAAGGAATGCGTCCCATTCTGCATGAAGAAGAAGCCATTACCGTTCTCGTTGCGCTGAAGGCACTGCACCGATTCTTTCAAAAGTCGCTCTCTCGTTTAGAACAGGAAGACTTTCCTTCTGTTTCAGGAAACTATCGCATCCCGAATCCCACGCACCCCGACCAAAAGATATCGGTCAAGGTAGCAACGCTGCCCAACCTCGCGGATGAACTATCGGAAATGACGATCGCCGCTGGATTTCCCGACGAAGATTTTCCGTTTGGTGCGCCGCCGCTGCTAAACAATCATCTAGTGCCGTCTGAATCCTTCTACAGCCTAGGCGCGATGTCCTGGGATGTGCTGGAGCTCTTGCGGAGCAGCGTTAAGTTTTATCAGGAAGCTGGGGCAGAGTTTCCGACTGATGCTGATGGGTTTCCCGTGATCTTGATCCAAACTTCTCGCCCCAAAGCCGCCGAACTGATCGAAGCGATCAAAACTGCAGGCGGACTGAAGGCAATTTGCTTTAACCCCGGCGAAGACCCCTTTTCGGAAGAGCGATACGATTTGGGCGTGCTGCAAACCCAGGACGACGAACTCCACCTGTTTGGCGAGTTTCACGAAAATGACTCAGTTCACATCCAGGCACGCAAAAAGTGGGATCAACGCTGCAAGAAAACGAAGGGCTACTGTGGCTTGATTATTGCTAGAGGACTCAAGGGTGCATCGAGCGGCAACCCGCAGTTCAACGACATGATGGCTCTGTTTGAAACGCGCTGCATCGCCGCACAGGATTTGGGATTGGGGGAGCTTCAGTTAATTCCGTATTTAGAGTAGCTGATTCCGGATTTAGAGTAAATGACCTGAGACAACCGCCCTCCCTCAGCCTGTTCCACTCTCTCTAAAGAACTATTACAGTTCCATACAAAATTGAGAATGTGAAAAGGGTCGAATGATAGGATGCGTGAAAAATGTTCAGAGAAACGTTCATGACAGAAACTCTTACTGGACAAACTCCTATCTTCGGCGGCAGCACGGGCGGACTGCTCACGGCTGCGTTTGAAGAAGAAAGATACGCCATCACCTGGACTAGTCCGCAAGAACAGGTGTTTGAAATGCCTACTGGTGGGGCTGCGGTAATGCGGCAGGGTGATAACCTGCTGTATTTTGCCCGGAAAGAGCAATGTATCGCTCTCGGTGCGCAGTTCCGCAACAAGTTCAAGCCCAAGATGGACAACTTCAAAATCTACCGAATCTATGCGAACGGCGAGATCCAGTATCTCCACCCGTCGGATGGAGTCTTCCCTGAGAAGGTGAACCAGGGACGGACTTACTTCGGTAAGAACGATCGCAGTATCGGTCAAAATCCTGAAGCTGCATCACTCAAGTTCACGGGCAAAAACACCTACGATTCGTAGCGTTGCATTCACCGAAAGATAAATTTGGGAGCAGATTCGTCTGCTCTTTTTTTGTTTCTTCTAATTTGAAACCAGTTTCTTCTAATTTGAAACCATAGGAAGCCGAGTTTTCTGCAGCATTAGCGGCTAGAAGTTTAAGTGACGATCGCAACTGTTCAAACCGCTTCCCCCACGCTACCAAAGTTTCAATCCTATAGAAAAATTTCTGGATCAATGCGATGGTTTACACACCATTCGTTTACCTTTGCTTGAATCTGTGCAGCTTGATTCGCAGCAAGATCTTGCTGCCATTGTCTAAGCTTTCCCGATCGAATGTGATTGATGTGCAGCAGAATTTCTCGATCGTAGTAATCAAACAGGTTTCGACGAATCCCTCGTTCCAGAGCGACTCAAACGGCTTTTCCTGCTGCTTCAAATACGAGGCAAAGACATCTCGAATATCGCAGTAGATGGAAATCCCTTTTGCATTGTTTTGTCTGAATTCTGCTGCGATCGTCTCACAGCACGTTGCTGATCCCATGTATGAATTTTGAAGGGGGTTTTAGAAACCGACCCTAGCAGAGAACTTTCTATCCAAGAATCCGATTTCCATTCAGCAATGCCGGCTCCTGTCAAGCGGATTCTGTCAAAGCTAATCTTATCAAAGCGAATCCTGTTGAATTAATACAGCGTCTGCACCAGTTTCTTGCGATAAACCGGCGTGAGGGGATGCTCGTCGCCCATCAGTTCAAACACCAGCAGCATCGCTTTTCTGGCCCCGTCATTGCGATATTTGCGGCTCTGAGCCACGATCGCCAAAAAACCTTCCAGCGCGGCTTCGTTGTCTTCCTGCAACGCCTGATTGACTGCTGTAAAAAAGGCGCGATCGCGATCGGTTTGATCGGTATCAGGCATTTCCTGACCTTCCTGCTGAAGCTGCACCAGATCTCGCAGTGCCTTTGCCTGAGCATAAAAGGGCTTTTCGTTTTCCTGAATATTGCTCAGCAGCTTTTCGGCAGACTCTTGCTTGCCCTGACCCATTAGGAACCGTGCGGCAGAAATCACCAGCTTGCCGTTCTTGGGATATTTCTCAATGAGCCGCGCAAATAATACCTTCGCTTCTTCGACTTCGCCTGCTGCCATTGCTACGCGAATCGCGTCGAGTCCGGCATCCAGCTCAGACTTCAAATTCAGGTTTGCAAGCAACTGACGCAGTTTCGGCTCAGGTAACACTCCCACAAATCCGGGATGCACTTCTCCCTGGTTCACCACTCGCACATCCGGCACACCTTCAACGTGATACTGATTCGCCAACTCCGGGCTTTGATCAATGTCTACCTTTGCCAGCACAAAATTATATTCCTGCGCCAGCTTTTCCAGCATTGGCTTCAGCATCTGACAGGGACCGCACCACGTTGCGTAGAAATCAATGAGAACGGGGCGATCGTAGGACGCCTGAACGACTTCAGTATCGAAATTGGTGGTATTGATGTCGAGAGAAGTGCCCATAGTGTGGTGAGGGGTAATGGAGTGAGGGGATGGGGAGATGCGGCGGGTAATTGAAAAGGAGTAAGGGGAGGAATCAAAAAAAAGGGCGAAGGTTATGTGAATAAACCTCCATCCCTTTATTTTTGCAAATGTTTTTACATCTGACTGTGCCTGCTTCGAGTTTCAAAGTCCCCCGTTTATGAATGATTTAGGGGGCAATAGGGGGCAATACAGAATGTTAAACATTCCTCAAATAAATGATCAGGCAATGGTTCTAAAGCAGATAAAGCAGGACAAAGAGAACCACCCAAACCACGTCAACGAAGTGCCAGTAGAGTTCAGCCGCTTCGATGCCAAAGTGATGTTCGCTGGAATAGTGGGCGCGGTTTCTCGATCGCCACAATACTGACAGAATCAGCACCAGCCCGAACAAAACGTGCAGACCGTGGAAGCCTGTTAGCACATAAAAGGTACTGGCGTAGAGGTTTGTTTTCAGCCCGAATTCCAGGTGAAAATATTCGTAGAGCTGACCGATCAGGAAAATGACGCCCATCAGCCCTGTAGCTGCAAACCAGGCGCGGAATTTAGCAACGTTGTTTTGCTTGATGGCAGTGTCAGCGTTGTGAATTACAAAACTACTCGACACCAGCAAAATGGTGTTAATTCCGGGCAGCAGCAGTTCCCGTTCCGGCGTACCTTCAGGGGGCCAATTCGGATAAACCGCGCGGAAGGTGAGATAGGCCACAAACAGCCCCAGGAAGATCATGCTTTCTGCAACCAGAAAAACGATGATCCCAAAAATGCGGAAGTCGGGATGCTCTTCGTGGGCGGCTGCGCTGGGGGTTTCGTAGTGCTGTCCAACCCGATCGACAGCCGTTCCTTCGATTGATCCTTGCATAGAGTCTCCAGTTGCTAGGGTCTAGGGTTAAGACAGAGGCGAAGAGTCAGGCTGAAGCTGAGGCGACGTAAGTGGCGGCTCGTTTTCGCGGTTGTCCACTTCTGGGTCAACGCCGTAGTCATAAGGACCATGCGTCAGGACGGGCAGCACCTCGAAGTTTTCGATCGCCGGAGGAGAAGTCGTCATCCATTCCAGCGTCAGCGCATTCCAGGGGTTATCGCCTGCGGGTTTGCCTTTCCACCAGCTCCAAATCGCATTGATCAAGAAGGGAAAGGTGGAAACGGCGAGAATGTAAGCTCCCACGGTTGCCATTTGGTTCAGCGACGTAAAGCGCGGATCGTACATGGCAATCCGGCGGTTCATGCCCATCATGCCAAGCTTGTGCATGGGCATAAAGGTGAGGTTCATGCCGATCAGCGTCAGGGCAAAGTGAATTCTCCCAAGCGTTTCGTTCATCATGCGTCCGGTCATCTTCGGGAACCAGTGATAGACTGCCGCAAAGATGCCAAACACACTGCCGCCAAACAGCACATAGTGCAGGTGCGCCACGATGAAATAGGTATCGTGAACGTGGATATCAAACGGAACGGATGCGACCATCACGCCGCTGATGCCGCCGATCACAAACATCCCCACAAAGCCCATCGCAAATAGCATCGCGCTATTGAGGGCAATTTTGCCGCCCCACATGGTGCCAAGCCAGCTAAAGATCTTGATCCCGGTGGGTACAGCGATTACCATCGTCGTGATCATAAAGAACATGCGCAGCCATGCCGGAGTGCCGCTGGTAAACATATGGTGCGCCCAGACCATTAGCCCCAGGAAAGCGATCGCCATACTGGAATACGCGACGGCTCGATAGCCAAACAGCGGTTTGCGCGAGTGAATCGGAATGATTTCTGAGATCGCTCCAAACAGCGGCAGGATCATGATGTACACCGCCGGATGGGAATAAAACCAGAACATGTGCTGATAAACGATCGGATCACCGCCGCCCAGCGGATTGAAGAATGCCGTGCCCACCAGCAAATCAAACGCCAGCAGAATCAGCGCACCTGCCAGAACGGGGGTCGAAAGCAAAACCAAGCCCGACGTTGCCAGCATTGACCAGCAGAACACGGGCATATCGTTTAAGCCCATGCTGGGGACGCGCATCTTCAGGATGGTCGTCAGGAAGTTAATCGCACCCAGGATCGAGGAGGTTCCCAGGATCAGCAAGCTAAAGATCCAGATGCCTTCACCCACTTTGCCGCTGACGATACTGAGGGGCGGATAGGATGTCCAGCCTGCCTGCGGAGCCTCGACCAGCAAACTACCCACAAGCAGAATGCCGCCGATCGGAATCATCCAGAAAGCGAGGGCATTCAGCTTGGGAAACGCCATGTCTCGCGCCCCAATCATCAGCGGAATTAAGTAGTTTGCCAGCCCCGCTCCGGCAGGAATGATCCACATAAAGATCATGATCGTGCCGTGCAGCGTCAGCAGGTTGTTGTACAGCTCTGGCGGAACCAGATCAGAAGCAGGCGTTGCCAGTTCGGTTCGCATGATGTCTGCCATCACGCCGCCGATCAAATAGAAGATAAACGAAGTGACGAGATACTGAATCCCGATCACTTTGTGGTCCGTATTAAAACTGAAGTAGTCCCGCAAGCGACGCTCGGACTTGCCGTGCCCGTGTTGCTCAACGGCTGGAGAATTTGCAGTGATTGGCATTTCTGCGTTTGTCATAAGCTCGGTTGCCAATAAAAAGACCAACAAGAAAAAGGAAAGAACATTAAGCCGCAGGCTGAAGCGACTTCAGGGTTTCGGCAGTGACGCCAAGCTCAGCAGCGACAGGAGCCAACCGGTCAGCATCCGTGCGATCGGTCAAACTCGCCACTGTTTGATCGCCCTCTTTTTGAGCGACCACCTGGGACTGAAGCCACTGATCAAACGCTTCCTGGCTTTCGACGTAGAGCTTCGCACCCATTGCGCCGTGGTAAGGTCCGCAGAGTTCCGCGCAGACGATCGGGTATTCGCCCTCCAATCTGGGCTGGAATCGCAGCTCGGCAGGTTGACCGGGGATCGCGTCCTGCTTCAGACGAAACTCAGGCAGCCAAAAGGCGTGCAGCACGTCCTGCGCTTTAATCGTCAGCTTAATGTCAGAGTTCACGGGGATGTGCAGTTCTCCCGAAGTCACGCCGCTTTCTGGATAGGTAAAGATCCAGGCGTACTGAAGCCCCATTACATCAACGCTCAGGTCAGGCTCTTTGCCCTCTGTAGAGGGGTCTGCCCCAACGCCAAGGGCTAAATGATGATGCATGGAATGGGTCTTATGGCTTTGCTGTCCATCGACGATCGGCGTTGCCATATCGGTATCTGCCATTGCCACCTGCACTTCTGGTGTACCCTCGATCGCGTCGGGATCAAAGCCACCCATATTGCGGTAGACATCAAAGCTGTAAACGCTGAGGAACAGGACGATAAACACCGGGATCGCCGTCCAGACAATTTCCAAAGTGATGTTTCCAGCGATCGGTGGACCATCGGTGGTGTCTCCCTTACGGCGACGGAAGCGAATGGCACTGATAATAATCGTGCCTTCCACCAGCAGGAAGATTCCGGTTCCCACAACCAGCATTGTGTTGAATAGCCCGTCGATTACTCTGGCATCGTCGGAAGCCTGAACGGGGAGCAATCCATGATTTTGTCCATACCAGATGCTCACCAGCGTTAGTGCAATGCCAGCCAGCATCGTCAGGATACTATTCGGAATGTTTTTCACGGTGAGTCAGGAGAGTAGGAGAACAGATACATAGTCATTAACGGGATCACCACTTTATTTACGGGATAACCATTTCAGGAATAACTATTTACGGGATAACCATTTCAGGAATGACCACTTTAGGAATGACTATGATGGTTGGAGAAAGATGTTCAACGCTTCAAATCAGGAAATGGAGCCGAGCCTTTGGATCTCAAATCGGGATGTCGAGAACTCTGATGTGAGGAATTCTTATGTTGCGACGGCAAGATTCAATGTGACGCTTAGCAAGATTAACTGGTTAAAACGCTGAAACATAGCCCAACTCCCACGTTAGCGAAAGATTCTTCTTTTAACCAACTCAAAAACTAATAAGTTGCTAAAGAAATTACAGATCCAATAGGCACTCGACCGAACCGTAATAACCGAACCAGTTGCATTAACTCTTAATGTTTTCTTTGGGATCATGTTTGCTGAATCTGTGCCTGAAGTCGATCGCCAAGGAAACCTTTCAAAATCGGTTCTCAATCCAGGTCTGAATCTAAATCTAAATCCAGATAAATCAAGTTTGAATCGCTAGAATGGAGAAAGTTAGAGACAAGGGAAAGAGTAGACTCTACCCTGATCCCGCATCACTACCGCACTCTAACATCATTGGTGGAAACATCACTAGTAGAAATTCGAGTCGAAGTTTCTGCATTACTTGTGCATTTTCGTCTCGGTCGTATGGCTAGCAATAGCACCCATCATTCTATAGACCAAGTTTTTTGATTGGTATTCCATTCGCCTGACCCCAAACGATCATTCAGATAATTTCCTCGCTAAAATTGTTCTGCCGTCGAAGTAATTCATTGACAGAATAATCCAGAGCAATCTTCGTTGCCAAGCCTGGAAGAGTGAGAAGCGATCGTTCCTTAAGCATTTGTGTTAAATTTTTCATCTCAAGAATCAAAAGAAATTCCGAAGCATTTGCCCTTTCAAGATTTGTCTATCTACAGTAGAGACTACAGCAGCCTAAAGCGGATTTCACCGTTTGCAGCCGTCGTCGCTGACGAATCGAAAAACTGATATAAGGGTAAGGTTCAAGAATTTAATTTCACAACATTACATATTGGTCAGCATCAAGCTTCTCTCTTATGGCTTGGTGGCGATCTATCTTTTGGCAGATCATGCTGCAAAATCTGCATTTAGTCTTATTTCTCTCCTTAAGCTTAATGGTTTTAATGCGAAGAGGAGATATGGCAAATGCCTGATTCCCTCCACCCAGAACTGAAATCAGATATGCTCATCCCGATTCATTCAGAAGTCCCTGAACCCCCAACCGAAAAACCCACGGCTCAACCGCGTTTCACGCCCCAGGACCGAGTCCGCCGCCTGGTCTGGAAAATGGCGATCGCAACGCTAGTCCTGATGGCGATCGGCAGCGCGACCCGCGTGATGAATGCCGGACTGGCCTGTCCCGATTGGCCCCTGTGCTACGGCACGCTGTTTCCGGCTCAGCAAATGAATCTTCAGGTGTTCTTGGAGTGGATTCATCGCCTGGATGCTGCGCTGATTGGGCTATTGGCGATCGTCCTGGTCGGCTACTCCTGGTGGAAGCGTCAGGCATTACCCGGCTGGACTCCCTGGGTTGCCACCCTCGCGCTAGGTCTGATTCTGTTTCAGGGCGTACTGGGTGGACTGACCGTAACAGAGATGCTGCGGTTTGATATTGTGACTGCCCACCTGGGAACGGCACTCGCCTTCTTTATGACGCTGCTGGTGATGGGAACACTGCTTTTGCCCCATCAGCCCACGGGAACGGTCGGTAAGCTACCCTGGCTCAGTCTGACGGCAGCCGTTCTGATTTATCTCCAGAGTATTTCGGGTGCGCTGGTGGGTTCGCGCTGGGCACTGCACCAGTGTCTTGTGGTGACCCAGCTTTGTAGCGTCATGAATATTCATCTGCTTGGCATTATTCCCGCTACGTTAATAACGCTGGCAGTTGTGATTGCTGCATGGCGCACGCCTGCCCTCAGCGGATCGCTCCGGCAAATTTCTAACCTGGTCGGACTACTGCTGCTGCTGCAATTGACCCTTGGCTTTGCCACCTTCCGACTGCACCTCCAGGTCGAACTGCTGACGATCGCCCACCAAATGGTCGGAGCCTCGCTGCTCGGATCACTGGTTTGCTTTACTGTGCTGGGACTCCGCGATCGAAAGCCAGTTCCAACTCCACTGCAAAACGACTTCATCCAGCCTGCCTAACCCTTTATCCCTTTACCTCCTCATCTCCTCACCCCTCCACCCCGATCCTTCATTCCTTTTTCGATACAGGTTCAAAAGTAATGCAACAGACCACCTGGACAGAAACTCATAGACACCACCAAAACCTCTGGCAGGTGATGCAGAGTTACTGGCAACTGACCAAACCTCGGATTATTGTTCTCCTGTTAATCACCACCGCAGGCAGTATGTGGATCGCGGCAGAAGGCAAAGTTGATCCCTTCCTGCTGTTGGTGACTCTGCTAGGCGGCACACTGGCAGCCGCTTCCGCCAATACGATCAACTGTTTATACGATCGCGATATCGACTACGAAATGGAACGGACGCGCCATCGTCCCCTGCCATCGGGTCGAATTCAGCCGCTCCACGCGCTGCTGTTTGCGATCGGTTTAGCCGTCACTTCCTTTACGCTGCTGACGGTGTTTGCCAATCTGCTGAGTGCCTGCCTAGCGATGTCCGGGATTGTCACCTACGTCCTGGTCTACACCCACTGGTTAAAGCGACATAGCACCCAGAATATTGTGATTGGCGGGGCGGCAGGTGCGATTCCGCCTCTGGTGGGCTGGGCAGCCGTCACAGGTGATTTGAGCTGGGCAGCCTGGGTCTTTTTTGCGATCGTCTTTTTCTGGACTCCGCCCCACTTCTGGGCACTGGCAATGATGATCGAGAAAGACTATGCCAAAGTCGGCGTTCCGATGTTGCCCGTCGTCGCCGGACGCGAAGCAACCGCAAAACAAATCTGGCTCTACACGCTGCTGATGTTGCCGGTCACGCTGCTGCTAGTCTACCCCCTGCACGTCATGGGAACCTTCTACGCGATCGTCGCCCTCGCCCTCGGCGGACTCTTTCTTGCTAAAGCCTGGGAAGTACTCAAAGACCCGATGGATCAGCAAGCCGCCCGATCGCTGTTCAAATACTCCATTCTTTATCTGATGCTGCTCTCCGCAGGCATGGCGATCGATAGTCTGCCTATTACCCAGGAAATCACCAGCACGATCGCCGAAAACCTGAACACGGTAATTAGCAGCCTGCCCATTCACCTGAGCCTGTAATACTCATTCGCCATTTGTAAAGTCGCAATTTGGAATTGCAGAGCGCAGAAGTACCTGCAAGCTTGAACAATCGGCTGAAATAACAGGTTTGCTTGACATGATCGAACAAACAGAGGTGGGACACCCCACCTTTTTCTTGTCTTTTTTCTGGTTTTTTGTTTCTTTGTTGTGCTGTCCTTGTCCAATCCCCAAATCAGGGGATCAGCCGATCGCCTCTCGCAAACAGTAAACTATATCAGCTTCCTTATCCCCCTCTCCTCCTCTCCTCCTCTCCACCGCCCTTATTCGCCCCCTCCCCATGCACGGCTTCCTCAACCTCAACAAACCTGCCGGACTCACTTCTCACGACTGCGTTGCTCGTCTACGGAAACTGCTGCGAACCAAAAAGGTTGGTCATGGGGGCACGCTCGATCCCGCAGCGACAGGCGTATTGCCGATCGCCGTAGGAAAAGCGACTCGCCTGCTGCAATATCTCAGCCACCAAAAATCCTATCGAGCTACAGTTCGGTTTGGGCTGCGAACCACAACCGATGATCTGGAAGGGGAAGTTCTATCCCAGTTTGATGCCTCTGGACTCACGCAGGATCAGGTAAAGGCAGCTCTGCCCAAATTTCAGGGCACGATCGCCCAAATTCCGCCCAGCTATAGCGCGATTCAGGTTGGGGGTAAACGGCTTTATGAGCTGGCGCGATCGGGCGAGACCGTTGAGGCTCCAGTGCGAACAGTGCAAATCGATCGGCTCGAAATTCTTGATTGGCGACCGGGCGAGTATCCCGAATTAGATCTGGCGATCGACTGCGGCACGGGAACGTATATTCGATCGATTGCGCGAGATTTAGGTGATGTTTTGGGAACCGGGGGAACGCTGGCAAAATTGCTAAGAACGCGCAGCAGCGATTTTTTTTTGCAGGACAGCCTTTCGCTAGAAGCGGTTGCGGCTCAAATGGAAGCAAATGCCTTATCTCTCATGCCGCCATCGATCGCTCTGGGTCAAATGCCGATCGCGGTTCTTAATTCTGACCAAACGTTAGCCTGGTCGCAGGGAAAGCGGCTGTCTCTGGAGCAAATCCAGATTGAGCAAGAATCTTCTTATTTTCAAGTACAGAATCAGTCAGGACAATTTTTGGGCATCGGTCAGGTGCTGACTGAAGCCAATGCCCAGCCAAACGCTGTACAGGATCATCGCCTTTTGCAGCCAAAGCTCGTTTGGGATATATCTACGCGATAATCATGACTTTAATCATTCAATCGATCGCTTTCGTTCTGCTAGAGCAATCCCAATCCCTTTACGCAGGTTTGCAGAAATTGCTGTATCCTGCGAGAATCTGACCAGCTCAAAATTTACTGCATCCTGGTCAAAAGCTTTGAGCGCAGCAATCACATGGAGTTGTACGCCTGCATCTGAATCTTCTAGCAGTCGGATCAGCGCAGTGATCACCTCACTAGATTGCTTTTGATTCGAGTGTTGATTCGCTGAAATGTTACTTTCTGAAATTGCTGCAAGCTGTCCCAGGCTGTGGGCGATCGTCTGTTTGCCTTTGCTGGTCTGGCTGATAGGGTGCTGAGTATGCAACAAATCGAGCAGGTTTTGTACAGCAGTTGGGCAAAGTTCTACTTGCTTGAGCCGTCCTAACACGGTAACGATTTCAATCTGGCTTTCATCGTTCAGAATTGCGGAATTGAAGAGTGCCTGCTGTAGACAAGCCATTGCCTCTGGTGTCCCAATCCAGCCGATCGCTCGAATGATTGCCTGCTGTAACGAAGCAGGAGTGTTACTGGATTGCAGAACTTTACCGAGCTCCGAGACTGCGTCGGCTGTACCAATTCGTCCTAGCGTCAAAGCCGTTTGACAGCAGACTTCCAGATCTAAATCCCACAGCAGCGGCTTCAGGGCATGAATGACTGCATCCATTAATGCATTGTTTTCCCCAGTCAGAACCTGCGCCTGAAATCCCAACGCGCCAACGGCTGATCGTCTGACAGAACTATCGAAATCCTGTAGCGCAGCAAACAGAGCGTCTTGAATTGCGGAACTCGAAAAACGGCTTAGGGCATCGATCGCCGCCGATCTCACCGCAGGCAGCGAGTCTAATGTAAGCGGCAACAAAATGGGTACAACTTCAGGATGTTCAATCTGTGCCAGTGCCCGGATTGCCAGAAGCTTCATTTCAGGCTGATGCAGCAAATCGGTCAGCGAAGGAATCGCGGCTGCACCACAGTTTGCCAGCGCGGTTGCTGCCATGCCTGCCACATCTACACTGCAGGAAGTCTGGAGCAAATGCGTCAAGCCTTGCACGGCAAGCGGATGGCCAAACGTGCCCAAAATTCGGGCGATGTACCAACTCACTTCTTCCTCAGAATCTTCTTGCAGCAGGTTAAGTAGTGGATTAATTACTTCTTCGGGGGAACCGCTTTGCGTCGCCTCAATGCCGCAGGCAGAGATTGTCTTTGCAGCTTCCCAGCGGGTGTAGAAGTCACCTGTCTCTAGCGCGATCAGGGCACAATGCAGAACAGAGCTAACGGAATTGCTGCAATTATCAGATTCAGAAAAAGGTTCGTTAATGAATTCGGAAAGATAAGGCATAGCGGAAACAGTAAAAGTGCAGGTCGGCGATCGGGTGGACTTCTAAGGCAGGGCAAAGCAGGGCAGGGCAAAGCAGATCGGAGCAAAACAAGTCAGAGCAAAGCTTTGGATCTCCAGGGGCAGAAGGCTAAAGAGCAATTTAGTTCACGCTGGAGGCTGTCGAAACAGTTTAGCGGCTGCGGCAAAGCAGTTTCTCTTTGGGGTGCAGTCTCTTGAGGGTTGAGTGGAAAAAGGGGCTTTCAGAAAGCGGTATATCCTGTATTTCAGCATCAAAGGCTTTGGAATGCGATCGCCTTCAGCCACAAAACGGGCACGAATTGTAAAAAACGCATATCTCTGATGCAGTTGCTTCATGACTCGCAACCGAATGTAGCTATCAATACGAAATAAAGCTTTGAATTTTTCTAGTTTGATTACATCAGCTCAAGGGTTTCTATCTTAAATTTGCTTATTTAAAGCTAGGCGAAATCCTGAGATTAGGGAAGGAGAGCGATTAGAACGAATTGAGATTATTTCATCATTGCTCGTTTGTTTTTTATAGCCAGGTGTTAAGGTCGGCTTGCAATTAATTTCCTTAACAATTTAGTTTGTAAGCCTTGCAATGTCTCAAAAAAGCTTGCCAAACCTTTTCCGAGAGCCAGCTCTGCGATTTTAAGACCTGTCTAAAAAAAGCTAGGTGTCATGAAACAGTGACAGTAATTTAGCAAGATTCAGTTAGATTGTAAGAATCGTGGAATTACCCAGGCAAGTTACGATATCGAGTCGCTCTTAAACGTTTGTAGAAGGTTATTAAACTTTCAAATTTTTAACTCTGGTTACTTCTCGGCGAATAGTTTTTGATTGCTTTTAGTGTTCATAAGCTCTGTTTATAAGGACCAAAATTGTGAGCTGAAGCACTTGTAAAGCAATACTTCAAAAAATAGTTACGTGGAATACAGAAATAGAAATATGGCTGATTTTCCACCCACATAAAAGTTTGTTCGATCGCCCGCAAGCCCCATCCTGAATACTTTTGAGCCTTCGGCGTCTTCTGCTTGAACCTGAATAATGCTCATAATTCGACCTTATGCAAAAAACGCATCGCTAGAATGCAAATTGCTCATTGTCGGAAACAATTGGTAACAAAATGCACCAAATGATAGATGCATTCCCCCTACGCTATGCCAATAGCAGGTTTCACCCCGCCATCCTGAGAGGATAAACCCGTGACCAGCGTGATTAGCCCTCAAGCCACGAGCTTGAACAAGTTTGAAAAAATCAAAGCCGAAAAGGACGGACTGGCAGTTAAGCAAGACCTGTCTCACTTTGCCCAAATCGGCTGGGAGGCCATTGACGAAGCCGATCGCGACTATCGCCTCAAGTGGCTGGGTGTGTTCTTTCGTCCGGTAACGCCCGGTGAATTTATGATGCGGCTGCGGATGCCTTCGGGTATTCTCACCAGCGCACAAATGAACGTGCTGGCAGACATTGTGCAGCGATACGGCGACAGCGGCAACGCAGATATCACCACCCGCCAAAACCTTCAGCTTCGCGGCATTCGGATCGAAGATATTCCCGATATCTTTAACCGCATGGATGCCGTGGGCTTGACCAGCGTGCAGTCTGGAATGGACAACGTCCGCAATATCACCGCTTCCCCGGTTGCCGGACTCGATGCCAGCGAACTGATCGACGTGCGCGATCTGGTACAGCAGGTGCAGGACATGATTACGGGCAACGGCAAAGGTAATCCTGAATTTACGAATTTGCCGCGCAAGTTCAACATTGCGATCGAAGGTGGACGCGATAACTCAGTCCATGCTGAAATCAACGATATTGCCTTTGTGCCTGCCTACGCACCGTCGGGCGACCTGGGTTTTAATGTGGTGGTGGGCGGCTTCTTCTCGGCGAAACGCTGTGAGGCTGCTATCCCGATGAATGTCTGGGTTTCTCCCGCTGAAGTCGTTTCGCTCTGCCGCGCCATCCTGGAAGTCTACCGGGATAACGGACTGCGGGCAAACCGTCAAAAGTCGCGCCTGATGTGGCTAATCGACGAATGGGGACTCGATCGCTTCCGGGCTGAAGTTGAACAGCAGTTGGGACGATCGCTTGCGCCTGCTGCCCCCAAAGACGAAATCGACTGGGAAAAGCGCGACCACATCGGCGTGTATCCGCAAAAGCAGCCCGGACTAAACTACGTGGGACTGCACGTTCCGGTTGGACGGCTCTTTGCTGCGGATATGTATGACCTAGCGCGATTGGCTGAAGTCTACGGCAATGGCGAAATCCGGCTCACAGTCGAGCAAAACCTGATCATTCCCCATGTGCCCGACTCTCGGCTTGATGCCCTGTTGCAAGAACCCCTGCTGCAAAAGTTTTCCATCCATCCCGCTCCGCTGAGCCGATCGCTTGTGTCTTGTACGGGCTCACAGTTCTGCAACTTTGCCCTGATCGAAACCAAAAATCGAGCCACGGCAATGATTCGCGAACTGGAATCTGAACTGGACTTTGCGCGATCGGTTCGCATTCACTGGACAGGCTGCCCCAACTCCTGTGGTCAGCCGCAGGTGGCGGAAATTGGATTGATGGGCACAAAGACTCGCAAGGACGGCAAAACCGTTGAAGGGGTCGATTTATACCTGGGCGGCAAGGTTGGCAAGGATGCTCATCTGGGCACTTGTGTTCGGAAAGGCATTCCCTGCGACGACCTTAAGCCTGTATTGCGCGAGTTGCTGATTCAGCAGTTTGGCGCAACGCCGAAAACGCTTTGATCATTGCTATGACGATCGCCGATAGCATCACAGATTAATTCACGGCTTAATTTGCGGTTAGTCATTGATTGCTGCTTCGATCGGTTCACAGATTGTTCTAGGTCAAGGGTCATGATGCGATTGTCCAATGTTGCAGGATAGTCTGCTCCTGCGATCGAATCGGTTCGCTTGTTTTAACTCCTTGAACTTCACTCAACTTTCATTCATAGGGTATTGAATCCATGTCCAAGATTTCGAGACGCAACTTCCTGGTAACAGCAGGTGCAACGACGGCAGCAACGCTACTAATGCACGGCTGTAGTTCCTCAGCATCAAAGACGGATACTCAGGCGACCACCAGTGCGGCTGCTCCGATTTCGGCAGCGGATGCGCCAGAAGTAACCTCGGCTAAACTCGGCTTTATTGCCCTTACCGATGCGGCCCCCCTGATCATCGCGAAGGAAAAAGGCTTGTTTGCCAAGTACGGAATGCCCGATGTCGAAGTGACCAAGCAGGCATCCTGGGCTGTCACCCGCGACAACCTGGAACTGGGTTCTCAAGGGGGCGGAATTGACGGCGCACACATCCTCACGCCGATGCCCTACCTGATGACCACCGGCAGAATCACCAAAGGCAATAAGCCTGTGCCAATGTACATCCTGGCGCGGCTGAACGCCAACGGACAGGGCATCACGCTGGCAAATGACTACAAAGGGCTGAATGTCACTGCTGATAGCTCTCCCCTGAAGGATGCTTTTGCAAAAGCCAAGGCAGGCGGTAAGGAAATTAAGTGTGCAGTCACCTTCCCCGGCGGAACCCACGATCTTTGGATGCGTTACTGGCTGGCTGCAGGCGGCATTGACCCGACGAAGGATGTCTCGGTGATTGTGGTGCCGCCGCCTCAGATGGTTGCCAATCTTAAAGTCGGCAACATGGATGCCTTTTGTGTGGGCGAACCCTGGAACGCGCAGAGTGTGAACCAGAAAATCGGCGTGTCTGCTTTTACAACAGGCGAGATGTGGAAAGACCACCCCGAAAAAGCGCTGTCTCTGCGGGCTGACTGGGTGGATCAGAACCCGAAGGCGACCAAGGCTCTGCTGATGGCAGTTCAAGAGGCACAAATGTGGTGCGAGAAGGCTGAGAACAAAGCGGAAATGGTGGACATCGTTTCGGGTCGCCAATGGCTGAAAGTGCCCAAAGATGACATCCTCGGACGCCTCCAGGGCAACTTTGATTTCGGCGATGGTCGCAAGCTCGAGAACAGCGATCTGCTGATGAAATTCTGGGAGAATGGCGCGTCCTATCCCTACAAGAGCCACGACCTCTGGTTTGTCACTGAAGATATGCGCTGGGGCTACCTGCCGGGTGATACTGACGCGAAGAAGCTGGTGGATCAAGTAAACCGGGAAGATCTCTGGCGTGAGGCTGCCAAGGCGATCGGTCAAGATGCTGCCATTCCCAAGAGCCCCTCACGCGGCGTTGAAACCTTCTTCGATGGCGTCAAGTTCGACCCCGAAAATCCAGAGACCTACCTCAACGGCCTGGCAATCAAGAAAGCATAGTTTCAGATGTCTGACGCGGGAACGGTTCAGTTTTGAATCGCTGCGATCGTTCCCTTTCCCATTCTTTTTCCATGATCTCCTGAAACCTAGACCTGTCTTTCACGATTCTGTAAGGGCGTTTTGCAAAATGCTCCTACACGATCTGCGGTTCCTCTTCAGGAAATCTAAAACAGGAAATCTAGAATTACTTTTCCCGATCGTTCACGACCCTATCCCCCTTATCGTTTCTTTTTCTACCACTCCTCATGGCAGTTATTACCAATCGCTCCCGAAATTCGCTTGCAGCCCAGCTTCCCTCGCGAATCGCTCAATTTTTCAAGCGGGCAATTCCGACCGTGATTGCGATCGCTGTATTTCTAACCGTCTGGCAAGTTCTTTGTTCTGGAGCGGATGCAACGCTGCCTAGCCCGACCAAAGTGCTGCAAGAAACCTGGGACCCGCTGATTATCGATCCGTTCTTTCAGGGCGACGGCACAGACCAGGGCTTGTTCTGGCAGCTTGCGGCAAGTTTAAAGCGGGTGGCGGTAGGCTATACCCTGGCAGCAGCAGCGGGAATTGGTTTAGGAATTGTGATCGGCGTTAGCCTGTTCATGTTTCGCGCCCTTGACCCTATCTTTCAGGTGTTGCGAACGATTCCCCCCCTGGCATGGCTGCCGATTTCTCTGGCGGCGTTCCGCGATTCCCAACCTGCTGCCATTTTCGTGATTTTTATTACTGCGATCTGGCCCATCATCATCAATACGGCAGTGGGGGTTCGCAATATTCCCCAGGACTATAACAACGTGGCAAAGGTGCTTCAGTTATCGCGCATCGAGTATTTCTTTAACGTCCTGCTGCCTGCGGCTCTCCCCTACATCTTTACTGGACTACGGATTGCGGTCGGTCTATCGTGGCTGGCGATTATTGCAGCAGAAATGCTCACAGGCGGCGTCGGCATCGGCTTCTTTATCTGGGATGCGTACAACAGCGGCAGCTTGAGCGAAGTAATCTTGGCAGTCTTTTACGTGGGTCTGGTGGGTCTATTACTCGATCGCCTGATTAGCTTTATCGGTCATCGCATCGTCCCCGACGAACAAAACTAACCCCTTATTTCTCGCTCCCCGTATCTCCCCACCCATCCACTCCTTCACTCCTCAACCTGCCATGTCTTCTTTTGTTCACATCGACCATATCGATCAAGTCTTTCCGCTTCCCGGCGGCGGTGAATATATCGCCCTCAAAAACATCAACCTGCAAATCAAAAAAGGTGAATTTGTGACGCTGCTCGGGCATTCCGGCTGCGGTAAATCGACCCTGCTTAACATTGTTGCCGGGCTCGCAAAACCTGCGGCAGGTGGCGTGGTTCTGGAAGGGCGACAAGTGACAAAACCCGGACCCGATCGCATGGTGGTGTTTCAAAACTATTCGCTGCTGCCCTGGCTCACGGTGCGTCAAAACATTGCCCTGGCAGTGAATCGAGTGCTGCGCGACAAACCGGAATCAGAGCGACAGGCGATCGTTGAAGAACACATTGACCTAGTGCATTTGCGTCATGCGGCAGACAAGCGACCCGGACAGCTTTCCGGTGGCATGAAACAGCGCGTGGCAATTGCTCGTGCTTTGGCGCTGCGCCCGAAGGTGCTGCTGCTGGATGAGCCGTTTGGTGCGCTCGATGCCCTCACCCGAAGCGGATTGCAAGATCAGCTCATGCAAATTGCTCAGCAAAACGAGTTGACCTGCATTATGGTGACCCACGATGTCGAAGAAGCCCTGCTGCTGTCCGATCGCATTGTGATGCTCACTAACGGCCCCGAATCCCATATCGGACAAATTCTAGAAGTGCCGTTTGAGCGTCCGCGTGAACGATTGGCAGTCCTGGGGCATCCCAGCTTTTATGGTCTGCGAAACGAAGTCAATTATTTCCTGAACCAGCAGAAGCGAGCAAAGCAGCGTCAGGTGATTCCGGTGATTGCAGGCAACGGGCTGGAAAAAATCAACCTGGAAATTGGCTTTATTCCCCTGACAGACTGTGCGCCGCTGGCAGTGGCAAAAGAAAAGGGCTTCTTCCAAATGCACGGACTGGAGCAAGTCACTCTGTCGCGTGAACCGGGCTGGAAAGCGATCGCCGATGGCATCATGAGCGGTCGTCTGGATGCGGCGCAAATGGTCGCGGGTATGCCGCTCGCCCTTAGTTTGGGGATGAAAGGAATGCAGCCCACGCCCATCGTCACGGGAATGGTGCTGAGCCGCAACGGAAACGCGATTACCCTCAGCAAGCGGTTTTACAACGAAGGTGTGCGATCGCTAGCAGATCTGAAAGCGGCAATCGATCGCAACCGGGACAAAGTGCTGACGCTGGCAGTGGTTCACCCGGCATCAATGCACAACCTGATGCTGCGACACTGGCTGGCTTCGGGCGGCATTGATCCCAACCAGGACGTGAATATTGTGATGATTCCGCCGGCTCAGATGGTGAGCGCGCTAAAGACCGGGGCGATCGACGGCTATTGTGCAGGCGAACCCTGGAACTCGCGAGCGGTGCAGGAAGGCTTGGGCTTTGTAATTGCCACTGACCTTGATATCTGGTCGGGACACCTGGAAAAGGTGCTGGGTGTGCGCGAAGACTGGGCAAATCGCTATCCGCAAACCCATATTGCGCTGGTCAAGGCACTGCTCGAAGCCTGCGAATACTGCGACGATCGCCGCAACCGCGAAGAAATTGCCGAAATCCTTGCCCGTCCTGAATACATTGGCGTATCGGTCGATTACATTCGTCCGGGTCTGGTGACGCCCTACGATCGCGGCATGGGCGAAGCTCCCAGCTCTTTACTGCGCTACAACCAGTTTTACGTCGATCGGACAAATTGTCCCTACCGGGTCGAAGGACTGTGGGTCATGACGCAGTTGGCACGCTGGGGAATTACTCCTTTCCCGCGCAACTGGGTAGACGTGCTAGAGCGGACGCGTCGCGTAGATGTATTCGGCGCAGCAGCACGGGATCTCGGAATGCTTGATATTGAACCTAATCGCCGTCCGGTCACGCTTTCTGATGGCACAGTGTTTAATCCCGATGACCCGATCGGCTATCTCAATAGTCTGACGATCAAGCAGAACATTCGGATCGAAGAAGTCAACCTGGATCAAGTCCCTGTTACTCCGTAACTTCTTTCATCTTGCTTGCGGGCTAGCTTCCTGCTTCCCCAGTTCAAACAGTAATTCGACGCTCCGCCCAGCTAATTAAGCTGCACAGCGCATTATTTGCTCTTTCCTGACACCCCCCTATGCAAACTCTCAACTCCAAGAATCTCGAAATCACACCGCCCTCGGTTCAAGAACCGTTTCTGACAATTGAAAACGTCTCGAAGTCCTATCCTACCCAGGACGGTGAACCTTATCTGGTGCTGAAAGATGTGAATCTGACGGTGCGGGAAGGCGAGTTTATCTGCGTCATCGGTCACTCTGGCTGCGGTAAATCGACGCTGCTCAATATGGTGGCAGGCTTTAATCAGCCCACCGAAGGCGAAATCCGGCTGCAACAAAATCGCATCACCAAGCCTGGACCCGATCGGATGGTGGTGTTTCAAAACTATTCGCTGCTGCCCTGGAAGACCGCATTCGAGAATATCTATCTGGGCATTAACTCGGTGTGGCGCAAAAAGCCCAAAGCCGAGAAAGAAGCGATCGCCCGCGATCACCTGAATATGGTGGGCTTGGGCGAAGCCGCAGACAAAAAGCCAAAAGCCTTGTCCGGCGGCATGAAGCAGCGCGTCAGTATTGCCCGTGCTCTGGCACTGCGTCCCCAAGTGTTGATTCTGGATGAGCCGTTTGGCGCACTCGACCCGATTACCCGCGAAGAACTCCAGGACGAACTGCTGAAGATCTGGACGGAACACCGCACCACGGTTCTCATGATTACCCACGATATTGACGAAGCTCTGCTGCTTGCCGATCGCGTCGTGATGATGACCAACGGACCCGCTGCGACGATCGGCGAAATTCTGGAAGTGCCTTTTGCCCGTCCGCGCAACCGAGTCCAGGTGATCGAAGACCCGCGCTACTACGATCTGCGGGCTCAGGCGATGGAATTTCTCTACCGCCGCTATGCTCACCTCGACTAGCTGTAGGGTGGGCACTGCCCACCAATTTCTGTCCTTGCTTGCTACCAATCCTGATGTAAGGACGGTTCGCGAACTGCCCTTATGAAATCTGCGGTTCTTCCTCCGCGAACTGAGATTATTCGTCCAGAACTCCCTGCCGCCTTCCCCATGTCTACCCCGATCAAAACCCTCTGCCCCTACTGCGGCGTAGGCTGCGGTCTCGAGGTTGTCTCTAGCGAAGCCTCCCAGCCGTCTGCCCCTGCTTCTACCTACAAAGTCCGGGGCGATCGATCCCATCCTTCAAGTCAGGGCATGGTGTGTGTCAAAGGCGCGACCGTTATGGAGGCGATCGACCGCGATCGGTTGCTGTATCCTCTGTGGCGCGAATCGCTGGATCAGGAATTTCGGCGGATTAGCTGGGAAGAGGCATTTCAAAAGATTGTCGATCGGATTCAGACCATCCAGCAAACCCAGGGCAAGGATGCGATCTGTGTGTATGGCTCCGGGCAGTTTCTCACGGAGGACTACTACACGGCGCAAAAGCTGGTGAAAGGCTGTCTTGGCACGAATAACTTTGATGCCAATTCGCGGCTTTGTATGTCGTCAGCGGTGGCGGGTTATCTACAAAGTCTGGGTTCCGATGGTCCGCCCTGCTGCTACGACGATCTAGAGCTGACGGACTGCGCTTTTATCGTGGGCAGCAATGCCGCCGAGTGTCACCCAATCGCCTTTAATCGGTTCCGCAAACACCACAAACGCAATCCAAACGTTAAACTCATTGTCGTTGATCCCCGCTGCACAGAAACTGCCGAAGCTGCTGATCTGCACCTGCCCATTCGACCGGGAACAGATATCGATTTGTTTAACGGCATGGCGCATTTGCTGAAGCAGTGGGGCTATGATCAGCCGGAATTCATCGCTCAGCATACGGCTGGTTTTGCGGCATTCGAGGAAGTGATGCAGCACTATTCGCCGCAGGTCACTGCCGAGCGCTGTGGCATCTCGGTCGAGCAACTAGAGCAGGCGGCTCGGATGTGGGGCGAGTCCAATCGCGTCCTGTCGCTCTGGTCGATGGGCATGAACCAGTCTAGCGAAGGCACGGCGAAAGTTCGCAGCCTGATTAATCTGCATTTGCTCACCGGACAAATTGGCAAACCTGGAGCCGGACCCTTTTCGCTCACTGGGCAGCCCAACGCAATGGGCGGACGCGAAGCAGGCGGACTGTCTCATTTGTTGCCGGGCTATCGCTTTGTGATGAGCGATCGACATCGGGCGGAAGTCGAGCAGGTCTGGAAATTGCCTGCCGGAAGCATTTCACCTCATCCCGGACGCACGGTTTGGGATATGATTACCGGGCTGGAAACCGGCGAGGTGGGTTTAGTCTGGATTGCTGCGACCAATCCGGTCGTCAGTCTACCCGATTTGGAACGGGCTAAGTTTGCCTTGCGTCGATCGCCCTTCACGATTTATCAAGAGGCATATTACCCCACTGAAACCGCCGCCTATGCTCACCTGCTGCTGCCTGCCTGTCAGTGGAGCGAAAAAACAGGCACCATGACTAACTCCGAGCGGCGGGTTACTCTGTGTTCAGCCTTTCGTCCCGCTCCCGGTGAGGCAAAGCCCGACTGGGAAATTTTTGCAGAAGTGGGGCGGCGGCTCGGCTTTAAGGAGCAGTTTGCGTTTGAATCGGCGGCTGACGTTCACGCAGAATTTGTACGGCTTACCCGAAATCGCGTGTGCGACATGACGGGCATTAGCCACGATCGCCTGCAAACTGAAGGACCGCTTCAGTGGCCCTTGGCTGAGGGACAGTTGGTTTCAACGCCGCGCCTCTATCACGATTTACGCTTCCCCACCCCCGACGGACGCGCCCGCTTCGGAGCATCCTATTCGCGAGGTTTAGCAGAACCACCCGACGAAAATTTTCCTTACGTGCTGACCACCGGCAGGCTCTACGGTCACTGGCATACCCAGACCCGCACCGGACGCATCGAAAAAATCCGTCAGATGCACCCTGCGCCGTTTATTGAAATCCACCCCCGCGACGCGGCTCAACTCGAAGTGAATGACGGTGAATGGGTCGAAGTTCGATCGCGCCGAGGCATGGCTCGTTTTCCCGCTAAAGTGACCAAGGCGATCGCCCCAAGAACGCTGTTTGTGCCAATGCACTGGGGCGAACTCTGGGCAGACCAAGCCGAAGCAAATGCCCTTACTCACCCAACTGCCTGCCCCGACTCAAAACAGCCGGAGCTAAAAGCCTGCGCCGTGCAGCTTATTCCCATTCGCCAAGCCGAATCTTTGCATCCATTAGAAGCAGCTACAGATCTTCTTTCCGCAACATCACCTCTGACTCCTTCCCCATTGCCCCGTGTTCACTAATCACTAATATTGATTGTCATTTGCGGCATACCGGGGAAGGAGGTTCAGGGAAATTACAGTTCCCTTAACTTCGCGTCAGATACAAATCGGTTTTGCTCTAATAGGATGAGCTATTAGAGGTTCTGTAATTTCAACTAATTTTAAGTATCAATTACACAAGAAAGTTCTGTTTTTTTCATCGAATTTTTGTTGACTCTAGGCTTAGGTTTATTCTTTCTAGCTATTAATGTCCCTAAACTAAACGGTAGGCAGAATAACAAGTTGCCTAGCCGAATGGATTAAAACATCTGTTTTTACAGATCTGCTTGAGTGCCCTCATTCCTTTGCCTTTATTCCTCTGATTGTTGAAGTCGTAAGTCAGGTGTTTACCCGCCCCAGAACCCTGAACTTTGGCTCAAATCTACGCATACAACTTGTAAAATTTGGAGATATCCGGTATGGCAATTGCTATCAAACAAATTTTGTTAGGGGCGGCTGTATGCCTAAGTGCAGGGGCAATTGTTAGCCCCTCTAACGCTGCAACGTTGACTCCGAGAAATATCATTTTCGACACATCTAACTACAGGACTTATACAGGTGGCTCTAACGGGATTTTTTCTAGCAATCATGCTGGTGCTGCCATCGCAGCCCTACAGGACAGCAACCCCACTTCTAACGTAGAGCTATGGGCTTCCACTGAAAATCCCACTGCTAATGTTGGTTTCAGCAGCACACTGGGCAAATACAATGTCACCGTTCAAAGCGTTACAGCAGCCGACTGGGCAGTATTTGGGAATCAGTGGCTCACTGATTTTCTTGCATCGAGTGCTCAAATCACCCAGATGTGGTCAATGCTAACCTTGTCTCAACAACGAGATGCCCGGTCTTCTCTGCTCTCATTGGGTTTGCCTAGTTCTGGCGATCCAAATGTAGGATCGCTCACCCTGGATAGTCTGACAGGGCAGTTGAAGCTAGACTTGATTGGGCATCTAGACCTGAGACCACGAATTTTGGCAAGGCAATACAGCATGGGGAACACTACCTGGGACAATATTTTGCTTAGGTTTGCCGGCAGAACCCAAAGTGCTATCCAGGCTAGTGAAATTGCGAAGGTGACGATCGGTAAGGATACGTACTACGCCTACAGCTTCAATGCAACTTCAACCGGAGTCTCTACCAATGACGGCAGCGAGTCCTACACAGGTCGCTACACCTGGACAAAGACCTTAGCTCCTTCCCCCAAATCGACCCCAGAACCTTCTGTAATTGGATCGCTGATCGTTGCGGGTGGTCTTGTTGCCTCACGTAAGCTGAAGACTGCCGCATAGGTAAACGGCAATAGCCTACATCTCGCTCAAAACAGGTTGAAACATGGGTTGTGAGAAATGCACCATCGAGGTACGTTTTTCGCAACCCATTCGTTTTTGATTCCTACTCTACGCAGTCACCTCAGACGGGGAACTGTTTCGCACGGTTGTATCTGGCAGTCCACCCTGCATTCGGCTGAAATAGCCTAGCAAGTTTTCAAGCTGCTGATCGGGTTTGAGAATACCCAACCCGCGCACCGTCACTTTGCCGGGAGTGTAGACAAAGCGGGTTTGCAGGTGGGCAGGCAGATTTTCGCGCAGCAGATTCCAGGCGGGTTCCTCCATTGGGGTTTCCAGGACGACGTGCTGTTTGCCTTCGGGTTTGATGCGGCTAAAGCCGAGCGATTTTGCTACCTGTTTCAGTTCCATTACTTTGAGGAGCTGCTGGGCGGCGGAGGGAATGGCTCCGTAGCGATCGACCCAATCCGCTCCGATTCTTTGCAGTTCCAGCGGAGACTGGGCGGCTGCCACCATGCGGTAGGCACTCATTTTTTGATCGAGATCGGCGATGTAGTCAGCGGGAATGAATGCCGTGATGTTGAGATCAATTTGGGTATCGTCGACCTGCGGGATTTCCTGACCGCGAATTTCTTTGATTGCTTCTTCCAGCATTTCCATATAAAGGTCAAAGCCGATCGCATCCATTTGTCCCGACTGCTCTGCGCCGAGCAGATTACCTACTCCCCGGATTTCCATATCGCGGACGGCAAGCTGATAGCCCGATCCGAGCTGGGTGAATTCCTGAATGGCGCGGAGTCGCTGTCTTGCGGTATCAGTGAGGGCAGACTGACGCGGATACAGCAGCCAAGCGTGTGCTTGAATTCCGGCGCGTCCCACCCGTCCCCGAAGCTGATAAAGCTGGGACAAACCGAACTTTTGCGCGTCTTCGATCACGATCGTATTCACACGCGGAATATCCAGTCCAGACTCGATGATTGTGGTACAGACCAGAATGTCGGCTTCGGCGTTGTTGAACGTCACCATCATCGCTTCCAGTTCGCCTTCCTGCATTTGACCGTGGGCGATCGCAATTCGCACCGAGGGAATCATTTCCCGCAGTTTGCCTGCCACTTCTTCGATGCCTTCTACCCGCGGAACGACATAGAAAACCTGACCCCCACGATCGAGTTCCTGCCGAATGGCAGTTCGTACGACTTCAGGATCGTATGCCGCAAGGTGAGTTTTGATCGGGCGACGAGAAGGGGGCGGCGTGGTAATCAAGCTCATTTCGCGCACGCCAGAAAGAGCCATGTACAGAGTACGCGGAATCGGAGTCGCGCTCAGCGTCAGCACATCGACCTGAGTTTTGAGGGATTTGATTTTCTCTTTCTGGTTGACGCCAAATCGCTGTTCTTCATCCACCACGAGCAAGCCCAGCTCCTTGAACTGAATGCCTTTGCCCAAAAGCTGATGCGTTCCTACCACAACATCAATTTCCCCAGTCGTGAGCCGCTGCTGAATCCCCTTGCGTTCTTCGGGACTACGGAAGCGGTTGAGCAAGCCCACCTGGATTGGGTAGGGAGCGAAGCGTTCCTTGAGCGTGTGGTAATGCTGCTGCGTCAGGATGGTGGTGGGGGCGAGAAGGGCGACCTGCTTTCCGGCAGTGACCGCCTTGAAGATGGCGCGGATTGCCACTTCAGTTTTGCCAAAGCCGACATCGCCGCAGACCAATCGATCCATCGGGCGATCGCTTTCCATATCGCGCTTGACATCCTGGGTTGCCTTAAGCTGATCGGGCGTGGGCTGATAAGGAAACGACTCTTCCAGTTCTTCCTGCCAGGGCGTGTCGATCGGATAAGTGAATCCCTGCTGCTGGGCGCGCTGGGCATAAAGCTGGAGCAGATCGACAGCCACTTTTCTGACGGCTTTTCTGACCTTGCTCTTGGTCTTTTCCCAGGCTTTGCCCGACATTTTATTCAGTTCAGGAGCCTGATCTCCCGCTGTCCGATAGCGTGACAGAGCACTGAGCTGGTCGGCAGCGATTCTTAGCAAGCCGTCTGCATATTGCAGCACCAAATACTCGCGGGTTTCACTATTGATCGTCAGGCTTTCCAGCTTTAAAAAGCGACCGACCCCATGATTGCGGTGAACGACATAATCGCCCAGCTGAAGCTTATTCGGGTCTACCTGCTTGGAAGCTGCCTGTCTGCGCTTGCGGATGTAGGTCGGCGTGGTAAGGCTCTGCTGTCCAAAAAACTCGCGATCGGTGACAACTACAAGGCGAAATGTCGGCAGAATAAAGCCTTCCAGCTCCGCCAGACCGGAATACTTGACGGCAACCGGAGTGCGCTGCGTTTGAAGCTTGTCGATCGCCAGAAAATCCCTTGGATTCGGAACAAACTGCGCCGGACAGTCGTGCTCCTGCAACAACGCCACCGATCGCGACGGCTGCGCCGACACCAGCCACACGGCAAACCCCCGATCGCGTTCTTGCCGAATCGTTTCTGCTAGCCTGCCAAACTGATGCGGAATTGCCGGAACCGGCCGACTCGCCAGATTCAGCGTTGAGGATGCCCCGTCTTCTGCCAGTTCGGTCAGGTGCAGGCGATCGAAGGATTCCAGTAACACCAGTGAATCTTCAAACGATCGGTGGATTTTGGGCAGTTCATATTCTGCCTCTTCCTTAGAATTGACTTCGCGCCACAGTTCCTCGGCGTGTTCGTACCAGCGATCGCTGTGTGCCCGACACAAATCCGGCTCATCGATGCCAATCAGCGTATCGGGCGGCAGATAATCAATCAGCGAAGCAGGCTGATCGAATGCGACTCCCAGAAAGCGACGAATTCCTTCGGGAGCCTGTCCCTGCTCTAGCCGCTCCAGTTCTTCTACCGATAGAAAGGGCGCGATGTGGGTCAGTTTGTTCGAGGTGGAGTTGCCAATCTCCAGTGCGCCCAGAATTATCGGTGTGAAATTGGTTGCGGTGAGCAAGAGGCGATCGGTGCCCTCAAGGGATCGCTGTGTGGCGGGGTCGAATTCGCGGATTTGATCGAGTTCGTCGCCGAATAGTTCCAGGCGCACGGGCAACTCTGCCGCCACCGGAAAGATATCAATAATGTCTCCGCGACGGCTCCACTGTCCCTCGGTCTCTACCAGCGAAACTCGCTCATAGCCCAGTTCTGCGACCTGTTGGCTGAAATCTTCCAGGCTCAGATCCATGCCCTTCATCAGCGTCAGGCAATAGGGACGGAAAGCTTCTACAGGGGGAAGATGGGGTTGTAAAGCACGTTCAGTAGTGACGATCGCTACCGGGGGATGCTGTTTCCCAGACTGCATCTGCTCCTGCAAATCGGCAAGCACCTGGAGCTGACCCCAGAGCATTTCGGCTTCCGGGTCAAATGGGTCATAGGGAGCCGCCTCCGAGGTGGGATAAAAATAAACCGACTTCCAGCCCATCGCCTCAAGCTGCGCCGCCCAGCGTCCTGCCTCTTCCAATGTTCCGGCAATCATAACAAGACTGCGATTCTGCGCTTGTGCCAGAGCCGAGGACACCAAGCCTTTCGGCAGGCGTGAAATCCCACTGAGGCGAACGAGGTGCTGCTGGTCGAGCTTGGTCAACAGGTCAGCGGTGAGGGGCGATCGTCCGAGGGCGCGGGTAATAGAAGAGAATGCCATAGCAGGTCGGTGAAAGCGGATGGGTGCAAGAAGAGCGGAGCAGAAAATCGAATCGACAGGTGCAGTTTCGATCTCTACTATTGTAGAAGTCTGTAGAAGTCTGGATAGGCGAAGGCTGAGAGATTCTCCTAGCTTCTCTCCGACGGTACAAATTCTGTCCTCGATTTATGCCTTCGATTCATGCCCTCGATCTGAGAATGGTAAGTTTTATCTATTACAGTACGCTTTGCGATCGGAAAATTTGCTTCTAAGAAAATTTTTGATGAGTTGGAAATCTCTTGCGTTGTCCCCTAAATCCGCTAATTTTGGAAGACTTGGAGACCGGAGGAAGTTTTAGATTTTGTATCTCCCAGAGAACTCGTTACCCTACCTTGATCCAAACTGTGCAAGCATTCTCATCCCCCGATAAACGATCGGTTACGCTGCGCTAACACATCCTACGATTCCCGTTCCCCTTCTTCCCATTCCCTCATCGCTTCACCCACTTGCCCCGCCACTCATCCACCCCTCCTTCCCCGAAACAATGCTGCTCGAAGTCCTGACCATCCTCCTGCTTATACTGGCAAACGGCGTTTTTGCGATGTCAGAAATGGCGATCGTTTCTGCTCGTCGTGCCCGCTTGCAGGAACTTGCTGAACAGGGCGATCGACAGGCGCGGGCGGCGTTGGCTCTCGCAAATTCACCGAATCGCTTTTTATCCACGGTGCAGGTCGGCATTACCCTGATCGGAATTCTAGCGGGTGCATTTGGAGGAGCAACGCTATCGCGCAGTTTTGCCGGATACATCGCACAAATTCCTGGCGTCGGGCAATACAGCGAGGCGATCGCCTTTGGGCTGGTGGTGATGGTGATTACCTACCTGTCGTTGATTGTGGGCGAACTGGTTCCAAAACGGCTGGCACTGCATAGCCCCGAAAAGATTGCCTCCTCGATCGCCCAGCCGATGCAGTGGGTAGCAAAACTCGCTTCGCCGATCGTCACCCTGCTCACAAGTTCAACTGAATTGGTGCTGCGGCTACTGCGGGTCAACCCTAATGAAGGCGAGCCGCTCGTCACTGAAGAAGAAATTAAAGTGCTGCTGCGGCAGGGGGCACAAGCAGGCACGTTTGAAGCCTCTGAGCAAGACATGGTGGAGCGAGTGTTTAGCCTGGGCGATCGGCAGGTGAGTGCGATCATGACGCCGCGCCTGGATATCATCTGGCTGGATATGAATGACTCTTATGAGATCAATCGCCGCAAGATGATAGAGAGCCACCACAATCGCTTCCCCGTTTGCCTGGACTCGCTCGACAACGTGCTGGGCGTGGTCTACGTCACAGATATTTTGAATCGCAGTCTCTCCAATCACCCGATCGACTTTACTGCCCTGCTGCGTCCGCCCCTATTTGTGCCCGAAAGCACCCGCGCTCCCCGCGTCCTGGAACTATTTAAGCAGCTCGGAACTCACATCGCTTTTGTGGTAGACGAATACGGCATCACCCAGGGCATTGTCACCCTGAATGACGTCATGGAAATCATCATTGGCGATATTCCCTTTGCCGATCAGCCCCAGGAAGCCGAATTCATTCAGCGCGAAGACGGTTCCTGGCTCATTGATGGAATGCTACCCATCCACGAACTGAAGGAACTGTTTGAAATCAACGAGCTGCCCGGAGAAGATCGTGGCAACTACCAAACGATGGGCGGCTTTATCATCACCCAACTCGGACACATCCCCAAATCATCCGATCATTTTGAGTGGGAAGGCTTCCGGTTTGAAGTGATGGATATGGACGGAAACCGGGTGGATAAGGTGCTAGTGATACCGCCGGGGAAAGTGGGCGAGCCAGGAGCAGGAGGTGAGTAAGGGACGACCTACCCTTCCTGCCCTCTCACTTTGCCGTAATGGGCTTGAAACCATTTATAGGTTTGCTCAATGCCTTCCTTAAGGGAAGTCTTGGGCTGCCAGCCAAGCTGCTGTAAGCGAGTGGTGTCCAGCAATTTACGAGGCGTGCCGTCGGGTTTGGTACTGTCGAATTGCAGTTCGCCTCTATAGCCGACGATCGCTTGAATCGTCATTGCCAGTTCCCGGATTGAGACTTCTTCACTAGTACCGACGTTGATAAAGTCCTGCTCGTCATAGTGCTGCATCAGAAACAGCAGAGCATCGGCCAGATCATCAACAAACAGAAACTCGCGCAGGGCAGTTCCCGTGCCCCAGATTTCGACAGCGGGAGCATGGTTGAGCTTGGCTTCGTGGAATTTGCGAATCAGGGCAGGCAAAACGTGGGAATTTGCCAGGTCAAAGTTATCGTTGATGCCGTAAAGGTTGGTGGGCATGGCGGAGATAAAGTTAGCTCCGTACTGACGGCAGTAGTTTTCACAGAGCTTCAGTCCAGCAATTTTGGCGATCGCATACGGTTCATTCGTCGGCTCCAGGAAGCCCGTCAGCAGATAGTCTTCGCGCATCGGCTGGGGGCAGAGTTTGGGATAAATGCAGGACGACCCCAGAAACAATAATTTCTTCACGCCTGACTGGTAAGCACTGTGAATCACGTTGGCTTCCAGCATCAGATTGTCATACAAAAACTCGGCGCGGTAGGTGTTATTTGCCCCAATGCCGCCCACCTTGGCAGCCGCCAGGAAAACGTATTCGGGACGCTCCTCCGCAAAAAAGGCTTCAACCTCGGTCTGTCGCCGCAAATCGAGTTCTCGACTTGTTTTCAGCAGCAGGTTGGTGAAGCCATTGGCTTGCAGCACCCGCACGATCGCACTTCCAACCAGTCCGTTGTGTCCGGCAACGTAGATTTTTGCGTCTTTATTCATCACATTCACGGCAGTTAGCGAGAGATTCACCTGGCAGTTTTCGTTCCAGTCAAAACTAACACAGCCTTTTATGCAAATCCGGAAATTGACCTGCATGTACTGACTGGGAAAGCTATGAACGGAAACTACAGCGCATCTCCAGAGTTCCCAGGGATTGCTGAAATCGCTCTTGGCTTATACCTAGATTTGATTGGCAATTGCCCCTGCCAGAGCTGCCGAAATGGCTCCCGTTGAGACCGTCAAAAACAGCCACCAAGCGGCAATCGTCGCTGCTTTTTGAGTCGCCTGAAGCTGCTCTTGGGTTTGTGTCTTGAGCGTGTCGGCAGTTGCTTGAAGGGTTTGCTGCACTTGCTCAATCTGCTGCATTGATCGATCGCGCAAATGATCGACCTGATCCACAACCGTTCGATTGAGATCTGCCATACCAGACTGATTCACCAGGCGATCGAGAGTTTGGCGAATGTGCAATGAGTCTATCCCGTCTTCGGGCAACAGGTCTTTTCCTCGCATCAGTGCCATTGCCAGCATCGCTAAACCTGTTCCGGCAGGAAGCTGATTGCCCACTTGCTGAAGCAGTTCGGGGAGTTGCTGCATTACCCGCTCAACGGCAGCATTGTCGGTGAAGGAGCTGGGAAGCTGTTCGGCTAGTGTCTTTAAAGCAGTCTCCGTAACCTGTTGAATCGCTGGATTGGATGCAGCAGAATGTTCACCAACACCGTTTCTTTCATTCTCTTCAATTTGATCCTCGCGATCATCCTGATTCGATCGCCGGAATTCATTCCAGGTCTTCTCAATCTGATTCAAAATCTTTTCGCGCTGCTTTTCGCCCAGGTCTTCACGATCCATTAGCAAACGCATTGCTGTCGTTCGATCGACCTCAGGAATCAGGGCTAAATCAGGCAGGACAAATTGGGCAGCGTCCAGGATTTCTCGCAAGCGGCGATCGACTCGTTTCGCGGTCAGTCTATCCGTATGCTGAAGGAATTGAATAAGCTGCTGCTGAACGAGGGTCAGGGTCGAATCGGTTTTCGACAACTGCAAGGCTGTTTTTTCTTGAACAGTTTTTTCTTCCGCTTTTTCTTGGGCGGTTGGTTCTTGATAATGCAGTCCTGGAACCGCCGATTGCTCCGCAGTTTCCGCAAGCGTGAATCGTTGAAGCTCCGCTCGAATTAAAGACTGGAGCTGTTCTGGCTCAAAGGCTGCCTGAATTTCCTGACGAACCGTTGCCAGCATCTCAGTTTCGGTTACAGGGACGGGTTCCGCTGGGGTAAACAGCGCGCCGATCGGATGAATCAGTCGCCGAAATCCGCCCGTCGTGATGCTCAGCAGCGACCCAACAACAGAACTTACCGCCGTTGAGCTAAGCCAGATCAAAATCAGTAAATAGGCAGACCAGATCACAATCCCCTCGATCGCCCCAGTTATCGGACTTTGAGCCTGACTAAATCGCGCTGCTAAAAAACAGGCGGCAAACAAAACCGTATTCACCGTCAGCAAAACGCCAAAGCCTGCCCAAAATCCAAGCTGAACCCCAGAGGATTCCGCAGACGCTGGCTCACTCGCGATTTCTGGCTCTACGGCGTTGGATTCAGCAGAATTCAGTTCTAATTCCTGGCTGAGATCTTGCTCTAACTCCTGATGTGCAGCTCGATGAGCACTGGCTCGAATGGCTAAAACCGACATTCCGATCGCCACGCCTAAACTGGTCAGCAAAACCTGAAGCGCAAACGCGACCAGCAACCCAACAACGATCGCGGTTAAAAGCTGCGTCCAGACCGAACCGCCAAATAGGATTGTTTGACTGCCCTCAATCACGATCGCCACGCTCCACAGATCAAGCTTCCAGACCACCTTTCCACGTTAGCTAGTCTAAACGCGGGTGTCGTCTGGCAGAATGCAGATTTCAGCGTTCCTGATTCGCATTGCCGCCTTCTGACCACCACCCTGTAAAATAAAAAACGGTCAATCGGCAGGTTTGGGGTAAGTTCAGCATGGTTTCAATTTCAGACTGCATGGAGAAATTACGCGATCGAGGCGAATGTGCGCTGATTCCCTTTATTACCGCAGGCGATCCCGACCTGGACACCACCGCAAAAGCACTGCAAATTCTCGATCGCAGCGGAGCCGACTTGATTGAACTAGGCGTTCCTTACTCTGACCCGCTTGCTGATGGTCCTGTCATCCAGGCGGCAGCAACTCGTGCCCTGGCAAACGGAGTCCGGCTAGAGCAAGTGCTGGAGATGCTCAAAACTGTGCGTCCTCAGCTTCGGGCACCGATCGTCCTGTTTACCTACTACAACCCAATTTTGAATCGCGGCATTGCCAACTTCATGCATCAAGCAGCAGCGGCAGGCGCAAATGGACTGGTGATTCCCGATTTGCCGCTCGAAGAAGTCGATGAAGTCTTAAAAGCCGCCGCTGATGCCGGAATCGAAGTCACTTTGCTGGTCGCCCCCACCACGCCCAAAGACCGGATTGCCACGATCGCGGATCGCTGCCAGGGCTTTCTTTATCTGGTTAGCGTCACCGGCGTCACTGGAGTTCGCACCACAATCGAATCCCGGGTGCAGGAACTCTTAACCCAGCTTCGTGAAGTCACCGATAAGCCGATCGGAGTCGGGTTTGGCATCTCCCAGCCCGAACATGCCCGCCAGGTCATGGAATGGGGCGCAGATGCCGTGATCGTCGGCAGTGCCTTTGTCAAGCGCCTCAGCGAAGGCTCCCCCAAACAGGGTTTACAGGCGATCGAATCTTTTTGCCGCAGCTTAAAGCAAGTCATTAAAAATCGAGACTGATATTCTGTATCCTCATGCGGTAGAAATGGTGTTCGATCTCCCGATTCCCTCATCCCCTACCCATCCACCTTCAACAAAACCGATCGCCCCTTGCACGAGAGCAGTAAAATAGATCGGTCGCATTCTCCACAAAGCCTTGATAGAACGGTACACCCTGCCCGAAATGGGCGAAATTTGGACAGAAACCTACAAGCTCAAAACCTGGCTTCAGGTTGAAATCGCCGCCTGTGAAGCGCAGGCAGAGCTAGGCTACATTCCGGCAGAGGCAGTCGAGACGATCAAGGCAAAGGCAAATTTTGACCCAAAGCGCGTCCTCGAAATCGAAGCTGAGGTCAAGCATGACGTGATCGCCTTCCTGACGAACGTGAATGAATATGTTGGCGACGCAGGACGCTATATTCACCTGGGCATGACCAGTTCGGACGTGCTGGATACTGCACTTGCGCTTCAGTTGGTTGCCAGTTTGCAGATTATTCAGTGCCGCGTCGAGGATTTAATTCAGGCGATTCGCTATCAGGCACAGCAGCATCGCGATACGGTGATGATCGGTCGATCGCACGGCATTCATGCTGAACCGATTACGTTTGGCTTTAAGCTAGCGGGCTGGCTAGCAGAAATGCTGCGGCATCGCGATCGCCTCTCACAGCTTTATCCTCGGATAGCAGTAGGCAAAATTTCGGGCGCGGTCGGAACCTACGCCAACGTTGACCCGCAGGTAGAGGCGATCGCCTGTCAGAAACTTGGCCTGGAGCCTGATCCCGCTTCGACCCAGGTCGTTTCCCGCGATCGTCATGCGGAATTTGTGCAGGTGCTGGCGCTGGTTGCCGCGTCGATCGAGCGATTTTCTGTTGAGATTCGCAACCTTCAGCGCACCGATGTGCTGGAAGTGGAAGAGTTTTTCTCAAAGGGACAGAAAGGCTCTTCTGCCATGCCCCACAAGCGCAACCCGATTCGATCGGAGCGGTTGACCGGAATGGCACGCATTATTCGGGGTCACGCCGTTGCCGCGCTGGAAAACGTCGCCCTCTGGCACGAGCGAGATATCTCTCACAGTTCGGTGGAGCGGGTGATGCTGCCCGACTGCTGCACTCTGATGCACTTTATGCTCATGGAAACGATCGATCTGGTGAAAAATCTGCTGGTCTACCCGGAGAATATGCAGCGCAACATGAACCGCTATGGCGGCGTAGTGTTTAGCCAGCGAGTTTTGCTTAAGCTGGTCGAAAAAGGCTTAAACCGGGAAGCTGCTTATGCGATCGTCCAGTCCTGCGCCCATACGGCCTGGAACACCGAAACCGGAGACTTTCATGCCCTGATTGCCCAGGATTCGCGGGTGACAGAGCATCTCTCGCCGGAAGAAATCGAGGAATGCTTTAATCCGCAGCACCATCTGCAAAACCTGAACACGGTCTATCAGCGATTGAATATTTAAATCGGGTGGTAAAAGTAGGGCAGTAAAAGTGGGACAGTCATAAAGGTAAGGGCGGTTCGCAAGCCGTCCCTATAGGGGCTATCACACTGCTCCATTTTTTTGCTCAACTACTCACAACTCGATTGCGTCCCAGCGATTTAGCGCGAAGCAGGCGATCGTCTGCCCGTTGCAGCAGGCTAAGGCCTTTCGGATCATCTTCCGAATCCAGCGTAGCAGCTCCAATACTGACGGTGATCGTTAGATCCAGCGTGTCGTCGATCGCAAAGGGCTGAGCGTTGATGATTTGACAGATTCGGTTTGCAATCATGTCAGCTTCTTGGGCGCCCGTTTCGCTGAGGATAATCACAAATTCTTCGCCGCCATAGCGGAAGGGCGTATCGTAAAACCGCAGATTGTGCCGCAGCCGTGCTGCCAGGACTTTTAGAGCACGATCGCCAATTAAATGTCCATAGGTGTCGTTGATCAACTTGAAAAAATCTACATCCAGCATGATCAGGCTAATTAGCCCTCGGCGTTCGCGGGCGTTCTGGATCTGGCGCGGCAATTCCCATTCAAAAGCGCGGCGATTGTTCAGTTCCGTCAGCGGGTCGAGTAGGGCGATCGCCGACAGCACATCGTTAGCCCGAATTAGCTCTCGATAGTTTCGCACTTGCCGCAGTCCAACCTGAATTTGTGCCGTAATTAAAGAACGCCATCCGGCTTGCTGAGAAGTTTCCCGATTGAGCGGAATGTTCAGGTAAGCATCTGCTCCTGCGGCTAACGCTTCGGCTTGTTTTTTAGCGTAATGAACTGCCGCCTCGCCGTCAGCAGAATCGATCGTCATCTGGGAGACTGCATCAGAGCTATCCTCCAGCACAAAGCAATAAATCCAGGCAAGACGACTTTGCGATTTGAGCTGTTCACAGAGGGAAAGGCTTCCTGGCTGTCCGGCTTGGATTACGAGCAGATCGGGCTGCTGCGCCTGGATAAGCGGAAGTGCCTCCTGAGGATTTGGAGCAACTTCGATCGCAAACGCATTCAGCTCAGAAAGGAGACGAAGCAAGGCAAGTCGGAAAGCATCACTCCCAATTAAAAGTATTGAAGCGTCCATCCCTGAATCACGCGAAAACGCTAAAAAGTTTGGTAGGATGATGCACCCGTAACCTCCTAAATTCATACTGCACCACATTCCTCAGGTACGAATCCGGCTGCTGAAAACCCAAAATCTGATGCTTATTCCTGTTCCCAGCTTACTCCGGCTGAATCAGTGATACATTCGAGATTTTGCTAATTTCGAGGATTAACAAATCTTCATCCGGCTCGTTGAACCGCTCCAAACAAATGTTGAATCAACTGAATCAACGGGCGAGTGCCAGGAATGGAAAACTTTGCTGCTCAAGTTTTGCGAATGGGTTTTGCCCAATCAGCCGAACTGTATAGCTGAATGAGTCCAGCCGAATCATGTCACCGAATTGGTTTTGCCGAATTGGTTTTGCCGAATCGGGCAGGATGAATAAGAATAGAGATCTTGAAGTCTACACCACGGCGGTCGAAAGTCCATGTCCACTCCTCTTAGCGGCGCACAAATTCGGCAAACGTTTCTTAATTTTTATCAGGAGCGCGGACACCAGATCCTGCCCAGTGCCTCCCTGGTTCCAGAAGACCCGACTGTGCTGCTGACGATCGCCGGAATGCTGCCGTTTAAGCCCATTTTCCTGGGACAGCGCACCGCTGAGTTTCTCCGCGCCACCACGTCGCAAAAATGTATTCGCACCAACGACATTGAGAACGTGGGACGCACCGCCCGCCACCACACTTTCTTTGAGATGCTGGGCAACTTCAGCTTTGGCGACTACTTCAAGGAAAAGGCGATCGCCTGGGCATGGGAGCTTTCGACTCAGGTGTTTGGACTGCCGCCGGAACAGTTGGTGGTCAGCGTCTTTCGCGAAGATGATGAGGCTTATGCCATCTGGCGCGATCAGGTTGGCGTTCCGACTCAGCGCATTATCCGCATGGATGAAAAAGACAACTTCTGGGAATCGGGTCCGACGGGTCCCTGCGGTCCGTGCTCAGAGATTTACTACGACTTTCACCCAGAACAAGGCGATGAGGCGATCGATCTCGAAGACGACACCCGCTTCATCGAGTTCTACAACCTGGTGTTCATGCAGTACAACAAGGACATCCAGGGCAAACTCACCCCGCTTCAGGCGCAGAACATCGACACTGGACTGGGACTGGAGCGAATGGCACAGATTCTCCAGCGCGTTCCCAATAACTATGAAACCGATTTGATTTTCCCGATTATCAAAACGGCGGCTGAAATTGCGGGAATCGACTACGCCACAGCAGACGAAGAAACGAAAGTTTCCCTCAAGGTGATCGGCGATCATATCCGGGCAGTGGTTCACATGATCACAGATGGGATTAACGCATCGAACGAAGGACGGGGCTATGTGCTGCGGCGACTGATTCGGCGAGTGGTGCGACACGGCCGCTTGCTCGGGATCGATCGCGAATTCACAATCGACGTAGCAGAAACCGCGATCGCCCTGGCAGAATCCGCCTATCCGGGTGTGCGGCAGCGCGAAAAGTCGATCAAAGCTGAACTGCAATTGGAAGAAGCCCGGTTCCGCACCACGCTCGATCGCGGCGAAAAGCTTTTGGCAGATCTGATTGCCAAATCCACCGGCACAATTTCCGGCGAGGATGCCTTTGTGCTATACGACACCTACGGTTTTCCGCTGGAGCTAACGCAGGAAGTCGCAGCCGAGAAAGGTTTAACGGTTGATGCGGCAGGCTTTGAAGCCGAAATGGAAAAACAGCGAAATCGATCGCGGGAAGCGCATGAAACGATCGATCTCACCGTGCAAGGTACGCTGGATACTTTGGCGGAGGATCTGCACGAAACCGAGTTTTTGGGCTATACAACATCAGCAAGTAAATCCACTGTGCGGCTTTTGCTGTTGGGCGGTCAGCCGATCGAAACGGCAACAGCGGGAACGGAAGTTCAAATCGTGCTGGATCAAACGCCGTTTTACGCAGAATCCGGCGGACAGATTGGTGATAAGGGCTACCTGACAAGCACAGATACCGTCATTCGCATTGAGGATGTCAAAAAAGACGGCGCGTTTTTTGTTCATTTCGGGCGCGTCGAGCGCGGCACGCTCAAGGCTGGTGATCTAGTAACCGCTCAAATCGATGTCTCCTGTCGGCGACGGGCACAGGCAAACCACACCGCAACCCATTTGCTGCAGGCTGCGCTGAAAAAGCTAGTGGATGACAATATCGGTCAGGCAGGATCGCTCGTCGCGTTCGATCGCCTCCGGTTTGACTTTAATCTGAATCGTCCAATTACGCCGGAGGAATTGCAGCAAATCGAAGAGCAGGTGAATAGCTGGATTGCAGACGGTCACGCAGCGCACGTTGAAACCATGCCGCTTGCAGAAGCGAAGGCAAAAGGCGCAACGGCAATGTTTGGCGAAAAGTACGGCGACGAAGTACGGGTGATCGACTTTCCGGGCGTGTCGATGGAGCTGTGCGGCGGTACTCACGTTGCAAATACGGCGGAAATTGGCTTGTTCAAAATTATTTCTGAGTCGGGTGTTGCAGCAGGAATTCGCCGAATCGAGGCGGTTGCTGGACCTGCGGTGCTGGAGTATCTCAACCTGCGCGATAAAGTGGTGCGGGATCTGAGCGATCGATTCAAAGTCAAGCCTGAGGAATTGCCCGATCGCGTCACTGCCCTGCAAACAGAACTCAGAACTACGCAAAAACAGCTCGATCAGCTCAAGTCCGAACTGGCTCTAGCAAAATCAGATCAGCTTTTGGGTCAGGCAGAAGCAATTGATGGATTTAAGCTGCTGGTAGCAGAACTGCCCGGAGTCGATGCCGAGGCACTGAAAACCGTAGCCGAACAGCTTCTTCAAAAACTTGGTGAAGGCGCGATCGTCCTGGGCTCGGCTCCCGAACCGAATAAAGTAAGCCTGGTGGCAGCTTTCAGCAAAGGCGTCAACGACAAAGGACTTCAGGCAGGCAAATTTGTGGGAGCGATTGCCAAAATCTGCGGGGGGGGCGGCGGCGGCAGACCCAACCTTGCTCAAGCAGGCGGACGCGATGCCAGCAAACTTCCCGAAGCTTTAGCAACTGCCCGTCAAGAGCTGAAGTCTGCGCTGTAATCGGTCAGAAAACCTTAAATCAGCCATCCTTCTTTTGGTGGGGTGGCTATTCTTTTGAATGGTTCTTAGAGGATCAGAAGATTAGCTTGCTTCCTATGCCTGCTTTCCAGGAATGACGATCGCCGCTGCTCATCCGCAAATAATCAGCAAAACCACAACAAAACGATCGCTCCTGATAAAAATGCGGCAACTTCTGGGCAAGCTAACGTGAAGTTTATTCAGAGAGCGGACGAGACTGGGCTGAAGGTTCTGCCGCCTGGAAAATTCCTTGAATCTGGCTGACTCCCTCTATAGAATGAGCTGAGGTCAGGATTTGGACTCACTTCGATTTCAGCTCGATCCGGCATCTCGGATGATCTTTACGGCTCTGCTCTTTACGGCAAGTGGTTTATGACTGAAGCACAACGTCCATTCACCCCGCCTTCTGCTCCGCGTGTGCCGCCGCCGCCCCCGCCCCGTCCTGCTGCCCCGCCTGCTCAGCCCCATCTTCAACCGCCTGCTGAAGCGACACAGCAAATTCCCGCGCAGACCATGCCGCTGCCGCCTGCCAATCCTGCCGCGCCCGGAATGCCTCAAGCCCGTCCTGTAGCTCCGCCTCCTCCTAACCAGCCGCCCCGTGTCCCGCCTGCGCCACCGCCAGGTATGAAAGGAGCAACCCGCAGCAAACTGGCTCCCGGACAGCCTACCCTGGCGCAAATCGTACGGGAAGCGTTTGACAAAGGCTTTTCGGATATTCATGCCGGCGTGGGAGAGTCGCCGCGCTTCCGCAACCGGGGTGAAATCGACAAAACAGACTATCCCGTTACGGATCAGGAAACCTTCTTTAGCTGGCTGAAAGAGATTCTCAGCGACGAAGAAATTCAGCGATTTCAGAACACGCTCGACTTTGACGGCGCAACCCAGTACGAGTTTGCCCGCGTCCGAATTAACATTTTCGATTCGCTGCGCGGTCCGTCAATGGTGATGCGTCTGATTCCGCTCAAGATTCTGACGATCGATCAGTTAAACCTGCCGCCTGTATTCCGCGACGTTTGCCACTATCACAAAGGGTTGATCCTAATCACAGGACCAACCGGATCGGGTAAATCAACGACGATGGCGGCAATGATCGACTACATCAATTCTGAGATGCCCAAAAACATCATCACCATCGAAGACCCGGTGGAATTTGTGCATCAAAGCAAACGATCGCTCATTAAGCAGCGCGAAGTCGGCATTCATACCCACCAGTTTGATACCGCTCTGAAAGCTTCGCTGCGGGAAGACCCGGATCTGATCTTGATCGGAGAAATGCGCGACAAGGAAACCGTCAACACTGCGCTAAAAGCAGCCCAAACCGGACACCTGGTGATGGGAACGCTGCACACGAACAGTGCCGTGAAGACGATCGAGCGGATTCTCAACCTGTACGAACCTGATCAGCAGGCTCCGATGCGAATTGCGATCGCCGAATCTCTGGTTGCCGTCATCGCGCAAGGACTGTGCCGCACTACGGACGGAAAACGCGCCGCCTTTCACGACATCATGATCAACACCGACGCGATTAAGGACTACATTCGTCGGGGCGAAATTGATGAAATCGAGGCAATTATTCCGCGCTGTACGTTTGACGGGATGTGCTCGATGAATCAGTCGCTCTACAAACTGTACGAAGCCGGGCGAATCACCGAAGAGACTGCCCTGGAACACTCGCCGAAACCCAATGAAATGGCGCAAATCCTGCGCGGACGGGTGTAGCGCAAATAACGATCCTCTGAAACCAGGGCGATCGTCATTTGAGGGGGTGGCATGATGGAGAGGCAGAGCATTCCCAACAGAAACACCAATGACTTTGCCTCCCGGCCCCACCACTCCCCGCGTTGTGCGAATGATTCGGCTGATCACGCAGCCGCTTGACTATCTGGAAGCGTACTATCGCGCTTACGGAGATATTTTTGCAGTGGGCTGGCAAAAGCCGCCTGCCGCCGTGTATGTGAATCATCCAGAAGGCATTCAGCAGATTTTTACTGCTAGTCCTGCGCTATTTCAGGCGGGTTCTGGAGGGGCAGTGCTGCGCGATTTGCTGGGAGATTCTTCGGTGCTGCTGCTGAATGGCGATCGTCATACCCATCAGCGCAAACTCTTGATGCCTCCGTTTCATGGCGATCGGCTCAAGGCATACAGCAAACTGATTTGTCAGATTACCGAAGAAGTTGCTGCATCCTTGCACGGCAGGCAGTCTTTTCAAGTACGACCCCTGATGCAGGAAATCACACTGCGCGTTATTTTGCAGGCAGTATTTGGCTTACAGTCGGGTGAGCGATTCGATCGGCTAAGGGTATTGCTGAATGAACTGCTGGAATCGCTAGGTTCTCCGATCGGGGCGGCATTGCTGTTCTTTCCGGCTCTGCGGCAGAACTGGGGACGCTGGACACCCTGGGGCAAATTTTTGTGGCTCAAGCAGCAGGTCGATCGCCTGTTGTATGACGAAATCCACGATCGCCGGAAAAATCCTGACCTCACCCGGACCGACGTTCTGACGCTGCTGCTCTCTGCCCGCGACGAAGCCGGACAGCCAATGAGCGACACGGAACTGCGTGACGAACTGATTACGCTGCTACTGGCAGGACACGAAACGACGGCTTCCGCACTCACCTGGGCACTCTATTGGATTCATTCACTGCCGGACGTGGAACGCAACCTGCGATCGCAACTCCAATCCCTCCATGGGGATGACCTGGGGGATGACCCGGAGCAGATCGGTCGTTTGCCCTATCTCACTGCCCTTTGTCAGGAAACGCTGCGGCTCTATCCCGTCGCCTTAACTGCCGGAGTGCGGATACTGAAGGCTCCTTATAAAATCATGGGCTACGAGCTGCCTGCGGGAACGGCGCTGTTTCCCTGTACCTACCTGGTGCATCACAACGAGGCAATCTATCCACAGTCCAAGCAGTTTCGCCCAGAGCGGTTTCTGGAGCGATCGTTTTCCTCGTCTGAGTTTTTGCCCTTTGGCGGCGGACACCGCTACTGCATCGGCGCAGCACTGGCACTGCTGGAAATGAAGCTAGTTCTCGCGACGCTGCTGCAAGGGCGGAGGTTTGAGCTGCCGCCTCAAAAAGCGATCGAGCCTGTGCGCCGGGGGTTGACGCTTGCGCCTCCGGGTCATTTCAGACTGCGCGTTCAGAACTTGGTCGATCTTGAACGAGAAGTTTTGATTCGGTGAGACAAATTAATTCTTCCGGGGAACCGTACCTACAAAAAGGTATTTGATGGGATAGCCCTATGTGGGCTGTTTGCCCTATTGTTAACTTGATTTTGGTGACGATCGCTACAGGAGTGAACACTCCGCGAAGCATAGGTCTTGAGGTAGAGAAGGTAAAGAAAAATCATTCTTTTGTTAAATCTCCTGAAATTGTTTTTCTTAGAGCCAAAGGGTAAAATAAGATACAGAAATAAATTTGAAAACGTTCATCTCCAGCGATACTGCTCACCCTACCCTCAACCCGTAGGGAAATCGCGAGAGACGGAAGTAGGGTCAATGACACATCAGTGACTTGAAGGAACGCGCCTATTTCACGAAACCTGAGCAGTTTTAGGAGTAAATATATGAGACTTTCCTATCGTGGTACCGAGTACGAGCCTGAGCTAAGCACGGTTGAGACGATCGATCGGGGCGTGATGGGTCAGTATCGCGGACAAGCTTATAGCGTTCGTTATCCCAGACATATTCCGGCTCAGCCTGTGCATACGCTCAACTACCGCAGCGTCACCTATGCCACGATGCCTGACGGAAGCCACATGAGTGTTCCGGGTCGTTTGCGGACGAATGACTTGCCCGTGCGGTGGGCATGTGACACGGCTTCGATTGGTTCGAGCTTTCATCGTGTCCAGCGCGACGAGATGGAGAACGTCCATCGGCAAAACATTCAGCGTCGATTAGTGCAGCGGATTCAAGCCGCAAAACAGCGAGGCGATCAGCAATTGCTTCAGCAGCTTGAACGCGAGATGAATCTGTTTGTCTAATGAATTGATCTCTCGTTGAAAGGGGGCAAAGGGGCAAAATCCCGATCCCTCTTTCAGCTGGATCATTCATTAGCTTAATTCATTGGATTAGAGATTAGATTTCTCTATTTTCTAAATATGTCTCTCCGCTTTCGGGTAGTGTCGGAAATCAGTCCAGACCTGCCCGTTTTTATTGCGTCTTTTCCCAAACATTTATCAAAATCGTTAATCAAAATCGGTTGGCAGGTCAGGCTGTGTCTCGTGCTGAAATAGCCGATCGATTTGCGAAGGCACAACTCGACTCAGCGACAGTTCCGGGATTTGGTCGGGCGCAAAGAAATCAACTGCTTCGGTTTCTATACTGGGTGTCGGGCTGCCGCCGATCAGCTCACAGCGAAAAAACAGCTTGTAAATTTGCACGGGAAGGGGCGGGTGTCCGTGGCGCGGATGGTCACGATCGTACAGAGCCAGCAATTTTGTGGCTTTCGTCTGATAACCCGACTCCTCAAACACTTCCCGCTCGATCGCCAAGCTGGGAGGCTCACCCACATCTACCCAGCCACCGGGCAGCGTCCAGCCGCCGTCCGATCGCTCTTTCACCAGCAAAATTTTCCCATCTTGAAACACAGCTCCTCGCGCATCGACTTTTGGTGTCGCATAACCCCGCTCATGCCGAAAAAAATTCAGCACCTTTTCGGGTTCGGTGTCTGTATAAGCTGCCATCATATCCGCTGTAATTTGCTGAATCTGCCGATAGCGATCGACATCATAGGGATTTTCGGTGTAGGTCAGCCCGTTTTGGGCGAGTGCCTGAAGCCTGCGCCCCCACTCTAACCACTGAGTATTCATTTCTCAAAATCATCCTGCTAGAAATCTACGCCCCGCTTCAGATCCACACCTTTTTCTGCATAGTGCTTGTGGTTAAACACCTCCGAGTGTGTACTGGCAAAGTCAAAATAGTCCGGCGGATGTTTGCAGCGTCCGGTGATAACGACTTCCGTGTCGCGTGGCTTTCGCAAAAGTGCCTGAACGATCGGCTGTTGGGGCAATAGCTCTAGATCAACGGTGGGGTTCAGCTCATCTAGAATAATGGTTTTATATAAACCTGAGGCGATCGCTGCCCGGGCAATTTCCCAGCCTCGCTCCGCTTCTACATAATCTAATTCCTGCTGCTGTCCGCGCCAGACGATCGCATCTCGCCCGCATCGCTGATGATCGACCAGATTGGGGTAGATTTGGCGCAGTGCCGCAATTGCTGCATCTTCGGTATAGCCAGAGCCGCCTTTGAGCCACTGCATAATCAGCACCCGGTGAGATTTGTCCTGACTGATGCCTTTGCCGATCGCTTGCAGAGCCTTTCCTAACGCACTTGTAGATTTGCCTTTGCCCGAGCCCGTATAAATTTCGATGCCTTCGATGCCGTGGGCAACGGCGTTAGCATGCAGATGTGCCCGCATCTCGGAATGGAGATCCGCAATATCGAGCAATGCTTGCGGTGCGCCTCGTCCGGTCGCGATAATCTCCAGCTCCTCTGGCTTGCGCTTCAGCGTTTGCACCACTTCATCCACAGGTAGCAATCCCAGATCCAGCACTGGATTTAGCTCATCCAGCACCACCACGGAATACAGCCCCGAAGCGATCGCCCCCTTTGCCACATCCCAGCCGCGCTGTGCCTCCATCCGATCGAAGCGCGTAATATCATCCGACCCAAAAAACTCGGCTCGACCCGTCCGCACCTGATCGATCAAATGGGGAAAGCCTCGCCGCAGTGCCTCGATCGCCGCGTCTTCGTCGTAGGTGCGTCCTGGTCCCTTCAGAAATCGCAGCAGCAAGACTCGAGTTTGACTGCCCGTGTGAATGCCCAGCCCGATCGATCGCAGCACCACCCCCAGAGCCGCCTGCGATTTCCCTTTGCCAACCCCGTCATAAATATGAATCTGCCCTGCCAGTCGTTCTGATCGCGTTTGGGCAGTCCGAATCCCAATTCCAGTCCTTGTCATGACTTTAAGATGGTTCTTGTACCTTGGATTTTAACGAAGCTCTAGAAGTTCAGCCTGACCCGAGTGAAACTTTTTAGCACGAGCCAGCTAACCCTCTCGCCAAAAAGTGATTCCCTGAAGAGTCTCTCAAACTGCCCTTTCCCCTGATACTCTAAAACTCTATATATAGCGTCCTATGAAATATACATCGAATTCACACTCTACTAGTTGATTTATTCGCACTTCATCAAACTTCCGAGTCTAAACTCCTAGCCTCAAACTTTTCTCCGCAAATTAGCCTGTAATCGATGCAATAGGCCTCCCGCACGAACCGAAGCTCCCCTCACTCATCTACCCCTTCATCCCTCCATCCCCCTCTCCCATGCCCTCTGTCCTCCCCCTCCGAGCGATCGCCCTGCAAATCCTATTTCTGCTGATTGCGATCGCGATCGAATCCTCTATCCTGTATCGGCAGCTTAAAATTACGCCGCGAGAAGGGGTGCAGTACGCAGCCACTCTGAACCTCTTGTCTACAGTAGCGGGATGGATTGTGATCTTTATCGTTTTGAATACTGGAGTAGGAGGGCAGATCAGGCGCAGTTTAGATGTGGAGATTGCCCTGATCAGTCTGGTGCTGTTCAATCAGGCAGTTTCGGTGGGCAGCAATGTGGTTGGCGTTCTGGTTCTGGGGGCACTTGCAGCGTTTCCTGCCAGCTTTGCCGTCAAGCAGTTTGGTTTAGTGCTGCTGAAATGGGTGCTTGACCCCAGCCTCGCCGAAGCCAAGCCGCTGCCTCAACCGGAAGTGCGATCGGTGATGCGAAATCCGCGAGAAGTGGTGCGTAAGGAAGCTTCTTCGCAAGTTCTGGCTGTTTTTCTGGCGAATTTGCTGAGCTATGGGGCGATCGTGCTCGTGTTGCTGCTGCTCATTTTTATTCAGGGGGGAATCGCGCTATAGCGGCGATCGGCACAAAGCGCAATGCTCAAGGAATTGGGTTAGCTCGGTTGGAGTCCTGTTCTAAGTCGGGGGTTTCAGTGAACGCAATCGCGGGGATCTTTGCATGATCGACTTTTTTCAGTTCTTGTTTGGGTTGAGCCTGTTTCGCAACCTGCGTGAGTCCTTGACAGAGCAGTTCAAGCAGACTCAGAGAAGCATTCGCCAGATCAAGCCTTTTTCCTGGCAAACCACGCTACTGCTCAGCCTGCTGTCGTGGCTGGTGTATTTGCTGCTGCAAGATGAGATGGCAAAGCGGTTTGTTTCCTTTTTTGGCTGGGTCTTTCTGATCCTGGGGGTGGATTGGGCATTGGTTAAGCGGAAGCTCACAGTTCCCATTCTTGGACTGCAATTTCGCTACGCGCCCTGGGTTACGGGAGCAATTCTCACGATCGCCCTCTACACCAATCGGCTACTGATCCTGGATCTTGCCAGTGCATTGACCAGCTATCCCATCTTTTCTGCCTTACTGGCGAGTATTCCAAAGTTTATCCATCCGGGTCCCACGTTTCGTCCACCCCATCGGGCTGGAAGGCAGGATATCGTAATTGTGCTGCTGCTGGGAAGCCTGTATAGCTGCTGGTTTCAGCTTTACTTTGATATGCAAAATTTACTGGATCAATACCCCAGCCTGCTGGCAGACGACATGAGCCGCAGTCGTTTTGTGGTGCAGCTAGAGTCCGATCCACCGCTAACCAACGGGATTCAAATCCTGAATGTGGCAGAAGCCAACGTGCGAGAGACGCTGAACGGGCTTTCGACCTGGGTTGCGGTGCAGCAACAGCTCAGTAATATTCAAGCTGAAGTCCCTCGAATTGCGACGCTCGCCCGCTCCGAAATCTACGGCAGCCCGCCCAGAAGCAGAGAATATCGGCTGTGGCGACTGAATGCCCAGAGTTTCCCTGATCCTTTACAGCCCGGTTCCCTTTTGCTTCAGCTCCAGGCCCTCTGGTATGGTCCTAGCTCAGATGGCAAAGGCTATATTTTGCAGCGATCGTGCCAGGTTCAGCCAGCAGGCAGCCAGATTCCCATTGCTCAGGCTCCGGGAACCCAGTCTACGGTGTATCAGATGCAGTGTGGAGCGATCGAGTCTTCGCTACCCGCCGTGTTGCCTCAGGAAAACTGAACTTCTACCAGCCCCAGCTTCCCAATCCACCCTTAAACGGACCCACAATATCTTTAGTGATCCAGCCGCCGTAAAAGTCTCCGGGCTGGGTTGTTACCTGCTCATCGTCTATAAAGCAGGCATCCATCCGACTGGGATAAAAAGCAACATAGTGCTGAATTCCCGCAAAAGACGGAGTAGGGTTGGCATAAAACCAGGCAGCATTCTCAGCCGTTCGATCGCCCACTTGAATCGTGTAGTACCCAGCTTGCCCCTTCCACTCACAGAAGGTCGATCGTCTTTCCTGCGTCAGGTACTCCATCTGAATATCTTCCGGGGGAATGTAGTACACAGGCGGATGGCTCGTTTCCAGGACGCGCTTTGCCCGATGGGTATCGGCGATCGTTACGCCGTTAAACACCACCTGAATATGCTTTGCCAAATCCTCTAGTCGCGGCGGACGGGGATAGTCCCACACCGATTCCTGTCCGGGCTGAGGAATAATGCGATCGATGGTCACAGTGGCTCCGTTGTTTGCTTGATCTGCTGTATCACTCTTTCGATCGTGCCAGAGGATTGCGATTTTGGGCAGCCGCCTTGATAGTTTGCTGAATCCGGTTCAATCGAGTTTCGGGACGTTTTGCGCTGCCAATCCACGACAGGATGTTCTTTTTGACGGAATTACTGAATGCCTGAAAATTCTGCTGCGCCGCTTGATCTACCGCAAGTGCCTGCTCCAGATCGATTGGAATGACTAACGCCTCAATCTCATCGAGCGCATTCCAGGAGCCGTCTTGCTGAGCGGCAATGATTTTTGCCATGCCTGCTTCGGTCATCAAGCCCTGCTCGATCAAATTCGCGACGTATTGCTTATTCAGCTTTGACCAGACGCTTCCCGGTTTGCGCGGCGTGAAAATCTGACGATAGCGATCGTCGTCCAGCGTTTGCACTTTGCTGTCAATCCAGCCAAAACAAAGGGCTTCCTGCACGGCTTCAGGGTAGCGGATGCTCGGTTTGCCGCTTCCGACTTTGTAATAGATAAGCCAGATGCCGATCGCCGTTTGATGATGTTCTGCTAACCACTGCCGCCATGCCGGGCGATCGATCGCTTCAACGATTTCAAGCTGGTCTTCAAATCTTGTCTGCTTCATTGGGCTTCATTGGGCTTCATTGCTGATCCATCAAAATCTGCCCGATGCCCGTGCCTGGATAGTAGCGGCTGAGAATTTGCTGGTGAGAATAGCCCTGCTCTGCTAAATCCAGCGCGCCGAGCTGACTCATGCCCTTTCCCTGAAACGCTTCCATCACAATGTCATCCGATGCGGCATAAAGCGACTCCACCACGCCACCCCGATAGCTGACAAACTGACCGCTCGTTTCATCAACTGCTTGACTCGTCCGGTCTGCCTCTCGCTCAATGCCGCGATAAACCTGATAATATTCCGTTGCGCCCAGGTCAAACAGTCCGCTCATGGGCTTGTAATAATAGGTCAACGCATAGGATCGGGCGGCGATCGCCTGTGCCTTCAGAGCTTCCATGTCCCAGCTTGGTGAAACTTCACTGCCAACGACGCTGTGCAAATACTGCCGCATATTCACCTGATTCACTGCCCAGAGTTTGCCGCCATCCACCGCTAAGATGAGATGCCCGTGATAGGTGCGCTCATTGAGGGTAAAGAGTCCATCGGGCGGCAGGGAAATCATTACAATTCCCGGAAACGCTTTGCCGTTGATGCGGATGCCGTCTCCCGCGACTTCCACGCTGTAAGACTGGTTCGCGGCAAAATGACCGATCGCCTGTCCTTCTGGATTTAGCGCATCGGTGGCAGTTGAAAAGCTTACCGTGAGTGCCAGAACTTTCTCTGCGATCGCCACTTTCATTTCAATAAAGGAATCAACAGGCGCAGAGGATTGAAGAAGTTCTTGTTTCGCTTTCTCGTTGAGGGCGCGTTCTTCGGGGGTGAGAGCAGAAGGGTCGATGGGCTGAGGAGATGGGGATGGGGATGGGGTAGATAGGGGGATGGGTGAGGGTGCAGGAGCAGGGAGACTGGAGGAGAGTTTACCGGGAATTTGATTGAGGGAGGTGGAGGCTTGGAGGGGGGTTGGAGATGATTTCGCGAAGGCAACGAGGGTCAGGGCAATGATTCCGCCGATTGTTAAGCTTGCCCCAATCAGATAGGGGGGCTGAGTGAAGCGTTTGAGCCGATCCTTGGTTTGGGTAACGGATGTTGGGTCGATCGTCATAATTTCTGTCTGGTCTGAGGGAATTGTGTCAGCACCAGTGGCTTTTAACCGCGTGATGTAAGGGGCTGCAAACTGCTCTTGAGATTCCATATCTCCGCTGGCAATGTGCAAAACCAAGTGCTTCTGCATCGAGAAAATTTGCAATTGCCAAAACTTTCACCGAAGATTTTAAACCTGCTCTAGCACTGCAACCGTTCGATCGCTTTGCACATTCCCCGTATTCAGCGTGGCGGCAGGTTCAAACAGCAGCACATGAACTTCCTCAAGGGCAATCGGCAAATGCTCGACCCCTCTGAGAACGATGAAAAATTCGCCCTCGTTCAGCACCACATCGCGATTGCGCAGCCGCATCGTCAGCTGACCTTTCAGCACCAGGAAAAGCTCGTCCTCATGGTCGTGGTGATGCCAGACAAACTCCCCTTTGAGCTTGACCAGCCTCACCTGCTGCCCATTGAGTTCCCCGATAATTCTGGGACTCCAATAGTCTGTGAAGGAGCTGAGTTTTTCAGTCAAATTGACCTTTTCCATCGCTACGGGTTCCCGATGCAGATCAAGCCCAGCCTAGCTTACTTGTGGCGAATCAGTTCATAAATTGCCAGGTAATCTTCGCCCGGATGGTTCCAGGAGAAGTCATAAGCCATGCCCTGAAGCTGAAGCTTCTCGAGCTCTTCAGGGTAGTATCGCCACAGCCCGATCGCCCGATCCATTGCGGACTCCAGTGCTGGATAGTCCATCTGGTAAAACACATAGCCGTTGCGCTCTTCGGGGGGATGGGTTTCGTCGTAATCGCGATCGAACACGGTGTTCACCAAGCCGCCTACCCCTCGGACGATCGGCACGGTGCCGTACCTCAAGCCGATCATTTGCGTCAGTCCGCAGGGTTCAAAGTTGCTCGGCACGACGATAAAGTCGGCTCCGGCATAAATCAGGTGAGACAGTTCCTCGTTGAAGCCAAGTTCCAGATGAATGTCGGGGTTGTCGTTGAGGAAGCTTTTCTCGTGCTGGAAGTGGGCATTAATTCCGGCTTCAGTAGCTGACCCCAGCAGCACAAACTGAGCATTCCGCAGCATCGCGTGATAAATGGCGTGGTGAACCAGATGCACGCCTTTTTGCTCATCTAGTCGTCCGATAAAGGCGATCAGGGGCTTGTCTTCGTGCTGAAGCAGCAGCCGATCGCGCAGAGCTTTTTTGTTTTTTTGCTTGTCGGGCAGGGTTTCCGGCGTGAAGTGGTGAGGAATAAAACGATCGACTTCGGGGTTCCACACATCGTAATCAATGCCGTTGAGAATGCCGCCAAACTTGCCTTCGTGCAGGTGAATGGTGTGTCCCAACCCGTAGCCAAATTCGCCGTAGTGAGCTTCCCAGGCGTGATGGGGGGAGACGGTATTTACGAAGTTGGAATAGACGATGCCGCCCTTCATGAAGTTGATCGCAAAGGGGTTGAAGTTGTCTTGCAGGCGATCGTACTGGAAGTAGTATTCGGGGCGGTTCAGTCCAGTTGCGGTAAGAACCTGTTCGCCGCCGTGTCCCTGGTGCTTAAAGTTGTGAATGGTGTAGCAAACGCGCTGAAACTCCAGTCCGTGATGCTTATAAATTTCATACAGCATAACGGGGACGAGTCCGGTCTGCCAGTCATGGCAGTGCAAAATGTCCGGTCGCTTGTTAGTAATCAGCAAAAACTCCAGCGCCGCCTTGCTGAAGAAGGCAAACCGCATGTTGTCGTCATCGCAGCCGTAATAGGTGCGGCGATTAAAGAAAAAGTCTTCCGAGTGAGGATCGATAAAGAAGCAAAGCCGCCCCTGTACCCAGCCGCAAAAGACATCGCACTTGATACTCGCGCCGTACCAGGGCACGTTGAGATCCCGGTATGCCTCGTGCCAGCCCCAAATCTGGTCGTACCGCATACAGTCGTACTTAGGCAGGATGATCTCAACGGCATGACCCCGAATCTCCAGCTCACGGCTCAGCCCGTACACCACATCGCCTAACCCGCCTGCTTTAATGACCGGGGCGCATTCCGAGGCAATTTGTACGATGTACATCCCTTTTCCTCACCAGGTAGAAATAACTTGGTAATAACTTAACAAAAATATATTTATACGTTTTTGGTAGGCAAGCAACCTGAGAGGGAGTTTAATTCCAAGAAAGGGGGTGAAAACTTCCAGAGCGTTGATGTCCCCCAAATTCCTCAACTTTAGGAGACCTTGCAATCTGCGAATAGGCAAGATTCTTCCCAAAATTAGGTAGCCAGAGAGCTATTCAGGTTACGAATCTCTCCAAACATTCCCTTAGAGCTTTGTGACGTGGCAGTTTGCAGGTGAGAAAGTAGCATGAGCTATAAAGACTTTGAATCAAACCATAACTTTGAAGTAATCATCAAGAGCAGCACAAAGCTAGAACAAGTTTTAACAGGGGTGCGTCAATGGGAAGCAGTTCCCCGTATGGGGTAATTGCCTCTCAGGAAACCAATCTGTATCGCCTTTATCCTCCCAATCCCCTGAGTTCTTATGCGTCAATCCCGATTTGCGCTCTATTTTTCCATCGGATTATTTTTGGTTACGCTTTGTACGATCGTCTTGCTAATGGTTGAGGTTGCCCCAGCACGATCGAATGCGCCGTTCATGGGAATCATGATCGATCCGGGTTCTTCAGCTCCGATAGTGCATCTGCCGAATCGTCTTTTCAACTGCACAGATGAAAACCAGCAATTTCGCTGTCAGGCATCCTTAAAAGAGCAGCCCCTCCAGATCACGTTTGATCAAGGCAAAGACTATATTTACTTTCTGCAAAACTGCCGTGCGACCTATGCAGGTCAGGCAACAAACTGTCAGGCAGCGCAAGGCGGCAATATGACCCAGCGTGGCGTTCTATCTTATTATTCGCTCACCACCAATCTGGGACTGACAGTTCCTGAACTTAAGGCTCTCCAGCGACAATACTGGCTGACTAACCTGGTGGGCACTAGCGCAGAAGGCTTTATCTGGATCGGGGGCTGGGCGATCGCAGCGATCGGGGCGGCACTTGCGATCGGGTTGAACTGGCTGGAGGATAACCTCCTCACTCGCAGTTTCACCAGCCTGAGCAGTGGCTTTGGTCTGGCTTTGTTGACCTGGTTTGTGCTTGCCAGAATTCCTTACACAACGCTGGCGCAGTACGGCATTAACGAATCGACTTGGCGTTTTGTGCTTCCCATTATCACAATCGCGGCTGGCACGCTGGGGTCGATTCTGACAGGTTTTTATGTGAGTCGGCGCACCCGCCCAGCCCTGAAAGCAGTGACAAGTTTGCTGATGGGATTTGCCACTGCATTTCTCTCCTGGTTCTTTTTCCCAATCGTTCTTTCAGTCATTCCGGAAGGCTGGTGGCTGAGGATTCCCTTAACCGTGATGTTTGGAACAGCTACAACTATTCTGCTGCTGAAAGACACAGGGCGATCGATCAAGTTCTTTTCCTGTAGCGTCAGTGCGCTAGGAGCGTTTGTGATGCTGCTGACGCTGATTACTCACCTTGGGCTAATTCTGGGATTTGCAGATTAGTGGATTGCCTGAACTCATATAATTTGAGTTAGAACTATTCTGCTGCCGCCATGACCGATTCTCCTCATCCCACAACTCAATATTCCTATCTGCCTGTTCTGAGAGAGCTTGTTCGCACTTATCAGGCTTTCTCTTCGATTGATGAGGCACAAATTCGCACCTATGGGTTGACGGCAAGCCAGTTTGACGTGATTGCTACCTTAGGCAACACAGACGGCATGACGATGAGCGATCTGGCAGAAAAAACGCTGGTCACAAAAGGAACGCTGACCGGAATTGTCGATCGTTTGGAAGCAAAGCAATTAGTACGGCGAGAAGTCCCGGAAGGCGATCGTCGCTGCTTTAAAGTCGTGCTGACAGCGGCAGGAGAAGCCCTGTTCCACGACATCTTTCCAAACCACATGGCGTTTCTTCAGGAGCGATTCGATCGTCTAGAAACCTCGGAATTAGAGCTATTGCGGGTTTTGTTGGGGCGTGTGCGATCGGCATTTACAGAGCGATCTTAAGCCTGGATAAGCAGTATTCTTTGAACAAGATAGTTTGACACCAAACTAATTCATGCTAGATTAGCTTTAGTAGAAAGTACGAGTTCAAACTTTTTGGCTTTAAACAATTAATTTTAAGGAGAACTCCGATGCCTGAACTGCCTCTGACCCTGCAACTTGATGCAGGAACCTACTGGCTCTGCACCTGCGGTAAGTCCGAAAACTTTCCCTATTGCAATGGCGCACACAAAGGCTCTGGCTTTACACCAAAGCAGTTTGAGCTGACCGCACCTGCCACCGTTGAAATTACGGCTCCGGGCGAGGCGATCGTTCGCTAAAAGTCGCGCCTTTGCAAAGCACAATTCGATCGTCCCAAAATCGTCCCAATGAGGAATCTGCTTCCCCTGCGGCTGGGTTTTTGGCAGGGTTTCGGTTCAAAATGAAAGTAGCCTGTCTCAAATCCAGCCATTTCTGAGGAATTTGCCGTGAGTGCCAGAGGCTATCGCAGCGCAGGTGATTCGGTGCGTGACCCGGTAGGTAATCCAGTTGTGATCGTGGGTGCGGGATTTGGCGGCATTCAGGCAGCACGCACTCTTGCCCGGCAGGGAGTTTCAGTTCTGCTGATCGATCGCCAGCCTTATCACCTTTTCACGCCGTTTCTGCATCAGGTGGCAATGGCAGAGCTAGAGCCAGATCAGGTGGGAATTCCGATTCGGCGACTGCTGCGATCGTCCCCCAAGGTTCAGTTTCTCCAAGCCGACGTGCAGGCAATTCGCTGGGACAAACAGAGGCTTGAAACCTCAGCAGGACAGGTTTCTTTTGAGTATCTGGTTCTGGCAACGGGCAGTTTCACTCATGCAGAAGTTCCCGGAGCAGCACAGCACACGCTGCCGCTCAAAACTCTGCCTCAGGCGATCGAGCTTCGTAATCACATTTTGTCTCGTGTTGAACAGGCCGTGAATGAGCCTGATCCGGCGCATCAGCAGCGGTTACTCACGTTTGCCGTGATTGGAGGCGGCTCAACGGGTGTCGAAGTTGCCGGATCGCTTGCCGAGTGGATTCAGGAGGGGCTGAGCAAAGACTATTCTATGCTCGATCGATCGCCCCTCAAGGGGAAGGGCTTCGCATCGCAGTTTCGGTTAATGGTGCTGCATTCAGGCGATCGGCTCCTGGAAACAATGGCTCCTCGGCTTAGCCGCTATACCGAACGACAGCTTAAACGGCTCGGGGTAGAAGTGTGGCTGCATAGCAGGGTGACTCAGGTTAAGGCAGGTCGAATCACGGTTCAGACGGGCAATCTTCAGACGGACGATCTTCAGACAGGCGATCACGTGAATTTGATTGAGGCAGAAACGATCGTCTGGGCGGGCGGCATACAGGTGAAAGTGCCGGAGTTGTGGCGGCTTCCCACCGCACCCAGCGGCAGAGCAGCTACGTTAGCCTCGCTAAATTTGCCAGAGCACCCCAAAGTGTACGCGATCGGCGATCTGGCAGAAGTGGGCTGGAATGACCAGGCGTTACCCATGCTGGCTCCCACTGCTGATGCTCAAGGCAAAGCCGTTGCCCAAAACATTCTGCGCCAAATGCAGGGACAGCCTCCGCTTCCCTATCGGCACAACGATCGCGGCACAATGGCAATTTTGAGCCGATTTCGGGCAGTGGTGCAGCGCGGCAAGTTCACCATGACCGGATTTCCCGCCTGGCTGCTGTGGCTTGGCTTTCACTGGTTTATTCTTCCCGGCATGCGCCAGCGCATTCTTGTTTTAATTCACTGGATGTCCAATCATTTGCGGCATGATCGCATTCCGGCTGCTGTTCTTCGCTCTTCGCTTCAGGATTCCTCAACGCAAAACAAAACTTATTCCGCTCGTTCTCGATAACGTTCTTTGTAATGTTCACGCTTTGTAATGTTCACGGTTCTGCCCTTCATCCGAGTTTGGTACAGGATTTTGATATGAGCTTCCCCAGCGTTTTCGTTTCCCACGGTTCGCCCGATTTGGTGTTGCATTCTGGTCGATCGCTTGACTTTTATCGGCAGCTTGGAACCCAGATCGGCAAACCTAGCGCAATTCTCGTCGTTTCAGCTCACTGGCTTTCGACAGAACCGATCGTCAGCACCGCAGCGCAGCCCCCAACAATTCATGATTTTGGCGGCTTTCCAGCAGAGCTGTATCAAATGCAGTATCCCGCTCCCGGTGCGCCTGCCCTGGCGGAAGCAGTGAAATCGCTGCTGATTCAGGCCGGATTTGCAGCCCAAACCCACCCCGATCGCGGGCTCGACCACGGAGCCTGGATACCCCTGATACTGATGTATCCCGATGCGGAGATTCCGGTAACGCAGTTATCGATCCAGCCCCGCCGCGATCCTGCCTATCATTTCCAGCTCGGACAGGCACTCGCCCCCCTGCGTGACCAGAATGTGCTGATTCTCGCAAGCGGCTCGCTGACTCATAATTTAGGAGCTTTGACCCGCAACAACTTTGAAGCAGAACCTACGGATTGGGCAGTTGCATTCGACGAGTGGATCAGCAAGACGATCGCCCAACGCAAAATAGAAGACCTGCTGAACTATCGCCAGTTGGCTCCCTTTGCGATCGAAAACCACCCGACCGACGAACATTTGCTACCGCTTTTTGTGGCTGCCGGAGCAGGCGGGAATCAGCCCGTTCAGCTTCACTCGAATTTCACCTACGGTTCCCTCAGTATGGCAAGCTATGCCTTCGCCTGATCTGCGCCCAACAGGCGGCTAAATAGCTCCTGCACCTGATTCCAGGCATCTGCCGCCGCTTCTGGCTGATAGCTCGATCGTCGATCGCAAAAGAACCCATGCGCCGCATTCTCATAGCGAAAAATCCGGTGCGGAATCTGGGACTGCTGCAAAGCCGCCTTGATCTGATCCACATGAGCCGGCGGAATACTGGCATCCGCTATGCCAAAAAATCCATAGAGTGTGCCTTTAATTTCTGGCGTATAGGCGATTGTTGGCTTACCGTTCTCTGAACTCATACCCGGACTCCAGACCGGAATTCCAGCGCCGTAAAAAGAAGCGGTTGCCTTGATTTCTGGCAGAGTTGCCGCCAGGTATGCTACTAGCCCCCCAAAACAGAAACCAATACAGCCAATCGCCGCCGAACTGACGTTAGGCTTTGCGCTCAGATAAGCGATCGTGCTGCTCAAATCGCTCAGCAGCTCATCTACCTGCGTTTGCTCTTTGTATTTGCGCCCAAGCTGAACGTCTTCTGCGGTATAGCCTGCCTCAAACCCCAGAGCCAATCGCTGATAAATGGCAGGCGCGATCGCCACATATCCCAGCCGTGCAAAGCGATCGGTGACATCACGGATATGACTGTTCACCCCAAAAATTTCCTGAATCACAATCACCGCCGGACGCTGACTTTCTGAACCTGACTCCGATACGGGTTCTGCCAGATAAGCTGCAATCTGCAAATCACCGTTCTTAATCTGAACTTGGTTTGTCTGAATCTCCATCTCACTCTTTACTGCTTGCGTGACTGCTTGCGAATATTTGAAAAGTAACAAAAGGCTTGTCCTGTGTCCCCCCGATTTCCCTTGCTGTCCCGCAATTCTGGAGAACTTTCAAACCTACAGCTTCTTTACCTCATCTCTCTATCTCTCTATCTCCCTATCTCCTCCCCTTCCCATCTATCCATCTACCCGCACGATTGCCGCCACAGGTCCACCCCCTGGCAATCCCTGATGCTCACTGCCCCCTGACACATACACCATTGGGTCTTGCACCACAGAAGCCACAACGGCTCCCACGACTGCACGCGCCATCCGGGTATGGTTAATATCGGAGTCATCCAGCATCGTGTGTCTCCGTCCCAAAATCGCGCCAGCGGGATCGGCTTCAGCTTTCGCAAAGATATTCACAATTCGATCGATCGGCTGTCCAGTTTGCTCGATCGCCCGCCGTACCGCATCCTGATCGAGCGCGTGAGCCATAACGCTGTGCCCAATTACAAACTCGCTGGCAGAATGGCTGGCATTGCCCATCACAATAATCTCGCAGTTTTGCAGCTCCACCCCCGCAGAAGTCGAAGCGATCGAGGAGTAAAGGCTGTAATTTGAACAAATGTCTGCATCGCTTAACTGAGCCAGATCGACTTCTCCCAGAGCAACCGCCACGCCCAGCGCAGAAGCTCCCCGCGAATATGCCATCGACTGATAGCTGCTGCCCGCCTGCCCGGACTGTTCTCGTTGAGCGGCAGTGACCAAGGGACATTTGATCTGGACAAAATGCACGTCGGCTTTGTTTAATCCTGCGGAATCGATCGCTTGCTGCACCGCATCGGCAACTTCCTTCACCATTGCCACGGTTCCCACTTCCTGCGGCAAAAAGTCTCGCGTTCGGCTCACCCCCAGCACCAACCCCCAGCGGTGCGGCGTATCTGGCTCGACCTGCTCCTGAGTAAAAATTGTCAGATGTGGACTCAGCACACCTTCTGTGCCGCCCGACATCACATAAATAATTTCCTCGGCTGTCTTCTCAGCCATTTTCCCTTCACCATCGCCAATCTGCTGGCTCAAAAATGTCTTCAGCGTTTGAACCGCGAAACCCCGTGTAAAATCATTAACACAGCCGTTGCCTTCGGTTTTTCCCATAATGGCAACGATCGTCGCCGGATTAACCTCGTCTTCAATTAACTTTTGTAACCCGGCTAAATCATCAGGGCTACTCTGCGGAATTTTGTAAACTCCTACTTTCATGGGTGTTTTCATGGGGGTTCGCCTCACACTGATCGCCTTATATCTCACCCTCAACATCATCTCAGCAATTCCGCCGATTTTCGCCTCTGCGCTCTCCTGCCCGAAATGCCGTCTATCCTTTCTGTAGCTACCTTTCAGTGTTCTTCCTTCGTTAAACGCTTTACCCTCTTTGGAGACTGCTATGGTTCAGTTCCGGATTCAACCCGATAGCGAAATCCCGGCATCGACCCAGCTCTATAACCAAATCCGCTTTGCGATCGCCTCACGGCAGTTTCCGCCCGGTCATCGGCTGCCCAGTACCCGCCAGCTTGCCATGCAAACTGGACTGCACCGAAACACGATCAGCAAAGTCTATCGCCAACTTGAGGATGACGGCATTGTTGATGCGCGAGCCGGAGCCGGAATCTATGTACGGGCGCAGGGTGACGAAGGCGGCAACATGGCAAAAGGACGATCGCCCCTGGTCGAGCAATACCCGCAGGCATATAAGCTAGTGCAGCGCAGCCTCGACGATTTGCTGAATCACGGCTGCTCCCTGACTCAGGCAAGAGAACTCTTCCTTGCTGAAATTGACTGGCGACTCCGATGCAGTGCGCGAGTCCTGGTCACGGCTCCCCAGCAGGATATCGGCGCAGGCGAACTGATGGCACACGAACTAGAGCACGCTCTCCAGATTCCGGTGCAGCTTGTCCCCCTAGAAGAACTGGCTCAAGTGCTGGATCAGACCCGATCGGGCACGGTTGTTACCAGCCGCTATTTCATTGGAGCCGCTGAGTCGATCGCCTCACCCAAAGCAGTGCGCGTCATTCCCGTAGACATCTACGACTATGGGCACGAAATTCAAAAACTGCTGAAGCTGCCCCAAGATAGCTGCCTGGGCTTGGTCAGTCTCAGTGGCGGCATTCTGCGCGCTGCCGAAGTGATTGTAAACAGCCTGCGAGGGGACGATTTGCTGATTATGACCACCCAGCCCAACGATACCTATAAGCTGAATGCGATCGTCCACAGTGCCCAAACGATTTTTAGCTTTGATCAGGCAAGCGGGGTCGCAGTCAAAGCAGCTGTCGCAACCGCCAGAGAAGATTTAATTCGCGCTCCGGTCATTATCTGCTGCGAGAACTATATCGGCGAAAAGTCCATTCATCTCTTGAAGCGCGAACTTGGCTTGGATTAAGCCACGACTTCCGGCTGTAAAAAGGCTTCAACTTCTTTGAGATAAGTTGCTTCGTCTTCTAGCATTGGGAAGTGACCCGTCTCGCGCATCACAATCTGTTTTACGTAAGTTGGGTTGAGGCTGGCAGCAGTCTGCCCCAGTGCGGCGGGAATAATCTGATCATATTCGCCAGAGACCAGCAGCGTCGGAATGTGCAGCTTGCGATACTCCTCTGGCATTTCGATCGAAGCCCGCTCGCTTACAGCCGTATAAATCGTGCCCAACGCTGCTTCCTGCTCTGCCATCAAATAATCTTCCAGAAAGGCGCGGCTTGCCTCACGCGGAATCGATCGCCGCAAAAACCGCTGCATAAATAATCGATCGGCTCCCGGAATCTTGCTCATCCAGGTCGGGCGAAACTTGACCACATAGCCGCCAAACTGGTGAAACGCCTTAAACGATCGCTCATCATACTCAAACACGCCATGACAGGTGAGAATCGTGCGCTCCACCCGCTCTGGATGGCGGTTCATAAACAGCACGGCAACCGATGAGCCAGTCGAGTGAGCATTAAGAAACACTTTGTTCAACTGAAGCCGATCGAGCAATACTGCCAGGTCGTCTGCATAGGTCTCTAGCTCATAGCCGAGCGCCACCACTGCTTCTGCCACCGGACGAGTAAAGCGCGATCGACCAAATCCCCGCAGGTCATAAAGCAGGCAGTCAAAACGGTCAGACATTGACTGCGCCGTCGTTTCCCAGTAGCGTGCCGAGCCACCCCAGCCATGAATAAACACCATCGTCGGTTTATCAGGATTCGGCTTTTGCTCAGAATTTGCGGTGGTGGGGCTGCTAATCCACTCGTAGTAGTGATTGACTCCCCGGATTTCAAGATAGGGCATGGTCAGCAATATCAACGAACGTTTGATTTGTACTTTTTGTATTTAATATCCTAGAGGATGAGCGAACGGCTCCCTCCGAACGATGGAATTTCTTTAGCGATCGATTCCACTCACATTTGAATTGAAATCGAAAAAGGCTGAGTCCAACCAGACCCAACCTTTCTTTGCAGCACAAACCTCAGAGAGAAATCAAAAACGCAATCTCCTTAAGCAGATTCCGGTTTCGGCAGCGACGACGGGTGCACCAGCAGTTCCGCAGTCGATCGCTTCTCAACCATTTCGCGGGTAATAGCGCAGCGCGTCACATCCTTACGGGAAGGTAGCTCGTACATGACGTCAAGCATCAGTTCTTCCACAATGCTTCGCAGTGCCCTTGCTCCGGTCTTACGACGGTAGGCTTCTTTGGCGATCGCACGAACCGCATCCGGCTTGAACTCAAGCTGCACGTTGTCCATCCGCATCAGCTTCTGGTATTGCTTCACCAAAGCATTGCGCGGCTCGGTCAAAATTGCAGTTAGAGCATCTTCGTCCAGCGGCTCGACCACGGCCATGACAGGAACCCGTCCAATAAATTCAGGAATCATTCCAAACTTGACGATATCATCCGGCTCCAGGTGCTTCAGCACATCCGAGGCACGCTTTTCCTTAGATTGACCTTCGCCTGGCTGGATAAAGCCCATCGTTTTCTTACCAATCCGCTGCTCGACTGCCTTATCCAGACCAACAAACGCACCACCGCAGATAAACAGGATATTGCTGGTGTCGATCTGAATGCAGTCCTGATAAGGGTGCTTGCGTCCGCCCTGAGGGGGTACGTTAGCGATCGTTCCTTCCAGCATCTTAAGGAGTGCCTGCTGTACACCTTCGCCGGATACATCGCGGGTAATCGAGGGGTTTTCGCTCTTACGGGCGATTTTGTCAATTTCGTCGATATAGATAATGCCGCGCTGGGCTGCTTCTACGTCCAGATCGGCCACTTGCAGAAGCCGCAGCAGAATGTTCTCAACGTCTTCGCCCACATAGCCTGCCTCGGTCAGCGTCGTGGCGTCGGCGACCGCAAAGGGTACATCCAGCATTTCTGCCAGAGTTTGCGCTAGCAGGGTTTTACCGCAGCCCGTCGGACCAATTAGCAGAATGTTGGATTTTTGGATTTCGATCGCATCATCACCCTTGCTGCCCTTCGACTGAGCATAGGTCAAACGCTTATAGTGGTTATAAACCGCGACCGAGAGAATTTTCTTTGCCTCGTCTTGACCAATTACATGATCGTCCAGGTGATTTCTGATTTCCCTGGGTTTCGGAATCTGGCTCAAGTTAAGGCTAGACGCACGCACCTGTCGCTTTTCGGGCGGACTCTCGCGACGGGCAGAAGGCTGAGGAACTGTCGCACTGGAGTCAAACAACTCCTCATCCAAGATCTCATTGCAGAGGTCTACACATTCGTCACAGATATATACTCCAGGTCCAGCAATCAGCTTACGGACTTGTTCCTGCGACTTACCGCAGAATGAACACTTGAGATGGGAGTCGTACTTTGACATATTTTCCCCTTACTGCACAGCGGCAATCGATTCACCGGGCATCGGCAGATTTTGACGCGCAATCACCTGATCGATCAGACCATAGTTCTTGGCTTCTTCGGCAGACATAAAGAAATCGCGCTCCGTGTCCGCTTCAATTCGTTCGAGCGGCTGTCCAGTATGATAAGCCAACAGCTCGTTGAGCGTACGTTTGTGGTAAAGAATTTCCTTCGCCTGAATCTCGATATCCACCGCCTGACCCTGTGCCCCACCGAGCGGCTGGTGAATCATGATGCGGGAATTGGGCAGTGAAAGCCGTTTCCCGGCTGCGCCCCCGCAAAGCAGAAACGCCCCCATACTGGCAGCTAGACCGTAACAGATAGTCACGACATCAGGACGAACCTGCTGCATTGTGTCATAGATAGCCATCCCCGCCGTTACAGAGCCACCCGGCGAGTTGATATAAAGCTGAATATCGCGCTCCGGGTCTTCCGCATCGAGGAACAGGAGTTGAGCTACGATCGCATCGGCAATCGTATCGTCTACCTGAGTGCCCAGGAAGATAATCCGCTCCCGCAGCAACCGTGAGTAGATGTCAAAGGCTCGCTCACCGCGCCCAGACTGCTCAACCACCATCGGCACAACGCCGCCAGAGATGGATGCGCTCGTTACAGGATGGCTGCCAAGCGATGTAATTTGAGGAGTCCGAATGCTGAGCAGATCGGAGTGAGGAAGTTGAGGTTTAGCCATAGCAGGAATGAAGTGTCGTGAGTTCATTCTGACAAATTCAAGCACAATTGGCACGTGACAGGCTCAACAACTCTTATCAACGGTAGACCAAGACGCTCTCGAAGCAAACCCTGTGAATCTCCCGACAGTTGACTTTTGAGCACTCATCTCACCAATAAATATGGGCAATCCGGCTCCAAGGAAATCGAACTTTGAGCGATGCGAAGCAATTTCCCCTATCAATTTCCCCTAGAAGCAATTTCCTCTATAAGGTAATCGATCGTGATGCTACTGCCATCCTACATTCAATCTAAAGCGATGTTACAAAACAGCCTCAGCGACTGCTTTAACGCAATGCTCTGATGACGCAATGGATAGCAGGGGTTAGGATTCTCTCAGCTCGGTTCCTCCAGTGGAACGGTAGAAGATTTGCCAACAACGCTGACTCCCCTTCACCCGTTCCGAGAAAACATAGAGGAAAATGAGGACTACCGTTTCAGGGCTTATCGTTTCGCAGGATTACGCTTAAGCATAAGGTAAAACGATCGAGCGCCCATTGCTCCTCAACTATTTCTTTGACTTTCCTGACTGAGATTTTTTAGGCTCTGCGTCAGGAGCAGCGGCGGCTGCACTTTCCGCCGTGGCTTCTGGTGTAGCTTCAACTTCCGGTTCGGCTTCCGGTTCGACGGTTGATGCTTCGACCTCGATCGTTTCTTCTGCTGCCGAGGTTTCCTCAGTAGGGTCTTCCTCGGAAAGCTCAAGATCTTCGTCGTCTTCGTCCTTCTTCAGGGTTCCTTCTGGCACAAGCTCAACTGTATTGTTTTGCTCCAGCCAGTCGATAATCTTGTCCTTCAGCAGGTCTTCTTCCACGACTTCGCGCAGTTTTTGCATATCGACGCCTTCCGTAGATTGACCCTCGATCAACTCAGCGACTTTTGCATCGACTTCTGCTGCCTCGACCTTAATCGAGTGTGCTTTCGCGACTTCTCCCAGCGTCAGGGTTCGCATCAGCCGCTTGATTGCCTCTGGACGCGCCTGCTGCCGCAGCATATCAACGATTTCAGGGGTGAACATTTTTTTCACGTCCATTCCCTGCTGGCTCATTTGCATTGCCGTCTGGGTAATCGAGTGGTCAACTTCCCGCTTGACCAGGGTTTCAGGCAGCTCTACTTCGATATGGTTCACCAGCTCGTTCAGCAGTGCTTCCTGTTTGTTGTCCTTAGTTTTGCGATCGGCTTCTTCCTGAAAACGCTTTTCGAGCGATTGGCGCAGCTCTTCTAGCGTTTCAAACTCGCTCACTTCCTGGGCAAAGTCATCGTCCAGTTCCGGCAGTTCCCGCCCCTTCAGCTCTTTCATCGTCACGGTAAAGACGGCTGGCTTGCCTGCCAGATCTGCCTGCGGGTAGCCTTCGGGGAACTGTGCCTGGACTTCCTTAGTTTCACCAGGCTTCATGCCGATCATGCCGTCGATAAAGCCTTCGATAAATCTGCCTTCTAATAGCTCGATCTCAAAGTCTTCTGCGCTGCCGCCGGGAATTTCGGGCGGTTCTTCGCCTTCGGGCGCGTCTGCAGCGGTGAGGCGTCCTTTGAAGTCAACGGTAGCAAGGTCGCCTTCTTCTGCCGGACGGTCTTCGACGGGAACCAGGGTCGCCGACCGCTTGCGGTAGTCCTCTAGCGTGCTTTCGATTCGCGTTGGGTCATACTTCACTTCTTCTGCCTGCACCGTCAGCCCGGTGTATTCCTTCAGCGCCACCGTGGGCGGCACATCTACCGCAGCGGAGAAACTAAGGGCAGCCCCGGGCTGATACTGAGCCACCAAATCCTCAAACGACGATTTCAGCTCAAAATTACCGAGCGCGTCAATCTTCTCCTGCTCTAGAGCCTGCTTCAGGCTGTTTTGCACCAGATCCTCAACAACGGCGGCTTTAATGCGCTCCGAGCCAAATCGCTGAATTAAAACCTGGCGCGGCACTTTGCCCTTGCGGAACCCAGGAATATTGACAGAGCGGGTGAACTCCTGCAATGTTTTGTCATATGCCTGTTGTGACATCTCAGGGGTCACTTCGATCTGCAAACCTATCTGACTCGCGGGCAGTTTTTCCTGGGTTACTTTCATCGTTTTCTCGTCACATCGTCACTTCTAGACGGCTGAGCTTTGATTTTGCGCTGCCGCAATTAGCTATGGTAACTGATTCTGGCCTATCCTGATGCTGAATCACGAGCGAGGTTGTGAGAATCTGCCCATATGCCGATTTATTGAGCGGATGAGAATTTAGCAAGGAATTATTAGGTATCAGAGCGAAGTCGTGCGGCAAAAGTCAGCTATTATCGGTGTTAAAGATTAAAAAGTTAAGACGAGTAAGACGAGCAAGTTAAACTTATTATTAATTTAAACTTCTCTTTATCTCACTTCACCGATCGTCTCTTTAACTTCTAAAAGCAGCCCTAATTCTTTAGTCTACTAAGATTGAAAATCAGCTTAAAAAACAAAATTTGATTCTTTATACGGAGGAGATTAATTTGCTCAAGACATATCGCGTTGCTATTTTGGGCGCAACCGGAGCCGTTGGAGTCGAACTACTAGAGTTGTTAGAGCAGCGGCACTTTCCGATCGCAGACCTCAAGCTGCTTGCTTCTCCGCGATCGGCAGGGCAGCAGGTAAAGTTCAACGGCGAGACTTTAACTGTGCAGCCCGTAGATGATCGATCGTTTGACGGGGTTGATTTGGTGCTGGCATCGGCGGGTGGCTCTGTCTCGAAAGCCTTTGCGTCTAAAGCCGTTGCCGCTGGCGCAGTAATGATCGACAATTCCAGCGCGTTTCGCATGAATCCCGACGTGCCGTTGGTCGTCCCCGAAGTTAACCCGGAGGCAGCCGCCCAGCATCAAGGCATTATTGCTAACCCAAACTGCACGACAATTCTAATGTCCGTTGCCGTGTATCCACTGCATCAGGTGCAGCCCATTCAGCGCATTGTTGCTGCCACTTATCAGTCTGCCAGTGGAGCCGGAGCGAGAGCAATGGAAGAAGTCAAGGTGCAGTCCCGCGCCATTCTTGCCGGAGAAACACCCCAGGCTGAGATTTTTCCCTACCCGCTTGCCTTTAATCTTTTTCCGCATAACTCTCCGCTAAGCGAATCGGGCTACTGCGAGGAAGAGCTCAAGATGGTGAACGAGACGCGCAAAATTTTTGGTGCGCCCGATCTGCGGATCACAGCGACCTGTGTACGGGTTCCCGTACTCCGCGCCCACTCGGAAGCGATTAACCTGGAGTTTGCTTCGCCGTTTAGCGTAGTTCAGGCACGCGAAATCTTAGCTCAGGCTCTGGGAGTCCAGCTCGTTGAAAACTGGCAAACCAACTACTTCCCGATGCCGATCGAAGCCAGCGGCAAAGACAATGTTTTAGTTGGGCGCATCCGCCAAGATCTCTCAAACCCGAATGGTCTAGAGCTGTGGCTCAGCGGTGATCAAATTCGCAAGGGAGCCGCCCTGAATGCGGTTCAAATTGCCGAGTTGCTGGCAGCACAAAACTTAATTCGTCCTGCTGAGCCAGTGGCGACAGTGCGCTAGACGGTGCGCTAGGTAGATTGACTGCCGCTTGTGTAGGATGTGTTAGCACAGGGTGAGGTATTGCCCCCAGAAATTAAATTGAGGGGTTACGGCGATCATTCTGTAGCGAGACTTGCAAAGCAACCGCCCAAACCATTCTGCCTAACCCATTACAAAGCAGAGCATGGCACTTTAGGAACAGGATTGCAGTCTTTTGAGCATTGAGCGCGATCGAGGGTCGATCGAATTCCTGCCCAATGACCCGAAGGGGAAACTGCTTCGCCAGGTCTAGCCAATCGCTCAACCCATGCCGATTAACTTGCTGAATTGTTTATCGCTTAATATTTATCGCTCAATGAGGAGTGCGTCGCGTGTGACCGAGTTTGGACGAGTTTTAACCGCAATGATTACGCCATTTCAGGAAGATGGCAGTGTCAACTACGCGGTCGCTGAAGAGCTGGCTGCTTACCTGGTTGCTCATGGAACAGATACACTGGTAGTCTGCGGTACAACGGGCGAATCTCCGACGCTGACCTGGAGCGAAGAACACGATTTATTTCAGGCAGTGCAGAATGCAACATCAGGCAAAGCCAAAATTATTGCAGGCACAGGGTCAAATTCCACCCACGAAGCTGTCACAGCCACCCAAAAAGCTTCTAAAATAGGAATAGACGGGACGCTTCAGGTCGTTCCCTACTACAACAAACCTCCGCAGGCAGGGCTGTATCAGCATTTCAAATCGATCGCTGAAGCAAGTCCCGAACTGCCTATGATCCTTTACAACATTCCTGGACGGACTGGTCAGAACCTCTTGCCTGAAACGGTTGCCCGTCTGGCTGAGATTCCAAACATTGTCGCCATTAAAGAGGCAAGCGGGAATCTCGACCAGGTTAGTCAGGTTCGCCGTCTTACGTCCCCTGATTTCTTGATTTACTCTGGAGATGATTCGCTGACGATGCCGATTCTTGCTGTAGGCGGCTATGGTGTTGTCAGTGTTGCAAGCCATTTAGTCGGTTCGCAGATTCAGCAGATGATTCAAGCGTTTGAGCAGGGAAAGGTTCAAGTGGCAGCTCAGATGCACCTCCAGCTATTTCCCCTGTTTAAGGCACTCTTCACGGTGACAAATCCCATTCCTGTGAAGGCGGCACTTCGACTTCAGGGATGGCAGGTTGGCTCAACACGCCTGCCTCTCGCTGAAGACTCTACCAACTTTGAGATGCTGCTTAAGACCGCAATGACCGATCTGGGCTTACTGGAGGCAGCATAACTGGAAACCTTTGCAGGTCGGCTGCCTATAAAGTTTCAGACAATTAAATACCAATGAATTCCGATAAAGCGAACCCTAATCAAGACTGACGCGAAGCAAGTTGATGCAACATCACTCAAGCCTTTTCTGTACGTTTTGGGGCTGATTGCTTTATTTCCTGCCTTTGGCGATCGTCCTTGTCCGCAATACCTGGCTCCTGTTGACGTTATTGCTCAGGCTTTCCTTCTTTCCATTTCCAGTCGTTTACCAACACCTAGTAAAGTTAGTTACAACCACACATGAGTCAAAACGGTTCTGCAAGTGCGCTTAAAGTCATTCCGCTCGGAGGACTGCACGAAATTGGTAAGAATACCTGCGTCTTTGAATACAACGATGAGATTGTGCTGCTGGATGCAGGCTTAGCGTTCCCCACTGATGGAATGCATGGCGTTAACGTGGTGCTGCCTGACACGAGGTATTTACGCGAAAATCGCCACAAAATTAAGGGCATGATTGTCACCCATGGTCACGAAGACCATATTGGCGGTATCCCCTTTCACCTAAAACAGTTCGACGTACCTGTGATTTATGGTCCTCGTCTCGCAATGTCACTGCTGCAAGACAAGCTGGAAGAGGCAGGCGTTGCAGAGCGAACCGAGCTGCGAACGGTGCAACCGCGGGAAATCGTGCGAATTGGCACTTACTTCCTGGTGGAATACATCCGCAACACTCACTCGATCGCCGACAGCTTTAGCGTGGCAATCCACACGCCTGTTGGAGTTGTGATCCATACTGGCGACTTTAAGTTTGACCATACACCTGTAGACGGCGAGAAGTTTGACCTTCAGCGATTGGCAGAACACGGTGAAAAGGGCGTTCTCTGTTTGATCAGTGATTCCACGAACTCAGAAGTTCCGGGCTTCACGCCGTCAGAGCGTTCCGTGTTTCCCAACCTCGATCGCACGTTCAGTCAGGCTCAGGGACGCTTGATTGTCACCACTTTTGCTTCATCGGTGCACCGGGTCAACATGATTCTGGAATTGGCGAAGAAGCACAAGCGAGCCGTGGCAGTGATCGGGCGATCGATGCTGAATGTGATCGCTCACGCCCGCAACCTGGGCTACATCAAGTGCGAAGACGATTTATTTGTGCCGCTCAATATGGTCAACAAGATGCCAGATGAGAAGGTGCTGATTCTCACGACCGGGTCGCAGGGTGAGCCGATGGCTGCTTTAACCCGCATTGCCAATCAATCGCACCGTCAGGTGAAGATTCGCGAGGGCGATACCGTTATCTTTTCAGCAAACCCGATTCCGGGGAATACGATCGCTGTGGTTGGCACGATCGACAAACTGATGATGCAGGGCGCGAAGGTCGTTTATGGACGCGATAAAGGGATCCACGTTTCCGGTCACGGTGCCCAGGAAGACCAGAAGCTGATGCTAGCTCTTACCCGTCCTAAGTTTTTCCTGCCCGTTCACGGCGAACACCGAATGCTGGTCAAACACTCCGAAACGGCTCAGAGCATGGGCGTTCCGGCTGAAAATATGGTGATTATTGATAACGGTGATGTGGTCGAACTAACCCAGGACAGCATCTGCATCAGCGACAAAGTTCCTTCAGGAATTGAACTGGTGGATTCTGCCCATGCGGGTGTGGTGCATCAGCAGGTGCTGAAAGAACGGCAGCAGCTTGCCGAAGAAGGCATTGTCACGATCGCCGCTGCTTTGGGCTGGAAAGGTGAACTGATCGCGAAGCCCGAAATTCACCTGCGCGGTGTGGCAACGGCGATCGAAGCCGCTAAGCTAGAGCAGTCGATCATGCAAACGATCGAAACTGTGGTGGATAGCCGCTGGTCAGACTATAGCCGCACGATCGGCAGCCTGATCGAAGTGGACTGGGATCGGGTGCGAGTTGATCTCGAAACGGAACTCCGGCGAATGCTGCGACGTGAGCTTCAGAATAATCCAACGCTGCTGTTCCTGCTGCAAAAGCCAACCGAGCAGCCTGTCAGTACCGCCCGTAGACAGCGATCGACTGCAAAAGTTGCGTCTTAATGTCCGTCGTTTGCTGCATCTGGCGACTGAATCTTGAATTGAATCGGAGCAATTGAACTAAAGCGATCGTCCTTTTTCTGGGGCGATCGTTTTTTTTGATTCTTTTATAGAACTGCTTTAATCCCCGCTAATCCCTGCTGATCTCCGCTAATCCCCGAGTGCTTCATGCTTTGCATTCAATCCAGCCGGCAGCATAGACCGTAAATCTACGCATACTATCCACCCCTACCCTAAAAGTTAAGTGGTATTACGGCGATCGATTAAAGGGAGTTTTGGCAAAATTGCCCTAGATTCAATTAAGTTCCTTTGCAGATGAGTTGCTTGCAAATTTTGCGATCGTTTCCGATTTGAGCCGGTTTGCTTTTGTAGATCCGGTCATACAGATTTAAAGACAAGGTTCAACCTCAGACAAACTGCACCTCACTTCATCGCAGCACCAATCTAGAGTTACCTTTCGCCACGCTATCCCCCAAAGCCCGCTTCTCTAAAATCACTTCACCAGAAGGAGAACATCATGAACGCATCTCATTCGACTTATCACCAACCCGTTGACCTGCTGCTGCCCCTGCGTCACTGGCTTGACAATATCGAACTGCAAAACCCGAAGCTGGCGCACCAAATCTGCCGCCTGATTCCGGCGCAGTGCCCCTTTGAGCGTGATGTTCAGTTCTGTGGACGGACGTTGTTTCACGTTCCACCCATGTGCAAGCTGAACCCTCTATACGAGCAGGTTGTGGGCTTGCGCTTCCGGGCGTTGTGCTACTTGGCAGACGTTTGCGGCGAAGATATCAGCCGCTATTGCTAGCAGCCATCATTGCTAGCAGGCATTCATTCAAAAGCGCGAATTGATTCAATTGCCCAGCGGGAAAAACTGCTTCGCATCACTCACTTTAGTTGTGCGAAACCCAGAAACAAAATTTGGTAGCCCTGTCAGATTAGTTTGAGAAGCGATCGGATCAAGAAACGCTCGAACAAGACCGAGGCACGATCGTCGAAACGCCTAAGAGAACAATAAACGGGCAAATCTTGAACAGTTTATTAGCGAATTTCTCAATATTTTCTGGCACGGTTGACGGAACGCGAAAATGAACGGCTGAATTCACAGCGCAACCTATCAGCTTACCCAAATACCAATGACAGCAGCGTTAATGCCCCTGCTAATACCATCAATCCCGCAGGCATAAACTTTCGAGTTTTAAAGAGGCGCACAGCGAACACGATCACGAGAACGATCGCCACGATCGTCGCAATAGGCAATCCCCAATTCAATCCCTGCTGCTGAGCCACTCCGCTCACAATCAGCAAAATACCGCTAATTATCCCAGAAACCAGGGAAGTAGTGCTGCCTGCTTTGGTATATCCTAAAACGCCGCCGACCAGAGCTAAAACGCCATAAACATAGGTTGCCAAAATATCTAAACTCACAGCTTCTTCCCAAAAATAAAGTTGTTAATGACTGCAAATTATGCCAGTAAACGCAAAGGTTTTTTGCAGTTTGACAGGGATTAAAATCTTTCTTTACGCAGATTGACTCGGCGTTTTTATCTCAATTCACCGCCGCGATTCCGCGCATTATCGCATTGAAGAAAGCGGCAATTATTGATAGATTGACCGCATGACGGATTTAGATGCGGTTTTGGACACAGCTCAGCCTACCTTTTTGCAACAGCAAGCCGCCGCGCTGCTGCTTTATCAATCAGTGCTGGAAACAGAGGCGGGCACTGCGTTTTTGAAGCTGCTCCAGACGCTCACATCGCCCCAGCTCAATGCAGTTCAAGTTCTGCAAGCTTACGGTCACTGGTTCAAAACGCTGGCAAATCTGAACCAGAGCTGGCAATTTTACCTGGTGGATCAAATTCTCAAGGCTGAGAATCCCTTTACGCAGCAGGCTCAGAAAATTGCCCTGATTGAAATGCCGCCCCCTCTTGTCGAAGCTGCCCGGCAGGATCTGCGACTGCTATGGGAACTTTATCGCTGTGGCGGCGAAGAGGTCGCTGAGTGGGTGCAAAAGGCGGCCGAACTGACCAATGCGCCAGTTGTTCCTCAGTTTCCGGTAAAGGGCGTTGCCTCAGGAGCGGGTGAAAGACAGGACGATCGAACTCCAGATCTAATAACAAAATTTGCACAGACAGGCGATTGGGCAGACCTGATCGAGCCGCTTGCTGCCTATTATCAGCAGTGCGGAACGGGGATTTTTGCGGCTTACCGGGCGTTTCGCTGGCAGGATGGGCAGATTTGCGGCATTGCTTATCCGGATACGATTCGTTTGTATGAGTTGGTGGGATACGAAGCCCAGAAAGAAGCTCTGCTAAAAAACACGCAGGCGTTGCTGAAGGGCTACCCGGCACTGCACGTTTTACTTTATGGCAGTCGTGGGTCAGGCAAATCTTCTCTAGTGAAGTCACTGCTACACCAGTACGGACAGCAGGGCTTGCGGCTCATTGAAGTGCCGAAGGCTGATTTGCGAGAGCTGCCGGCAATCGTCGATCGATTACGACAGACATCACTCAAGTTCATTATCTTTGTGGATGATTTGTCGTTTGAGGAGGATGACGACGCTTACAAAGCTTTGAAAGTTGTGCTGGAGGGCAACCTCACTGCAAAACCGCAAAACGTTGTTGTCTATGCTACGTCTAATCGACGACACCTGATTCGCGAATTTTTTGCCGATCGCCCCCGTCCCAGCGATGCCGACGAAGTTCACGCCTGGGATACGGTGCAGGAAAAGCTTTCCTTTAGCGATCGGTTTGGTTTAACCCTCACCTTTAACCCAGCCGATCAGGAAACCTATCTAGAAATTGTGCGGCATTTGGCGCAGGGAATGGCGATCGAGTCGCAGGACTTGCAGTATCGCGCTTTGCAGTGGGCAACTCGTCACAATGGGCGATCGGGCAGAAGCGCACGACAGTTTGTGGACTTTCTGAAGGCAGAGCTAGCAGCAGAGCATTAACTTTAATCGTTTGAAAAGTTCTAATAATGACCCTAACCGCCCCCTAACTCACGCCATTAGGGAGGGAACTGAGCTGATTACGTCACGCTCGAAGTTCCCCCTCGCTCTTTTAGAGCGGCAAGTCAAAAGTTGGGGAATTTAGGGGGCAATGTAGGCTGATATGTAGGCGATTGACGATTTGTTAAACAACCTCTAAAGCGCAACTTTTGAGCTGGGAAGCGTTGAGCTGGGATAAAGTGCGCTCAGTTCCGGCTGCTGCCAAACTTGCCCATCGAGTGCCATTTCTTCAATCAGGCTGGCAAGACGGAGTGCCTTGAGCGCCTGTTCGCCGCCAACCGAGGGCTGATTGCCGCCGCGTACACAATTGACAAAATGCTCTAGCTCGGCATGAAGCGGCTCAATATTGCTGGTTTGCACTTTTTCGATCAAGCCATCCTGTCGGTAAAGCACCTGTCCGTAGTCGGTCAGGCAGTTAGCAGTCGTTTTACGGTGAATCAGAATCTCATTGTTGAGGAAGTCTGCTTCGGTCAGGGAATTGCGGCAGTGGGCGGAAATGCGGCGAATTTTGCGGTGGGTAACTTTGCTAGCAGTGAGGGTGGCAACGATACCGTTTGCAAATCCCAAAATTGCCGTTACATAGTCTAGATAGTTTGAATCTGGGGCACGGTTGCCGCTGGCGGTGAGCTTGACGACAGGCGCACCAACTAACTCCAGCAATAAATCAATGTCGTGAATCATCAAGTCCAGCACGACGGATACATCATTGGCGCGATCGGAGTAGGGGCTCATGCGGTGCGCTTCAAGAGCAAGCAGTTCCTCGGTTTTAAGAACTTTGTTGAGTTCCTGAAAAGCTGGGTTAAACCGCTCAATATGCCCTACCTGGAGAATGCAGCGAGATTCAGCGGCAGCGTTGACCAGTGCCTCGGCTTCGGCAATACTGGCGGCGATCGGCTTTTCAATTAGCACATGAACGCCTGCCTGAAGGCAAGTAGTTCCCACCGCATAGTGCGCTCTCGTGGGTACAGCAATACAAACCGCATCCACATGCTGAATCAGGTCGTGATAGTCCTCAAAGAAATGCGCTCGATATTTACTTGCCGTATCGATGCCGCGCTCTACGTTCAGATCCGACACGCCAACCAGCTCTACATCCTTTAGTAGGCTCAACACGCGAGTATGGTGCTGCCCCATGTTGCCCACCCCAATCACCCCAACGCGAATCGGCACGGAGTAGTTGTGCTGCCTGGAGAGATGAGTCTGCCCGATCGATGATTTTTCCTGCACGCCTGCTGTCTCCTACACCACAGAAGAAACGAATGTTACACTAGCTGACTGGAACGCCCCTAGGCAGGCGATGGGTCGCAGTTCCCCTAGCGGGGTAATCGAGCAATCAAGGACCCGCTTCACGATCGCCACCAGGCTGGGAATAGGGAGCAAAAGTAAAAACCTGGGAAGACTGCGCTCCCGCATTTCCGTTTCCTTGTTGGTATAGCGATCACGATACATAAAGAATTTTAAAGGTTTGTTGAGCTCAATCATATCGTTGCCCCGATTAATTTTCTGGATTTCACGGACGACCGATGCGTTTGCTTGTGTCAGTTTTTGCCCTGTCTATTGGCTTAGGTGACTTTCGCCTAATCATCCTGACCGCGATGCTAAAGCTTTTGAGCCGTCCAGCTTGAGGAAATCAATCCCGCCAGGGCGGCTCCGGCGGCTTCTGCCAAAGTGCTAATTAGGCGATATAGCGCAACACTTCCCAGGACAGCGGCGATCGAAAAATGGTTCGACAAGAGGGCAACTGCTGTTGCTTCAAACACGCCAATTCCTCCCGGTGCGCCTGGAACGACCAGTCCCAGCAGCCAGGCAATGGTGAACCCACTCAGGGCAGGCAGGAGATCGGAAATTTGAAGCGGTTGGAGTGCCTGAAGGATAAACAGAAAGCCGACACCACGCAGCAGCACAAACAGCAGTTCGCCGAGCAGCGGAATCACGGGATAGCGATACAGAACAGTTTCTCTGGGGCGATCGGTCGCAGTTTCTGCCCTGAAAGAATCGAGTTGAGCCGGAGCCATGTCCTCTACGGCAGCTGATCCATGTTCAAGCTCTGAATTGCGACCCTGACGAGACTTGCCCTTCAGCTGACGAACGACGTGAAGCAGCCGATTGAGAATGTAGGGATGCACGATCGCCAGCACAAACACAAGACCCAAAATTTGCAATAGCGCATGGGTTCTCAGGCCGGTCAGCAGGGCAAGACCAAGGGCAGAAGCGGCCATTAGCAGCGGTTCCAGCAAAACGCTCAGAGTTGCAGTCGGGGTCGGAATGCCTGCGGCTCGGGCAGCCGTGACTCTGCCGTAGAGGTGCCAGACATTGCCGGGAAGGTATTTTGCAATATTGGTTTTCAGGTAAGCCTGCATTGCCCAGATTCCTGAAGTTTGCTGTCCCAACTCCCGAAGGATGAGATTCCAGACGTAGCCCGTCCAGCAATGTGCCAGCAGCGTCACCCCAAATCCCAGCAGCAGGTTGAGCGGCGCAGCTTCCCTAAGTTGAAGCGCGACAATGCCCTCCCAGTGCTGTCTCAGCGTACTGGCAAGGAAAAACAAGGTCGTTCCCAGGATCAGCCAACGCAGATAGGGCTTAAGCCGAGAGATTATGGATTTGCCGATCGGGAGCTTTGTCATGCAGGCTTTTTAGACGCAAACCAGTGGACGGGCTTTTTATGCCTCGCGTTCCACAAAAATAACGTTTTCTGTTACTTTCTCAAAGGTGTCGTCGTGGCTGATCACAAAGAGCTGACGAAAGGATTTAATTCCAGCGATCGCTTCTGCCAGGCTTTCCCGGCGCGGCTTGTCCATGTTGGTCGTTGGCTCATCGAAGAATGCCACGTCGATGTCTGCCAACACCCGCAGTAATGCTAGCCGAACTGCCAGTGCTGCACACATTTGCTCCCCGCCGGACAGATTCACAAATCGGCGCGTATGCGCTCCTTCCTGCACAATGATTTCGTATTCGTTTGTCCACTCCAGGGCGACATTTTGACGATTCAACAGTTCCCGGAAGAGACGATCGGCTTCCTTTGAAATGGATTGCACATACCGTTCGGTAATGCGAGGAGCGGCTTGCTTGTAAATCTTGCGGGCAGTGGTGATAAATTTCAGCACCTTCTGTTTTTCCTTCAGAGCAAGCTGTGCCCGATCGCGCTGCTCGGCGATGGCTTTGAGGTTGCTGAGCTGGTGTTCTAGCTCTGCTAGAAGTTTGCGCTGCTGCGGCAATGCCCCAGAAATCCGATCTGCCTGACTGCGAAGGGTGGCGTACTGCGTCTCGATCTGCTGTCCCTGCTGGGGGTCGTAGTGCTGCAATAGCCGATCGTATTCCGCCTGCACCCTCGATCGCGACGATTCAAGCTGCTGCAGGTGAGCGATCGTTTGAATCAGCTCAGACTGAAGCTGGGGCAGCCGCTCTGCCGTTTGCTGCTGCTGGAGTACGGTGAGATAGCCGTTCTGGTGATTGCGCTGAAGGGATTTTTGCTGCTCGATCTGGTCTTCGATCGCGGCAAAGGGAGCAAGCTGGCGATCGAGTTCTTGAATTTGCTGCTGAAGAAGCTGGTACTCGTGGTAAAGCTTGACGTATTGCGTTTTAAACTCCTCCTGCTTCTCAATCTGCTGCTGAAGAAGCTGGGCGCGTTCTCTCGGACTGTTGAGGCTCTTAAGCAGATCAGACAATTGTTCGCGCTGTTTGAGGCGATCGGGTTCGGTCTCAATCTCGTCTTTAAGTTGGTCAAGACGGCTGTGAAGCTGCGCTAGCTCTTGCTGAATCTGGCATTGCTGCTCTTGCTTGGCTTCCAGAGCAGCGACTTCTGCCTGAAACTGATAGAAGCCTTGCAGTTGAGTTTTGATTTGCTGAAACTGCTGCTGAAGTTTGGGCACAGACACCTGCTCGGACAAATCCGCCAAAATTCGCCAGAGGGCTTGCAGCAGGTCAGTATTGAGATCTACCCCTGCCTGGACTGCCTCTAATGCCGATTTAACCGATACCGTCGCCAGCAAAGGCACACTGCGCTGCACTTCCCGCAAAATTCGAATGGCTTCGTCGGACTGAAGCTGATGCCGATCGCGCTTGGCTTCTCCTTCGCTAACGAGCTGCCGAAGTTCTGCTTCAAACTGTTTCGCGGCTTCGACGCGGCTGAGCTGTTCCTGCAATCGATCGCGCTTTTGCTCCAGGTCAGGAATATGCTTAATTTGAGCAGCGACCGTTTGGATGCGATCGATCTCCTGCTGTAGTCGAACGGCTTCCCCCTGGAGCTTCTGGAGCTGTTTGGTGCCGTTTTTATGCTCGGTTTTGTTGATTTGCAGGTGATTGAGCTGATTGGTAAGGGCGATTTGTGCCTGCTCTAGCTGGGCTTGCTGAGCGATCGCGGGCTGAAGCTGCTGGATTTCTGTCTCGGCTTTTTCCAGGCTTTCGAGCTGGATTTGCAGGCGCGTTAGCTCTTTGTGGCGATCGAGCAGTGCCTGTTGCTGCTGTTCTTTCTGACGAAGCAGGATTTGCTTTTGCTTGAGATGCTGGTCGAGCTGCTTCAGGGTTTGGTCTGCTTTAAGATACGCATCATGACTGGCGCGATTGGCGGTACAAAGTTCGACTGCCTGTTCTGCCTGCTGCACTGCCTGCCGGAGAAGCCCGATCGCCTGCTGCTTACTATCAAGCTGCGTGGTCAACTGCTGCACCTGCTGGGCGGTCTGCTGTACCTGCTCTGCCTGCGCCGCGAACTGCTCCTTCACTGCCTGAAGCTTGGCGAGGTCGCCTTCGAGCTGTTGCAGGGCTGCTTCTGATTGGACGATTTCGGTAATGACGGTTTGCTGGCGATCGGTCAGACTGTCCCACTCGGCTAAATCTGTTTCGTGGCGAACAATCTCATCCGCCAGCTTTGCGACCTGATCTTCGGCATATTTCTCAAGCTGGCGCGAGTCTTTTTGCACCTGCTGGTATTCTTCAACTTTTAGAATGCTGTCAAAAACAGCCTTGCGATCTTTGGGCGGCTGAAGAAAGTCTACGGTAAAGGTTCCTTGTGGAACGCCGATCGTATTCGCAAAAAGTCGCGCCAGATCGGTTCCCGGAGCAACCCCCAACTGCTGTCGAATCCAGGGGAGAATTTCGGCTTCGATACTTTTATAGTCGAGCTTGACATCAAGCTGCGGATCGTAAACCGTATAGCCTTTCGTCGTGCATCGCTGAATCTCGTAAGTGCGCCCATCTCGATCGGATACAAACATGACGATCGCCTGAGCACTCCCCGCCCCGTTGCGAATCAAATCCTCCACCTTATACGCGCCGCGATGGTTAAACATGACCCAGGCGATCGCTTCCAGAATGCTCGTCTTGCCTGCTCCGTTTTCTCCACAGATGGCGTTAGTTCCCGGCTGAAAGCTGAAATGACGATCGCGGTGCGTCTTGAAGTTTTTGAGGGTAACGGAGAGGATTTGCATCAGACGGCTGGGGATGAGGGTGAATAGGCGGATGAGGGGATGAGTAGGTGGGTGGAGGTGAGGAGATGAGGGGGTGGGAGGATGGAGAGCAGAACAATTGAACCAATCTCTACCGCTAGTGTACTCCGTTTCACTAGAAGCAGGATGCCTGATGATTTGGAACTTGAAGGTCAGATTAGCGTCAAAAAGTGGGACGAATCAGGCTGATTCGGCGTTCTTTGGGGCGTTCCTGAGAAGGAGGTATTCTGTAGAGAGCCAGAGTAGAGTATTATCTTGCTTTGAACCTTATTGTTAACAAGTAGATACATTTATACGGCGGTTATCGGTTTATTGGGATAGGTTTGCAGGCTGCCCTGAAGTCCGTGCGGTTGAAACGCTCAGAAAAACGGATCGAAATAGCTGGTGTTAAGGGGTGAGGAGGCTCGGTGTGAACGGTCGGATCGCAAAAAACTGGAATCGAGTTCGGACGCTCGGCTATCACCGGGACTGGGAGAATTTCCGGGATTTGCTGATTGTCCTGGTGCAGAAAGAACTCAAGGTTCGCTATGGCAACAAGGCACTGGGCTATATCTGGTCGATCGCCAATCCGCTTGCCTCTGCACTGGTTTACTTTATTGCCTTTCAAACCTTAATGCGGGTTAATATTCCGGGCTATGCAGTGATTTTGCTATCGGGCATATTTCCCTGGCAGTGGTTTAGCAACGTGGTAGTCTCCTCGCCCAATGTGTTTGTGGGCAACGCAAGCATTATTAAAAAGGTTAATTTCCCCCGCAATGTTGTTTTGCTTTGCACCGCTTTGAATCACATGATTCACTTCGTCGTTTCGATTCCGGTGCTGTCAATTTTTTTGATTGCCTTTAACCATATTCCGACTTTCACCTGGGTCTGGGGTATTCCGGTGCTGCTGGTGATTCACTTCTTAATGGTTTATGGAATTGGGCTGGCACTTGCCTCGATCAACCTATTCTTCCGGGATTTAGAACGGTTGACGGGCATTATTATGAACTTCACCTTTTTCCTGACTCCGATTCTTTATCCGCTGGAACAAATTCCGCCTCACATTCGCAAATTTATCTGGCTCAATCCGGCGGCTCCACTCATTGTGAGCTGGCGAGAACTATTTCTCTATGGCAGGCTGGAGCCGATGTACCTGCTGTATAGCCTGCTGTATGCGATCGCCTTTTTCGCGATCGGTCAGGTGATCTATCGCAAGCTTTCCTGGAAATTTGCAGAACTGATATGAGAGAGCCAGTCATCACTTTCTATAACGTCAGCAAGTCTTACCCGCTCTATCGGCATATCCGGGGCATCAAAAACTTTGTCTTCAATATGCCAAAGCATCTGAAAACGATGCAGCAGGAGCAGTATGAGGCACTGCGAGATATTACGTTTGAGGTGTACGAAGGCGAAAACTTCGGCGTTATCGGCAACAACGGAGCTGGAAAAAGTACCACGCTGGGACTGATTGCAGGCGTACTGAAACCAAACCGGGGAAGAGTCATTGTGCGGCGGCGCGTGTCTCCCCTGCTGGCTCTGGGGGCAGGCTTTCACCAGGAACTCAGTGGGCGAGACAATATCATGCTGAACGGCGTGCTGATGGGCTTGACCCGCCGTGAAATCCGGGAAAAGGAAGAGGAAATTATCGAGTTTTCGGAGCTGGGCGAGTTTATTAACCATCCAATTCGAATGTATTCAACGGGAATGGTGGCGCGATTAGGATTCTCAGTCGTGGCCCATCTCGACCCGGAAATTTTGCTGATTGATGAAGTGCTGGGCGTGGGAGACATTCGCTTCCAGAAGAAATGCCTGGATAAAATGAAGACCTTCCAGGATAGTGGCGTAACGATGGTGCTGGTCACTCACTCTGTTGCCAGCGTGATGAATCTGTGCGATCGCGTCATGTGGATCGACAACCACGAAATCAAAATGATTGGTGATCCGACTGAGGTAGTGACCTACTACTCAGAGGCGGTGGGTGTGCCGCTCGACTTGAGCGCAGTCAACAAAGCAAAGCTATAGAAGATAAGCTTGCAAAACGCAAAGTTACAGACAGTGCAACGCTAGAGGCAGTATCGACGGTCATGAGAAACTTTCCGGCACAGTACACCCTGAACGATGAGGATGTGTTGTATTTTTCACACATTCCCAAAACCGCAGGCATGACCTTTCGGACGATCGTGGAAGATCAGTTTGACGATCGCGAAATCTGTCCGGCAACACTCAATGCTCAGGTTGCCAAAATTCCCAAAGACCAGTTAAAAGACTATCGCTTGTTTCGCGGACATTTGGGATTTATCAACATCCCAGAACTGCTGCCCGGAAAGGAAGTGGTAAATGTAACGATTCTGCGTGAGCCGATCGCCCGCGTCATTTCCCACTACGAATACATCCGCCGCATGCCCGGAGATCCGCACTATAGAGCGGTGAAAGACATGACCCTGGCAGAGTTTGCCCAAAAGCTCACTGCCGGAAAGGTCGGAAAAAACATCCAGACTTACCATGTTGCAAAGGCGATGCGGTTCAAACTGGATGACCTGACCCCGGAAGAAACGCTGGCTCTGGCAAAAGAAAGCCTCGATAATTTTGCCTTTGTCGGCTTGGTCGAACGGTTCCAGGACTCGCTGTTTCTGCTGTCCTACATTCTGGGCTGGAAGCCGATCCTGAATAGCCGCAAGGAAAACGCCGCTAAGAAAAAGAAATCCTTTGACGAGATTCCGGCTGAGACCCTAGAGATTATCCGCGAAAATTCGCTGCTCGATCTGGAACTCTACCACTACGCGCAGGAAATCTTCGAGACGCGCTTTAACGAGATGGTGCAGCAGCTGATCTCCCAGTTCGGCACGGCGGCAGACCAAGCGGAAACTATCTCATCCGATCGCCTCAAAGAATTGCTAGAACTCCACTACGAGCAACGCTATCGCGATCTAGACCGCACTCCATCTTCTACCCTGCTTTACGATTTTGGTCAGGCGTTGCGCGGCATGGGCTGGCAGCGTCGAGAATGTCCGCCTTCTGGACCGCCTGCCTATCGTTGGACTGGACCTGGCACCGTTTCGACGCTTGATCTGCCCCAGATTGCTCCTCCAAATGGCAATTGCTTGCTGGAGTTTCGTGTGATTGCGACTCAGGCGACTGCGCCCAATATTCTCGATAGCCTTTCTGTTTTGGTCAATCAGAATCCAGTGCGACTCAACACACTGCATAGCGATCGCGGTGTGAAACTGCTCCAGGCGGTCGTTGCCCCAGAAATGCTGAAATCTGAGCGACCCTTTACCGAAGTAAAATTTGAGGTCGATCGCGTCACGTCCCTGAATGCGGTGAATCCGCTTGATCCCGATACGCGCCAGGTGGGAGTGGCATTGAACTATGTGCAGCTTTTCCCGCAGGAAACCGAACGACAGCACAGTGCTGCTGCTCAGCTTTTTGAGGATGAAGCCTGGAAAAACACGATCGATTTCCTGAGTCAGCATCTCCAGCCCCAGGAAGTCGTAATTGCGCCCCTGGCATTCCGGGTCATGGTGAATAATTCGGTGCTGGACTACGATGCATTTCTGGAGGGCAAGCAGGCGCAGTGGCTCGTGCTGCACAAAGGTATGGCGGCGCAAATTAGCACAATTTTGATGAAGCTGCTTGGTCGCGGTTTGTCTCCTGTGTTTGCCAACGAAGTGTTTGTCCTGTATTCCAACCGTCAGGGCATCGCTACAGCAAACTATGCTTCAAAGCACGTTCGTCCCGTGTACATCGATCGCGTCAAGAAGAACGTCGAGCACAAGCTGAAAACGCTGTATCGCCAGTACGCAGGTAAGAAGCAGTTGATTCGCAGTTCCCCCAAAGGGTAATCATCCCCCATGACCCAAGGAGCAGGATCAGACAAAAACGCCGCACAAATCATCGCTAACTTATCCTTTGTTGGACAAAAGCCCACAGGACTCGCAACCTACGCAATTAATCTTGCCTCAGAGCTGAACCTGTCTGGATTAACACTGCTGGCTCCGCCTGCCCTGCATCATCACACCCAATCCAGGCAGCCCTGCTATGAAATTCCGGGCGGCATGAGTGCGGAGGAAGGCAAAGCCGGACATTTTCGCCGCCTGAAGTGGTCACAGTTTCAGCTTCCGGGCATTTATCGCCAGCTTCAATCGGACCTACTCTTTTCCCTGGTTCCTGAAGCTCCGATTGAGGCGAAATGTCGATCGATCGTCATGGTTCACGATCTGATTCCGCTTCGGTTTCCGCGCTGGACTTCTCCCCTGTTTCACTATGCCCGTCTCTATGTGCCGCAGGTTCTAAAGCAGGCTGAGCATATCCTTTGCAATTCCCAGGCGACCGCTCAGGACATCTGCAATTTTTACGGAATTCCTGCCTCAAAGATCACGCCCGTGCTGCTGTCCCACGATTCGCGCCATTTTCGGATTCTTGATTGGCCGATCGAAGGAATGGCAATGGATTACTCCTCTAAAAGCGCTACGTCGCATCGCCCCTATTTTTTCTACATCGGACGGCACGACCCCTATAAAAACCTCCTGCGGTTGATTCGCGCCTTTGCTGCCCTGCCCAGTCCCCAAAATTATGATCTGCTGATTGCAGGTTCCCCCGATCTGCGCTACACGCCTCTACTTAAACAGCAAGCGATCGAGCTAGGGGTCTCCGAGCAAATCAAGTTTCTCGACTATGTGGCTTACGATCAGCTTCCCGGTTTGCTGCATGAGTCAATCGCCCTGGTTTATCCCAGCTTGTGGGAAGGGTTTGGATTTCCCGTGTTGGAAGCAATGGCATGCGGTGCGCCTGTGATTACCTCAAATCTGTCTTCCCTATCGGAAGTGGCGGGAGACGCAGCCATTCTGATTAATCCGTATGATGAGCAGGCTTTAACTGATGCGATGGCTCAAGTGGCAACCGATGATCAAGTGCGAAAAGACTTGCGATCGGCAGGATTAAAGCGATCGAGCCAGTTTAGCTGGGCAAAAACCGGACAACAAACGGCAGCAGTGCTGCAACGGTTTCTCTAGTTTTCTTCAAGCTCTACCTCTGATTCATGTTGCAAAACCTATCGTTTTCACATGAGGATCGATCGTTTGTTGAAGAATGGAGGGAAGCTGTCCTAAAAAATCGGTTTGATTATGACAACAACCTATCCCAACACCCCCGACCTCTCCGCCTCAGATTATCTGGTTGTGGGGCTGGCAACCTGCTTCGTGAAAGAGGATGGCGAAGTGCATCCTGTGCATGTGGTAGAACCCATTCCCTCGGCAGCTCTGGAAGCTCTCAGTAAGGGCATCGCTACTTCCTACGAATTTGCCTGTGCGACGACGATCGGCACAGTCCTTCCAGATGGCAATCCGCAGCTTCTTGCAGAATTGCCGCCCGATACTCAGTTTTGCGATGACTTTGCCTTTCGTGCCACGGCTGCCGCTCGGACTTACAAAAGCCGATCGGAGTCTCAAAGCCTGATTCCTACCGGAACCACGAAGCGCGACTTCAATTTTTCCACTGAAAGAAAGCGCGTCCTCAACTCCGATCGCATTGTCAAAAGCGAGGATAATGTGAAGCAGCACGCTTACACGCATCAGGTTCTTTAGCACAGGTTTTCTCGTCTCAGGTCTTATGCTCAAACTTTACGGCGGAGCCAGAAGCCGCGCCTCGATCGTCCAGTGGTATCTTGAAGAATTGGGCGTTCCCTACGAATATGTCTTGCTCGATATGCAGACAGGACAGCATAAAGAGCCAGACTTCCTGACAATTAACCCGTTTGGCAAAGTTCCAGCTATCAAGGAAAACGGCTATCGGCTTTGGGAATCGGGCGCAATTTTGCTCTATCTGTCCGAAAAGTACGACACTTCGCTGACCACCTCAGAACACCGTGCCACAATTGCCCAATGGGTGATATTTGCCAACGCAACGCTGGGACCGGGCGTTTTTGTAGAGGCAACCCGCGATCGAGAAATGCCACGCCTGCTGGCTCCTCTGAACGAGATTTTCGATCGTCAGCCTTTTCTGCTGGGCGACCAGCTCTCAGCCGCAGATGTGGCAGTTGGCTCGATGCTGGCGTATATGCCGCTGTTGCTCAAGATTGGTTTTGATGACTATCCCGCGATTGGAAATTACCTGAAGCGTATTGCAGAACGTCCGGCATTCCAGAAGACGATCGGCAGTAGGAAAGCAGCGTAGTTTGTTCCATTCATTACGGTTTACCAGGGGGCAGGTTTCAGGCTTGCCCCTTTAATCATTTTTGACGCTATTTTTGGCGTTGCTAAATCACAGGATGAATTTCTCCACCTACGGAAGACTTTCGATCCGTTCAAAGTCCCCCAGAATTAACTTATTTAGGAATCCGCTCAGCAATTCTCTAACTCAGTTCATCCTTCGATTCAGCGGCGCCTTTGATCGATCGCCTATAAAGACCGAGCGCCCATACAACAATTTTCCTGTGCCTGATCGACTTTCTGCTCGAATTGGGAATTCTAGTTTCAAGAACAGGGTTTAGCTACCAGATAATCATTGTTTCAGGTCGAGATGAATTGCTTGTGTTTACAAGCGAAGCAGTGAATCCTGTAGCCGCCCCAGCATTAGATTCAACTGCTTATTAGTGTCCCCCTTCACGCTTCGGACTCAGAATCGCGGACATTACTAAAGGATTTTTCCATGTCGAATATTCTTGTAACTACCACAGCGGACAGTGGTACAGGTTCCCTACGAGCAGCAATTGCCTCGGCCACTGCTGGAAGTATAGCGCTACGCAATCACGTTAGGGCAGTTTTTGAAAGCAGCGTCGACACAATCAAAGGTTTCAAACTCATCCCATCGCTGTCGCATCCAGTTCTTCAGGACAAACCACCAATGCTCAATCTTGTTCAAGTCTGGAGAATAGGGCGGCAGGTACCAAATCTCACATCCTGCGTGAGTGACGATCTCCTCAATCGCTTGACGATGATGAAAACTAGCGTTGTCAATGACGATGACATCTCCTGGCTGCAATTGCGGCACTAAGCATTGCTCCAA
>NZ_JAMPLI010000122.1:0-1689 GCF_039962475.1 Leptolyngbya sp. GB1-A1 | reverse complement strand
TGGCTTGCGAGAGTGCTAGGCGTTGTCGCGTTTCCCGCACCAGATCTGCTAGCTCTGTTTGACCGATCGTGGGCATAGAGTACGAATCATTGCATTGCATTTACTACTTATACTACGTGGTATATCGATCATTCTCTCTTAATAAGACATAAGGAATACCAGGAGCTAGCGGTGCTATTTCTTGCGCTCAATTTGATTGCAGATCCACAGCAGTCGTTGATTGAGTAAGCACTGCCGAAAATGCTTTTTTTAGCAGTGAGTATCCTAACTCCCTGGCTCTCAAAGAAGGTTTCAAACAGCAGGCATGTATCTTTGTAAGCATCAGCAACTAACAAGCGGCAACCTAGGAGTTGCTTCATAACTTCCCCCGTGATTCGCTTCATGGCAGTGGCAAGAGGTCAGCACCTTGCGATGAAAACGCTAGTTGAAATCTCTGAGTCCAAAATACGCTTTTTGATGGATCCAATTTTTCTCACATTGTCTTAAAAACGCAAGGATTACTCAGACTTTCATACATAACTTTTCAAGCAGCGATGTGTCTGCTCATCAGGAACAAGCATTTCTTCAATGGCGCTTAAAACAACAGCCCCTCTAGACTCACCTTCTGATCGAGCTTTCTCTTGCGCTACAACCTGCAAGAGACAACAGTGCAGAGCACCTAGTGCAATTGCAGGATATAGCTATGTTAATTTCGGCTCTTTAAGTCGCTAATCTCACGCTTTTGACTGGTTGGATGGGAAGCCATTCAGTAAGAGCATTGCTGCTCATCTCAAGAAATAGTGTGATGAACAGTTTTATTAAGCCTGAAACATCTGTCGAAAATCTTCCAATTCCTTTGAATCGGGATGTGTTTTTACGCACCTTAATTTGAGAGTTAGCGAGAACACTACAAGAGGTTGTGGGTTTAGAGGAAGCCTCAGGATTTATTAGCGTTGTGAGGCAGAATATGGGGCGGCAGATCGACCAGGACTATAAAGCGGCTCTGCAGGTATCCCATCTTCACGCCAGAGCAGGTCGCTGATGCCCTCGTGGATTTGAAGCGGCGCATCCAGGGAGATTTTTACATTATCGAACAAACAAATGACAGAATTGTCTTAGGAAACCGGGCTTGTCCGTTTGCTGAGAAGGTCATCGACTGCCCTGCCATGTGTATGATGACCTCCAATGTGTTTGGTTCCATTGCAGCCGAGAATGTCGGGTACGCCAAAGTCGAACTGCAAGAGACGATCGCGCTGGGTGCGCTTGAATGTCGAGTGGTCGTTTACCTCAAGCCCACCCCAGAAGCAGAAGCGAGTCCAGGCAGGGAATACTTTAAGGGAGAGTGTGAGGGGTGACGCCCGAGCAGTTTATTGAGTTTACCAGACTGCTACCAGAACCTATGCTCCTGGTGACGGGTCAGGGTCAGCTCCTGGCTGCTAACCCGTCATTCACCCAAATGCTGGGCGGCAACGTCAAATGCTGCAAGGAAAAACGATCTTTGAGGTGGTTACGGACCCCATAGAGAAGGTGAAACAGTACTTGCGCGCTTGCTCAAGCAGCCGAGCCATGGTGCTTGGCTCGTTAACCCTAACAATTACAGCAGTTTTTAGGTAATTAGCCCCTTTTCTATTAAGCTAACGAGTGGACAATCTATCAAGTTGGTGAAATGCCTGTCGCTTACTCAACGGATTTACGCACTCGTGTAATCGA
>NZ_JAMPLI010000121.1:0-2330 GCF_039962475.1 Leptolyngbya sp. GB1-A1 | reverse complement strand
ATTACAGCTTCTGCAATACGAGATTTACAGCAACGGTACGAAATCCCAGTCACAGGGCAAGTCAATCCTACAACTTGGGAAGTCCTAGATATGCGCGAAAACCCCTATCGATCACCGCTTCCCTGGAAACAACAGAACATTACACAACCACAAGTCACAGGAGATTTCTCATGAACCGAAAGATTCTTTCAACCAAAATTACAACTACAACCACAATCGCAATCACAATTCTGTTCGGCGTACTCCTACTGTTCAATTTTCCATCCCTGGCTCAAGTCAATTCACAAGTGATTCCCAGAATCGAAGTGATCGAAGGTTCCCAGGAAATTCCACCCAGCTACCGTTTAGTCATTAGCCGATCTCAGGACAATGTTTATGTCTTCTGTCCGACTGACTTCGAGCCAGAGTTGAACTATCTGCGAAATGTGAAGGCGATTCAATGTAAGCCGTTTACCAGTCCCTAGAAGTAAACTAGTGAGGGGCAACAGCATAACAACTCACACCACTTTTTTGCTTTGAACAGAGGAGAGATTCAGATGTCAGAGAAAAACAAAGCCATTTTAGAAGAGGCAAATGCGGCGAACGCTGCAGGCAACTATGAAGGATTCTTGTCATTCTGCACTGACGACACGAAATGGACGTTCGTAGGGGACATTCTGCACTGACGACACGAAATGGACGTTCGTAGGGGACAAGACCCTTAACGGAAAAGAAGTTGTTCGCCAATATATGGCAGAGACATACATAGAGCCGCCAAAGTTTACGGTCGCCAACTTAATCGCTGAGGGTGATTTCGTCACGGCAGTTGGCGACATCACACTGAAGGACGCAGACGGGAAGGCGGATCATTACTCGTACTGCGATGTCTGGCGCTTTCGTGACGGAAAGATTGTCGAATTAAGGGCTTTCGTCATCAAAACCGAAGTCAAGGATGAAACTAGCAGCGCGGCGTAATTAGAAGCTCATAGATTCGTCTTTTGAATCCACCGCAAGCTAGAGGGTATAACTTTAATCTTGTCCGTAATCTTGTCCGTGGTGTGATCGCTGAGGTAGGGTAAATCGCGGCAGCGATCGCCGCTCTAGTCACAACGCTTCTGCACAAAGCTGCAACGCTTTTGTATCAAATTGCAATCCTTTTGCATCAGACCGCAATGTTTCTGTATCGAGTCATCTTGCTTCTGTCACAGGTTGCAATGTACAGCTATCAGCAAAAACTTGATTGATTTATAACTCATAGTGAGCAACTTTAACACCACCTAAGAGGTTTTTTATGCAAGAGACAAAATACTCTTCCTCAGTGTCTTTTGAGACTACGCACAGGCTCTCAAGCCGTGAATTGGAAGTTTTGAAACTCATGGCGGAAGGTCAAAGTAATTCTGAAATTGCAGCCCATCTATATCTAAGCCACAACACTATAAAAACTTATGTACGTGGTATCTTCAACAAACTTGGAGTTGACCATCGTGTACAAGCTGCTGTAGTTGCTTTACGTCAAGGGCTGATTTAGGAGGTTCAATGATAACTTCTGAAGAAGCACTGGAAGTTGTAGAGCAAATTTTACCACCAGGAACACTAACCTCTGTCAAAGTAGTGGTATTTCATCACTCTTGGAACGGTAAAGAATATAGAACCTATTTGAGATCTTAAGGAGAGGCTGCAAGCCGCTTAATCATTAGCCGAATGAAGCAAAGGTTGAGTTTGGTTATGGCAATGGCAAGCGTCCGCTCAAAGTTCTTGACCAAGATTTTACAACGCTCCATCCAGGCATTGGAACGCTCAATCACCCACCTGGCAATTGCCGGAACAAATCCAGATTTTCCCTGTTCTGCCTTTTCTTGTTTCGAGGGCTTGGTCGAAAGCTCAAACCTGATTGGTGGTACTCAAGACGTAATGATGAAGAAGCAAAGTCTTTTCTGTTCTCCTACCATGCCTGCCTGCCCGATTTGTGCATCCACCAAAACGGTTAAGAATGGTCACATCCACAACGGTAAATAACGATTCAAATGCCACGACTGCAAACGACAGCTCATCGAACAACCCAGCAAAAAAGTGATCGACCAAGCCACGCGGAAACTAATTGACCGCTTGCTGTTAGAGCGGATTTCATTAGCTGGTATTGCTCGTGCGACACAGGTTTCTCAACAATGGCTGCAAACCTACGTGAACGAGAAATATGCGAAGGTGCCCCGTCAAGTGCAGGTGACACCCAAAAAAAGGGGTTCTGTTGCAAAGATTTTAAAGTAACAAACGAACTGCTCTCGTTCGTATTGCTTTAAGCACTCACTCCGAAGATTTCATTGACGAATTCTGCTTGAGATACACTTTCCCCT
>NZ_JAMPLI010000120.1:0-2468 GCF_039962475.1 Leptolyngbya sp. GB1-A1 | reverse complement strand
GGCATCCGTTAAATCGACGATGTAACGCTTCTGACTCATAATGATCTTCCTGGATTTGAGTCACCTTACCAGAAATAACCCCACCAGGCAAAGTTCCCTTGGCAGACTACTAGCAATTACCCTTCTCTGCCTCCTCCTCTCACCTTGCCGGGTTAATAACTGTCTCCCACGCTTGCTAATAGAAGCAAGATGCATATTTTTCACGACTTGAAAATTCGCAACGAAGGGAAATTAAGTTGGAGCAGTAACTCTAAAACCTGCTTACAAATTGCCCATCGGCAAACAAAGATTGAGCCAACTTGAGCAGTTGCTCGAAAGCTTGACGAGAAGGAGCATAGAGCTTCTAACTGAGGATTTGCGCTCTGTTGGCAAACGCAAATCGTGCTGATAAATCATCAGCACCTGGCAACCGTTGCAAAGTTAGTCGTTGTTGATTACTCCTTTCTTACATATTGGGACAGGTTGGCATATCCTCTCCAGCGAGTAGCCTGGCGAGACTGGGCAAGGCCTCACCGTAAGTTGGGTGAATATGAACCGATTGTTCAAGCAATTGCCAGGATACTTTCGCTTCCATCAGTGACAAAAAGACATGCACCAGTTCAGCCGCTTCGTATCCAACCAGCGTTGCTCCTAAAATCAAATTCGTTTGAATGTCGATGACCATGCGGTAGAAACCCAGATCGTGCCCCCACTCAACGCTGCGAGCAATATGAGCCATCGGCAGGGTAACTTCGCGGGCAGCGATACCCTTTTCCTGCGCTTGCTCTAACGTCATCCCCACTCGACCCACTTGTGGTTCTGTATAAACGGCATAACCCAACACGCGATCGTTGCGTGTCCGGTGTTCGCCACACAGAATCGCTTTTAAGCGACGATAGTCCTCCCAAGAAACATGGGTGAAAGCAGGCTGTTTGGCAACATCTCCGATCGCATAAATTCCAGGGCACGTTGTCTGAAACTGATCGTCGATTTTGATAAACCCCTGTTCATCTAATTCAACGCCGGTCGCCGCAGCATTTAATGCTCCAGTATTCGGTTTGCGTCCTGGTGCAAGCAGCAATGCCTCTCCATCGAGCACTTCACCATTGCTCAGCGTCAGGGTAAACACACCGTTGGTATAAGCAACCTGCTTAACCGTCACGTTGAAATGTACGCCAATTCCATCTTGCTTCAAGGCATCCAGCAGCACAGCACTGACCTCAGATTCTTCTTGAGCCAGCAGGCGATCGCCCCGCACGATTAATTGGGTTTGGCTGCCTAAACGCGCTATTCCCTGCCCTAACTCCAGAGCAATATAGCCCCCGCCAACCACAAGCAACCGGGGCGGAATTTGCTGCAAATCAAAGAAGTTTCGGTTGGTGAGATAGGGCGTTCCTGCTAAACCAGGAATGTCAGGAATGGTAGAAGATGTGCCTGTGTTGATAACGACGATCGGAGCCTGTACCGTTACCCCGCCGCCGCTGACCGTTCGTTTTCCGGTGAACACAGCTTCAGCACAGACGATTTTAACCCCTGCACTCTCTAGTCGGCGTTTAGTACCGTGGTTAAACTGGCTGCGAATGCCCCGCACCCGCTCCATCACCATAGGAAAATCGACTTCGACCTGCGCGTGTACACCGAGCTTTGCGGCTTGTCGAGCGCGACCTGCGGCATGGGCAGCGGCTAAAAAGGCTTTAGAAGGAGTGCAGCCATAGTTGATGCAACTGCCGCCCAAGGCATCGCGCTCAAATAAAACGACCTTCTTCCCTGCTTTGGCAAAGTCAGCCGCGATCGGAACTCCGCCCTGACCGCTGCCAATCACAATTACATCTGCTGTTTCCATAGTTACCTCTGTTGATGTTGATAAAGTGAGCAATTAAATAGCGTGAATGTTCTCACAGTGATTAAAGGTAGGCTCCGGGTGGACTCAAAATTTCGTCACCAATCTCAGCAGAAATGCGTTCAAATAGTGCCATGTCCGGTGTTGCTGTTTTATCCTGTGTGCCGACTGCTGCAATCAGCCGAGCAAAGCTACTGGGCGCAGCAACAACCAATCCACGAGCAGATTGATTGCTGAATACGCCGATCGCATGCGCTGTGGAAGGAGAAATCAAAAAGCTTTCACCAGCACTGAGTACAAACTTGTTTTCACCTGCCCAGATCGTGAATTCTCCTTCAAGTACATAGAGTTGTTCTGAATAGCGTGTGTGACGATGGAGCGGTGTTTGTGTACCTGGTGGGAAGTAGCCTTCAATCAAATCGTACTGACCGTTAGTTGTAGTGTGATCGGCAATGATATTGAGGCGAGCACCCAAAAGCCAGAAAGATTGTGTCATGAGATTGCTACCGATTGATGCGTAAGTTATTTATTACAGTTATTAACCCGGCAATCATAGAAGAGGCATGAAGTTATGCAGCATAAGCAATAAACCGATGCTTGAAATATCGCATGACTCGCTGTGGGAGCTTCTGGAGTTTATGCAAATGAG
>NZ_JAMPLI010000012.1:0-151860 GCF_039962475.1 Leptolyngbya sp. GB1-A1 | reverse complement strand
AGAGCAGCAGTCCTGACCAGCCGATGAAAACGAATCTGTCGCGCTTCAGCCAGTCGTCGACGGTGTCGAACCATCCTCGCTGGGCTTGTGCGCGCCCCATTGCTATGGTCATTTCATATCCTCTTAATATGAGATCAGATCCATTCGATCGCTTAACAAGCTTACCTGGTTCAGGATGCTGAGCGATCGAGGAAACCTTGAACATGAGTCGTTGATACCGAGAACAGCAAACGCTCTCTCGTATCTCTATCGCAGTGCGTAAGCATTAATGCTTATACATTCTGAGATAGGACTTAATGTTTCTATATGATAGGGAGATATCAAAAATTTTACAATCTGATACGTGATCGTCTCAGAAAGTCTCCCCGGTCTAAATGGATCGTTCAAGCGTTTACTGATTCGATTTTACAGGGATTCTGATCCCTCGATCGCAGAGATACGGTGGATCAGCCTACCTTTGATACCCTTCTTTACCTTTGGACAAACTAAGCTCATGGCTGCAACAACCGCATCCAAAAATGAGAACAACTTGATTCTTCGTCAATCGGTCTTGGGCGCACGCCGCTTTAGCAACTATTTCTGGGCGGCAGTTTCGACGATTGGCGGAGCAGGTTTTCTGTTTTCAAGCATTTCTAGCTACACAAAAGTTAATCTTCTTCCTTTCTCTGACCCCACTCAGCTCGTCTTTATTCCGCAGGGAATTGCAATGGGCTTTTACGGCATTGCCGGACTCCTGCTAGGAACCTATCTCTGGCTGATTGTTTATTGGGATGTTGGTGGCGGGTATAACGAATTTAATCGGCAAACCGGAACTGCAATCCTGTTTCGGTCGGGCTTTCCAGGCAAGAATCGCCGCATCGAGCTGACCTACCCACTCGAAGACATTCAGGCGATTCGCGTCGAAATTCGCGAAGGCATCAGCCCTAAACGTGCTCTCTACCTGCGTATTAAGGGCAAAGGCGATCTGCCGCTTACCCGCGTTGGCCAACCCCTATCCTTGAAGGAATTGGAAAATCAGGGCGCAGAACTGGCTCGCTTCCTCGCCGTACCTCTGGAGGGACTTTAAAGCTTGCGCGCGTTGATTAATTTGTAAATTGTTGGAGTGAGAATCTAGCTTATCTAGTTTTAGGGGGTAGCTCGCTTGCCCGCCCAATTGGTGAGAGGCATCCTGTCGACTAGCGCAGACGAGGAAGCTCACCTCAACGAAATGACAAGTTATACAATTTCTGTTCCTAAGCCAGATAATGGCCTAGGACTACAAAGAATCGTGAAACTCATGGATATTCGATTTCGTCGCTGGTTAACCGCCTTTTTGCTGGGTGGGGTAATGCTACTGGCAAACTGTGCGGGTCAGAATCAAACTCAAGAGTCTGTTTCAAGTGCCAGCCCCTCGCCTACGGGAACGACTACACCTGCCTCGACTCCCTCTGGTGCAGCCGTTAGTCCACAGTTCAGCAACTTACCGCGCCTCAATGGGGAAGCAACGGTCGAAATGGTGGTGAAAGGTTCTCCGATCGTCATCCGAATCGATGGCGCAAATGCTCCGATTACAGCCGGAAACTTTGTTGATCTCGTCAATCGGCAAGTTTACGACGGCTTGGCGTTTCATCGGGTGGTGCGGGAGCCTCAGCCTTTTGTGGTGCAGGGCGGCGACCCACAAAGCAAAGACCCTGCGTTTCCTGTCAATCGATTGGGAACGGGTGGATTCACCGACCCCGCAACGAACCAGGAGCGGCAGATTCCGCTAGAAATTAAGCCAGATGGGACTGGTCAGCCTGTTTATAGCAAAACGCTTGAAACGGCTGGGGTCACAGCAAAACCTGTCTTGCGCCATACTCGTGGGGCAGTGGCAATGGCACGTTCTGCTCTACCTGACTCGGCTTCGTCTCAGTTTTACATTGCGCTGGATGACCTGACTTTTCTGGATGGCAGCTATGCGGTATTTGGCTCTGTAACGAGCGGGATGGAAGTCGTCGACCAGATTCAGCAGGGCGATCGAATTACTTCAGCAAAAGTAACGGCTGGGTTGGAAAACCTGCAGCCTGCTCGCTAGCAGCCCTGATATTGCTGTAGAAGTCATCAAAGAAATTATCAGACCTTGAGTTAATTGTGCTCTCTGGAAAACCCGGAGAGTTTTTTATGAGAAGTTTTCAGCAGTCCTGCAAAAAAGAACAGTGGATTAAGATAATCTGAGTCTCATATTCGGTCAAAAGCAGGACGCCGAAATAAATGTTTGATCGGCTGAACATTTGATTGGCTGAGCAAAAGACCTGTCTGAGAGGCGTGTTAAGCAAAGTTAAGCCCATTTGCCTAGTAACGTTTGCCTTTGCTTATAGAACTTTTTAGATACCGTTATCAACGAATGGGTTTTCCGGGGGAAAGCCTTAGGCTAGTATTAAGGATAGATTTTTTCTGATACCTCAAACAGCTTTCATAAGGCTATTTCTATTAACCAGATTAATTCTGGGTATTGCTGGAACGGATGAGTTAACCCTAGCGTGCCTACAGGACGGTACTGATGACCCAGCTTCTTGCTGAAACCGCTTGGTTTATTCCTTGCTATCCCCTGGTGGGAATGCTTTTGTCCATTGTTTGGTTTCCGTCGATTACTCGGCGGACTGGACCACGACCTGCGGGCTACGTCAACGCAATCACAACCTTCGTGGCGTTCCTGCACGGTGTTTTGGCACTGTCTGTACTTTTGGAGCAGCCGCCAATTCAACTCAGCTTACCCTGGCTTCAGGTTGCCGGCTTAAACTTAACGATTCCCGTCGAAATTTCTGCGTTAACAGTCGGGGCAACGGTACTGATTACTGGGCTGAACTTTCTGGCGCAAATCTATGGAGTGGGCTATCTGGAAATGGACTGGGGCTGGGCACGGTTCTACTCGTTGCTCGCTTTGTTTGAAGCAGGCATGTCCGCCCTGGTGCTGTGTGACTCCCTATTCTTCAGCTACATCATTCTGGAGATCCTGACGCTGGGAACTTACCTCCTCGTTGGCTTCTGGTTTAATCAGTCGCTGGTGGTGACTGGGGCACGCGATGCGTTTTTGACCAAGCGAGTCGGCGATTTGTTTCTGCTGATGGGCGTACTGGCAATCTTTCCGCTGGCTGGAACCTGGGATTTTGATGAGCTGGCAGTTTGGGCACAAACAGCAAACGTTGATCCGACCGTGGCGGCGCTGGTGGGCCTGGCACTCCTGGCAGGCCCGATGGGCAAATGTGCTCAGTTTCCACTGCACCTCTGGCTGGATGAAGCGATGGAAGGTCCGTTCCCCAGCACGATTTTGAGAAACTCTGTGGTCGTGGCAACGGGTGCCTGGGTGATGATTAAACTGGAGCCTATTTTTGCCCTGTCCCCAATCGTCCTCAATGCAGCGATCGCAATCGGTGCGGTTTCAGCGATCGGCGGTACGCTCATCTCGATGGCACAAGTTGACATCAAGCGGGCTTTTTCTTATCTGGTAACTGCCTACATGGGCGTGGTGTTTATCGCGGTCGGGGCACAGCAATCCGAAGCCGCGCTGCTGATCGTGTTTACTCATGCGCTGGGCATGGCGGCGATCGTGGCAAGCTGCGGGTCGATCGTTCTCAACAACATTACGCAGGATTTGACTCAGCTGGGCGGACTCTGGAAAAAGCGTCCGGTTACGGGACTGTCATTTATTGCAGGTGCAACTGGGCTAATCGCGCTGCCGCCGCTGGGTGGATTCTGGGCAATGCTGAAACTGGTGGACGGTTTGTGGCAAACGAGTTCCTGGCTGGTTGGGCTGGTGCTGCTGATTAATGGCTTGGCTGCCTTTAGCCTGACTCGGACGTTTGGGCTAATCTTTGCGAACCAGGAACAGCCAATGACGGTTCGATCGCCCGAAAACCTGTGGGCAGTCACGCTGCCGATGACAATCTTCGCGGGGTTCGCGCTGCATGTGCCCGTACTGCTGCAAGCTTTTGATCTGCTGCCAAGCTGGGCTGAAATCAGCAAAGATGTTGCTTTGATGCTGACCTGGTCGAGCATTTTTGGTTTGAGCATTGGCTGGGTGGTTTACATCAGCAATTACGTCAAAAAGCCCGTTCGTCTGCCCTCGAAGGCACTGCAAGATCTCTTTGCCTACGACTTCTACACGCCGAAGCTTTATCGATCGAGTGTGGTCGGCAGCGTGGATATTGTGTCTCGCATCACAGACTGGTTCGATCGCTATCTGGTTGATGGATTGGTCAACCTGGTCGGGCTGTCTTCGATCTTCGGCGGCGAAACGCTCAAGTATGGCAACTCGGGTCAGACTCAGTTTTATGTACTGACGATCGCCTTCGGTTTAGTTCTGATTGCACTTTTAGCAAGCTGGTCGTTCCTGTCTGAGCTCACGATCGGCATTGGGTAATTCTTTTTGGGTAATTTTCTCTGACTCCTAAACCTTACTCTTGTAATCCCTCGCTATGCTAAGTGCCCTCATCTGGCTTCCGATCGCTGGTGCATTGGTCATCAGCCTGCTGCCAAGCAAGTACACTTCTTCTCAAGTTCGCTCCAGTGCGTTGGCGATCTCGCTTATCAATCTGCTCTGGACAGTCTGGATTCTGACCCAGTTTGACATTACCCAATCCGGATTTCAGTTTCGGGAGTTTCTGCCCTGGATTACTCCCTTGGGACTGAACTATGAACTGGGCGTGGACGGAGTTTCGGTAGTGTTGCTGGCACTGAATAGCCTGTTGACCCTGGTTGCGATTTTTAGCAGCAGTGAAAACACAGAGCGTCCAAAACTGCTCTATGTCATGATGCTGCTGGTGAATGGTGGTGTTTCAGGCGCATTCCTCGCACAAAACCTGATGCTGTTTTTCCTGTTCTACGAACTGGAGCTCATTCCCTTCTTCCTGATGATTTCGATCTGGGGTGGGGCAAAGCGTAGCTATGCAGCAGTCAAATTCCTGCTCTTTACGGCCGTTTCTGGTGCCCTGGTTCTGGTGAGCTTTCTGGGACTGGTCTGGCTCTCTGGCGCGTCTGATTTCTCTTACCAATCGGTACTGGGGCAGGCGTTGCCGATCGGCTCTCAGGTCTTGCTGCTGGGGTTAATGCTGGTTGGTTTTGGCATCAAGATTCCGCTTGTTCCCTTCCATACCTGGCTACCGGATACCTATGTTGAAGCGTCTTCTCCAGTCGCGATTCTGCTAGGGGGTGTTTTTGCAAAGCTGGGAACCTACGGCCTGGTGCGATTCGGGATGGGATTGTTCCCAGAAGCGTGGGCGCAGCTCTCTCCTTTTCTGGCAACCTGGGCAGCCGTAAGCATTCTCTACGGAGCTTTGGCGGCGATCGCTCAAAAGGATATCAAGCGAATGGTGGCGTATAGCTCGATCGGACACATGGGCTATGTGCTGTTAGGTGCGGCTGCCTTGACTCCGCTCGCCCTGGTCGGAGCAGTAGGACAAATGGTGGCGCATGGCTTGATTCTGGCGATTTTGTTTCATCTGGTAGGGGTCGTGGAAGTGAAAGCGGGTACCCGCGACCTGGATGTGCTGAACGGTCTGCTGAATCCGATTCGCGGCTTGCCCTCGATTAGTTCGCTGCTGATTCTGGCCGGCATGGCGAGTGCTGGGATTCCGGGATTAGCGGGCTTCATCGCGGAGTTTCTAGTTTTCCAGGGAACCTACTCTGTCTTTCCGGTGCAAACGCTGGTCGCGGTTCTGGGAACTGCGCTCACCGCAGTCTATTTTGTAATTCTGTTGAACCGCACCTGCTTCGGCAAACTGGATAACTCGACAGCGTACTTTCCGCAGGTCACGACAAGTGAGAAGTTCCCGGCTCTGGTTCTGGCAGTTTTGATTTTGTTCCTGGGCTTGCAGCCAAGCTGGTTGGTGCGCTGGACAGAAGCGACGACAACCGCTCTGGTGGCTACCGTTCCAACTCCGACCCAGCAGTTGGCAACGAGCGAGCGATTTTTAGACCTGAATAACCTGGAACTGAATAACTAGTCGGTTATGGAGCATTCTCGCTGCACCTGGGCAAAGGGAATGTCTCTTGAAGAGATTCAAAGTGATTCTAAACCTCTACGCTTTCACCCTCTCACCGCTTATGACTGCAACTATTCTTCCCCCAGTTTCTACGCCTTCGCCAAAGCTCCCGCCCTCAAATCATGAGTTTGCTGAGGTCATTCATCGACTCGAAGCGGGTGGGGCAATGCTGCCGGATACGCCAGAAAACCTGATGCAAATCATTGGGCTGTATAAGGCTTACGCCGTACCAATGGATTTCTACTGGCGCGACCTGCTGTATATTGCCGAGCACGTTTTTCTCGATCCGCTGCCGTTCTTCAAGTACTTTATTTCGCAGGAATATCTCGATCGCCAAAATCACTACGCGGGCGATGAGGCAGACCTGAGAATCTGGCGCGGCACAGGCTCCGCTCACCCAGAACTGCTAGAGTTTATCCAGAAAGGCGAACTCAAATCCAAGCTGCCGCGCATTTTCCATCACTGGTATCACGATCGGATCAACATGGAGTTTGCCGAAGAGTGTATGCGGGCAATGTTCTGGCACGGTCGTGATATAGGCATGGGCTTGTTTGATGCCTACCTCGACAGCGACGAGTACAAGCAAAACGCCGATCGCGCCATCCAAGCGTACTTCAAGAAAAATCCAGCGATGCTGGGACTGTACAAGCTGTTCCCGGATATGTTCCTGGAGCAGTGCCGTCAGATGTCCTACTACGCAAACCTGGGGCTATTTTGGGAAATCATGGCTCCGGTGTTCTTTGAAATGTCGGATTTGTACGACGAAGGCAAAATCGCTAGCGTCCCCGACGCGATGAACTTCCTGATTAACGGAATTTTTGCGATCGCAGGTCGCCCCATTTACCATCACGTTTACATCGACGGCGAGTGCTACGAAATCATCCCGAAATCGAAGGGCTTTATGTGGCTGTATGAAGCGGCACTGCCCTATGTAGAAGCCGTATTCTACCGCACCTCGCCGTTCCGGGGCACGAAGTCTTACAACGCGCAGGCAGGACAGGTTCCCCTAGAGCAGAAAGACTTCCACTATGGCGTGCTGTACGCAGACAAATTCCCGGTCGGTACGGCTGGCATCCCGCCGACGCTGCTAGCTCAGGATATGCTGCACTTCCTGCCGCAGTACTTGGTGGACTACTATCAGCAGTTCTGTCGCGGCGAAGACGATATGCTGGTGCAGCTAGCGGTGAGCTTCCAGCGATCGATGTACTGCGTAACTTCTGCAGTCATTCAAGCACTACGCGAAGCACTGCTGTATCCGCTAGATGACCCGAATCCGAAGCACCTGATGGCAAACCGGAAGTTCTTTGAAGCGCAGATGGATCGGTTTAAGCGTCCTGAAGCACAGCTCCGGCGCATTCAGACGCAGAACTATCGCTAAGCAAGATCTCTCCTGTCAGGCAGTACGCTGGTCAACACTCTTACGCTGGCCAACACTCTACAGTGAATGACAATTTCAATGGCAATCCGGGTATGGGAAACCATGCCCTTTTTTGTTTGCCCTTTTTGTTTGCGGTTGATTGCCCAAACTGTCCCCCATTTTGCGAGTAATCGAGCTAATCATTCTGGCTTTCAAAGTCCCCTGAAGCTAGCAGGAGCAGGCAAAGAAGCAACCCACGGGGGCGATACAGAACCTTTGATACAGCTCAAATATTCCCTAGGGCAAATATTTTTGCACCACGTCCCAGCCAGTCCAGGTAACGATCGCAAATGCCAGCAGCAGCACCAGATTCGTCCCCAGATGTAGCCCCCTTGCCCAGGGACGATCGACATTAATCTGGGTTGCACTCCAGGCAGAAAGCAGCGTCAGACCGACAACAATCAAGCCCGCAGGCAAATGGCTGGAATGCCCCAAACTGCCGTAATGCCCGATCGTGCCTACTAAGCCGATCGCCAGCAGCAGCAGCACCAGAAACACCATTGTGCCGCCGATCGTAAAGTGAACGGGACGCAGCCACCCTGGACGAACTTGAGGGGTTTGACGGCTGACAAATAGCCAGCTTCCAGTCAGACTCAGCAACAGATAAGCAAAGAGGGATAGACCCATGGACCAGGCAGCAGCACGCCAGAGCCAAATAAAAGAAGGAAGATTCAAGGAAAGCGTCTCGAAGCAACGTTCCTATTATCGCTATATCAATCCTGCCTTGCTTAACCTAACTGTTTTTTCCAGACAATTTGCTGCCGAAAATCTCGTCAGTTAGTCGAAAGACAAAAATGAATGGGAGAAGCGATCGGCATTGGTTAGGGACGATTGGTCATTGGTTATTGGTCAATAGTCATTGATCATGCGACTTAAGTCTCGCTCTGGGTATAAATCAAGAGGCGATCGACCACAGGAGGGGAATAGCTCCAAAGACAGACGGCGGAGAAAAATGCGCTCTTTAAGGTGAAGAAAGATTTCACCCGAATTGACAGGAGAAGAGAGGAAATGCATTTCAAATCCCAACTTCGCTTTGCGACAATCGCCGCTGCAACCTTGACTGGATTGGTTGCTTTTAGCCCCGCTCAGGCACAAACAACCAGCAGTCCTAGTCAGTCGCCGATCCAAACGACCCCACCTGGTACAACGACCACGCCTGGAGCAGCGACTACCCCTGGCACAATGACCATGCCAGGCACAATGACCATGCCAGGCACGATGACTACGCCCGGAGCAACAACCCAACCCGGAGTCGGTACAGGCGCGGGCATTTCGACTCCTGGAGCCAACACTCCTTCCACCAGCACCACTCCCGCAACCAGACCTGCACCTGCCCCTCAAGCAAATACTGGTAATACAGGAGTCACTTCGCTGCTGCAACAAGCTTCTTCTGCAGGCACATTTAATACGCTGGCTCGTGCAGTGCAGGCGGCAGGAGTAGCAAACGCAATTCCGTCAACAGGTGGACAATTCACAATCTTTGCTCCGACCGATGAAGCCTTTTCAGCCCTCCCTGCTGGAACTCTAGAAAAACTGCTTCAACCCGAAAACCAGGCATTGCTGCGTCAGGTGCTGGCTTATCACGTTGTTCCTGGTGAGGTGACTTCTCAGGAGCTACAAACCGGAGTTGTCGATACCCTGGGTGGCGGTATCGCAGTGCGAGTTGCGGATGGTCGCATTATTGTGAATGATGGAAGCGTAATTCAGCCTGACATTCAAGCAGCGAACGGCGTAATTCACGTTGTTAACCGAGTTTTGCTGCCTGAACAACTACGTCAGCAGATTACTTCCCTTCAGTAGATTTGGTCCTCAGTAAATTTAGCCTTCAGTAACTTTGGGGCGATCGCGAGTAATTTGAAGATCGTTTTGTGGGGGACATGGGCAGCAGAAAGGTTTACTTAAGCCATCTACTCTGCGGATTGTCCCCTACATTGCCTTTGACAAAATTGCCTTTGACAAAATTTAGCGGAATTGCAGTCATTAAAAATGGTTCCGATAAAGGGTTCTTGTAAGTGTTTCGCTTATCCATAGAGCATCAGAACATTCCCTTTTTGTAGCACCGTTTTTAGCGTAGCTTCGGATTATTTTTTTCTTGTATAGTTCTTATTCTGGTAAGCCTCCCACTACGGAGGAAAGTTTTGCCAGAGTGCGATTATCCTATGGTGTTTATCCTGGGGTGTTTATCTTATCGTGAAGCTTGAGCGGGTTGAAGGTTGACCTGTTTCTTTTGACGCACCCGTGGTGCATTAAATTTCATTCCTGAGGTCAGCCCTGGATTGGGAACGAACTATTAGACTGCGAGTAACGTTACGTTTGTATATCGAATTCTATAAATCTGTAAATCTATTCGTTATTAATTTGCTTCCGCTACTTGCTGTGTTTCGTGACTGCGATCGTTTCGATCGAACTGTGTATTCTGCCCCTTTCGTTAAACGATAATCAGGAAAGACATAATGAAATCACCGCTTTACAGTCTCATTGGTTTCGCAAGCGTTGGAACTGTTCTTGTCGCTTTAACGCTGCCTGCCGCTGCTCAAACCTTCACCGGGAGTGGCAGCATTGGAACACCCGGATTTGGCTCTACAGGGGTTGGTGTTAGCCCAGGAACGACTTCGACTGGGATTCCCCTTTCTCCATTTGGTAGCAGCGTTTCAGGAACCGTTAACGGCATCCCTCAAAGCAATTTTGGAACGATCGTCACTCCGGGAACGGGCAGCACCTCAACCTTTGGCGTTCCGAATTCAGCGTTTGGTACTCCTGCCACTACAGGGACGATCGGCACAACGGGTCTACCGGGTACAACAGTCAACGGAGGGCAGCTCGGAACGACTCAGACTGGCATCTCAACGACCACAGGCTCTTCAACGATAACCGGAACACTGGGAACAAACGGCTTTCCGACAAACACTGCTCCGCTTGGTCCAACGTCGACCAGCACTTTTGGCGTACCTAGCTTCAGCGCACCGACCTTTGGCGCACCTGCCGGAACCACGAATTTTGGGACGCAAGGGGTGGTTACGCCTGGAACACAGTCTGGATTTGGAACACAGCCTGGATTCGGAACACAGCCTGGATTCGGAACACAGTCTGGATTTGGAACCCAAGGAGTTGTTACGCCTGGAACTGGAACAAGCACCAGCACCCAAGGATTTGGAACCCAAGGCGTTCAATCAGGCATTAACTCAGGAGTACAGGGCGTTCAATCAGGGGTTGGCACATCGGGTTTTGGAGCACAAGGGGCTGGAGCGGCAGGCTTTGCTGCGCCTGGAGTAAACAGTTCAACAAGCACACTGGGCAATGGAAATTCGGTGAATAGCGGATTCAACACTAATGGGTTTTCAGGACAATCGGGAACAAGTTTCACATCGCCTGGAGTAAGCTCAGGAGCACAGACGACACCTGCTGGAGTTACAAGCGGAACAACGTTTGTGCGATAGCGACAAGAACGATCGGGTTACGTCAAAAGGCACAGGCTTTCATTCCTTCAGTCAGTTCACCCTGAATACAGGTGCAAGAGCCAATTCAAGCAAAGATTTTGTTTTGACAGCACCCATCGGACATTTAAATTGGAGCATGAGCATGGCAGATCAATCACTGCAAGCAATGGATCTCGATGCGACGATCGCAGCCCTTCAGCAGGGAGTAACGTCGATTCCACTTGATGAAGCGATCGCGATTATTGAAACATGGCAAAGTCAACTGCAAGGACACGATCTCGCAGAAGACCTGGGCGAATTAAAAGCCGCTCTGCAAAACGGTAACTCGGGTGAGATCGCTAAATTGTTGATTGATATCGGCGAAGATGCTTCTGGGGCTTCCAGCATCGCTCCTAGCGAGGTCATGCCTAGGCTTCAACAGCTTGGTCAAGTGCTTTATCAGGCAGGTCATGCAATTAAATAGCTTGATTTGTGACGTTCTCTAATCATGAGGGGCTTAAAGCCCCTTTTTTAATGCCTGGATACAAGTTCGAGCAAGCTTGAGCAAAAATGAATTTCGATCGCTTTAGCCTATCCCCAGTCGCGATCGCTATATAATTCGTCGTAATAATGCAGGCAGGAAAGTGGTTTCAATCAACAATTTTTGATCAAAGCATGACTCACCCCACCATTCCTAAACCTGTCCTCGTTCGATTACACCCAGCCTTGAGTGAGAAGAAATCGATGAACAAGCAAGCCTTGAGGAAAGCAGGCACGATTATCGGTGGAATTGCACTGCTGGCTGTCCCTGGTTATCAGGTTGGATCATTTGCGGCAGCGCAGGCAGGTCGGATAATTCCCGTTCAGGCTCTGACGACTCCGGGTGAAGCGGCTCCGCAGGCTGAGGGATCTCAAGAGGAATCTCAATCTGAAGAACCGCTTGAAGCTCCCTATGTCCCGACTCCTCAAGTTGTGGTTGACCAGATGCTTGCAATGGCAGATATAGGACCAGACGATGTGATTTACGATTTGGGAAGCGGCGATGGCAGAGTGGTAATTACCGCCGCACAACAGTTTGGCGCAAGAGGGGTTGGGATCGAGATTGATGCAGAACTGGTGGCTCAGGCGACGGCAAATGCCCAAGCGGCAGGGGTAAGCGATCGAGTCCAGTTTCGCGAAGAGGATCTATTTACCGCAGACTTTCGCGATGCCACGGTCGTAACGCTTTACCTGTTGCCCGACGTCAATCTGCGCCTGCGCCCAATTTTGCTGACCCAGCTTAAGCCCGGGACCCGCATTATTTCTCACAGTTTTGATATGGGCGACTGGAAGCCTGAAGAAATCGAAGTTGTGCGTGGACCGAGCAAGCTGCACATTCTCTATAAATGGACGGTTCCCGAAGTTGTTCCGCCGGAACTGCTGGCTCCTTAAAGCGATGCTTAAACTGCCTTCCATCATTCAAACTCCGCCAAAATTGGGTGATTTAGGAGCAGCACAGCACCTCTGAGACGAATCCAATCCCTTCCCCCCAGCTCCTCACTCCCTTCATCGACCCATCCACTCATCTCTCCATTCGCCCCCAACCAAGATTCCTGCCGCAAGGGGAGCGATTTTGATTACCCTTGAGTAGGTAGACGATCGCACATACCTTATATAAAACAAAGTACCGATTGACCGGGAGACAGGGGCAAGTCCTGATGAGCAAGCCGATGACATTTTGGGGATGGGGTTCGCGCAGTGGCGTAGTGCTGTCAACGTTTTTGCTGTGGCTGGGGTGGCTATCCCCAGGAGCAGTGCAGGCGCAGCCATCTCGCAGGCAAATCCTGATATCAGCCGAGCCTGCGAATCTCACCCTGGCGCAAGCCCTGAGTCCCACCGAGCAGCAGGAACTCGAGCGCCTCAGGCAGGTGAACCAGACGGCAACGCTCTTTAATATCATGCTCGGCGTTTTGGCGGCTCTGCTGGCGGCAGCTCTGATTGGGCTGTATTTGTTGAGGCGATCGGTCTTACAAGAAGTGACGGCGATCGTGAAGTCCCACATTCAGGAACTTGATGACCTGGAGCGGCAGATCGGCAAAGCAAAGAACGAAGTGCAGCGGCTCCTGAAAGACTACGAAAACTATGCAGGCGACCTGGGCGAAGATGCGGAGGCGTTTCAACACGAGATCGAGGCAAAGCGCAGCGCACTGTCCCAGCTTATGGCGGACGCTTCCCAGCGCAAACATGAATTGCTAAACGGCATGGAACAGCAGCTTCTTGTTGCACAGCGCAGGCTAGAGGAGATAGAGACGGACTTTGCAAATCAGATTGCCGAGCTTCAGCTCAACGTGCAGTCGCAGAAAGATTTGTCGCTGCAAACGCTATCCGCATCCGAGGCAGAATTCGCAGCAAGAATTAGTCAGTATCAGTCGATCGCCCAGGAACACAAAGAGGGAACGCTTCAGCAGTTCAGCGATCTGGTGGCAGAGCTTTCGCCTTACTTAAGTGAATTGCGAACCAATGCCCGATTGCAGGTTGACCAGGAAAAATCCAATATTATCGAGGGCATCCGGCAGCAGCAGTCTCAGTTTGTCGGGCAGTTTGCTCAAATTCAGGACGACATTAACGATCGCAAGAATCAGCTTTTTGACAGTCTGGAAAAACTGCGGCTCGATGTCACGTTTCAGTTGGCACAGCTTCAGGCAGACACTCAAGCACAGCGCGATGCAATTCGGCAAACGCTGGAACAGCTTTATAGCGAACTGTCTACCCAGCGATCGAACCTGGAATCGGAAATTCGGGCACAGCAGGACAACATTCGCCGCAATCTGAGTCAGCTCACCACCGATTTTGCCGATCAGCGATCGGCATGGCAGGCAGAAGCACAAACGCAGCAAAACCAGCTCCGGCAAAACCTGGAACGGCTAGAGGCAGAACTTGAAGGCAGAATTCGCGAACTCGAACTCGATGCCCAGCTTCAGCGAGACGGCATTCAGCGTAATCTGGCTCAATTGGATGCCGTGTTAGCGACTCAGCAGCAAACCCTGGAAGCCATTTCCCAGGCAAAACAAGTAGACTTGCAGCGCATTTTCACCCAGATCGAAGCCGAACTGTCCCAAAAGCAAAGCGGCCTGGAGATAGAAGCACAAAACAAACAAGCCGAACTCCAGCAGATCCTCGATCGCATCGATGCCGAATTCACGACCCAGCGCACCGACTTCCAGGTCGATACCCAGGCGAAACGGGAAGAACTGCGCCAAACGATCGCCCAACTCACCAGCGATATTAGCGACCAGCTCAACCAGATTCCCGCTACGGTTCAGGAACAGCGCGACCAGATTTTGGGCAACCTGGAGCGGGCAGAAACCGATTTACTCAACCAGTTTGCCACCCTCAAAGGAGACGTGCAGGGACAGCGTGATCGCCTGCGGCAAAACCTCGATCGCCTCGAAGCCCGCCTTGGTGAACAGGTCGATCGCTTCCAGGGCGATGCGGAATCTCAGCGACAGACAGCCTTGCAATCCCTGCGGCAAATCGAGGCAGAAGTGGCGGCACAGTTGCGATCGATCCAGTCAGAAGCGCAGGTACAAAAAGATCAGATTCTTCGCCGACTGGCAGAGCTTTCGCCCCAGTTTGTCGCCGAGTCTTTTGTGGCAGACGTACGGCAGAATATCCAGACGCTCACCGAGCAACTCAATCTGCTGCGGTCGACCCAGCCCGAACTGTTCATGCGTCCCGAAGACTATGTGCAGCAGGGCAATGACCTACTTGCTGCTGAACGCTATGCCGATGCGATCACGTCCTATGACAAAGCACTGGCCTCCCTGCCTAACCAAGCCGAAGTCTGGTTCAACCGGGGACGGGCACTCGAAGAACTCCAGCGATACGACGAGGCACTGTCTACCTACGATCGCGTGACCAAACTCCAGCCTGCCAACGCAATCGCCTGGTATCACCAGGGCATTGTGCTGCGCGAATTGAAACAGTCCGATGCGGCTCTGGCAGTGTTCGATCGATCCGTGACGCTGCAATCCCAGGATCACAAAGCCTGGCTGAATCGCGGCGTTACGCTAAATCGGATGAAACGCTACGAGGAAGCCCTCACGTCGTTTGATAAAGCCCTGGAAATCAAGCCCGACTACACTGAAGCCCTAATCAATCGCGGCGTGGTCTTGGGGGCACTTCAGCGATCGGAGGAAGCCTTCAACGCCTTTGATCGGGCAACCCAACTCGACCCTGAAGACGCAAAGGCATGGCTGAATCGCGGTTTAGCACTCCTGGAAATGGAACGCTATCAGGAATGCGTCGATTCCCTGGAAAAAGCAACTGACCTCCAGCCCAATAACGCTAAAGCCTGGGACAGTCGTGGCTATGCCCTGCTGCAACTCGGACGCGACAAAGAAGCCCTGGCAAACTTCAACCGCGCCATTAAAGCCAAACCCGAATACGCTAGTGCCTACTACAACAAGTCCACCTGCTACGCGGTTCAGGGCGAAGCGGAGCTGGCTTTAGAGAATTTGCGTTTGGCGATCGAACTCAACCCCCGCTACCGTAAGGAAGCCAAAAGCGATCCAAGTTTTACCGAACTCTCACGGGAAGCTGGCTTCAAAGATCTAACGGATTAGAAGAAATCGGCGAACTACCCCCTAATTCTGAGGGAACCAAGCCAATGCAGACACTCCTTTTGCGATCGGAAGACTTCAAGTTTCAAAATTCTCCAACTTGGGGGAAGCTAGGGCGAATGCAACACCTCTGCAACTTTTCTAAAAGTCTCAGTCAAATTCTCGCAAACCAATCTTCATTAACCTCAACCGACTCAATCATTGTTATCTTTACCCCCAATCCCAATTCTTTTAATCGTTGAACGAGTTGTTCTCCATCAATTAAGTCGATCGGCGGTGTATCATCTCTGATTGCTTCTTCGATCGCATCTTTGGTAAATGTCCCGGTATTGCTACACCGGATGAGCTGGAATACATTACTGTGGCCGATATAGATTAAGTAGTTCAGCATAGGCGTCGAAGATTTGCCATCTACGTCATGCTATCGATCGTTCCAACTCAATAGACCTAAACAAGATTCAGCGAAAGCTCTCTTAGGCAAGCAATTTCTGCCCTTCATACAATTTGCAGTTGAGCCTACAGCAAAGCGAACTGTCTCTTGTAGACTCTAACGGTAGCCAGTTCCTCAATTTGTGTGAGGCAGTGGATTTATTGAGAGGAGGATCAGTAATGGAATGGATTTTGGCGCAACAAACTCTCTCAGACAGTAATCCAGTTTTAGAGAGCCAATCCGCAGGAGCCATTCCGGAGCTCGTGATCATCTTGATCATTTTGCTGATGATCGCAACAGTGGTTGCGCTTGTCACCCAGCGTCTGCGAATTCCCTACGTAACAGGCTTGGTGTTGGCAGGTTTGCCCATTACGGATGTTTTATCGCGTCGAATTGGTTTAGACCCGTCTTTAGTTTTAAATCTTTTCCTCCCGATTCTGATTTTTGAAGCGGCAATTAATACCGATATCAGTCGGCTACGCAGCACTTTTAAGCCGATCGCCCTTCTAGCAGGTCCGGGTTCGGTTTTTTCCTCGGCAATTATTGCAGTTTTGGTGCGATGGGGGTTGGGGTTGGACTGGATTCCCGCAATACTGATCGGAGTTATTCTGGCAAACACAGATACAGTTTCGATGATTGCCGTCTTTAAGGAAATCCGTGTGCCCTCCCGACTATCCACCATTGTGGAAGGAGAAACGCTGTTCAATGATGCGGCTGCCCTGGTGTCCTTCAACTTAATTCTGGTCATTTATACAACAGGGACACTCACCGCGGCAGAAGGAATCAGGGAATTGCTCGTGGTCGCCCTTGGCGGAGCGATCGTGGGAGCGATTTTGGGCTACTTGAGTCTGCCCATCTTTGTCCGACTCAACGATCCCTTGAGTAGCCTGCTGCTGACCGTTGCCTTAGCCTTAGGAACGTTTCAGATTGGGCAATTTCTGGGAGTATCGGGTGCGGTAGCCGTCGTAATTGCCGGACTCATTTTTGGCAATCTTGGGTTGCCTCGCAGTTCGTCTGCATCCGATCGCATTACCCTACTCAGTTTTTGGGAATACGCTGGCTTCGGAGTCAACACATTTATTTTTCTGTTGATTGGCATTGAAATTAACCTGCTGACGCTGTGGCAAATCCTGCCGTCGATTCTGCTAGGGATTCTGGCATATCAACTGGGACGGATTCTCTCGGTTTATTTACTGCTGACGGGACTGCGCTGGTTCGATCGCCCAATTCCCCTGCCCTGGCAGCACGTTCTGTTTCTGGGAAACATCAAAGGATCTTTGTCGATGGCACTGGCATTGAGTATTCCACTAAGCTTACCGGGACGAGACAATATCATTGCACTGGTCTTTGGCGCGGTGCTGTTCTCGCTAGTCGGACAAGGATTAAGCCTGCCCTGGCTGGTCAAGCGGCTCAAGATCACCCGTGTTTCGGATGTGATGCAACAAGCAGGAAAGCTGCAAATTCAGCTCATTGGGGCAAAGGCGGCTCAAGACGAACTGGATAGTTTACTAAAATCGGGCGTATTGCCTAAAGCCGTTTACGAAGAACTGTGGGCATCCTATCAGGCACGAGTGGCAGAGTCCGAGCGGATACTGCGCAACTTTCATAATCAGTATCGGGCAGGACAACTGAAGAGCGATCGCAGTGGGCTAGATGCCATTCGGCGGCGATTGCTGCTGGCAGAAAAGGGAGCCGTAAGTGATGCCCTTCGCAAGCGAATCATCCCGGAAGATTTGGTGCAGCCCTACATCAAAGATTTGGATGAGAAACTTCTATCGTTGGAAGATGACTAGCCTGAATACCCAGGTAATCAATCATGGGGTGAACAAGTTCTGGGCGGGTGACAACCAGGATGGTCGAACCTGCTTCAAGGACAGTATTCCCATTGGGAATTTCTAGATTGGCACAGGCATGGCACTGGTAGCCAATGATTAGCGAACCTGTAGGAAAGCGCGGGTCTTGAGCCACTTGAGCCACGGTAAGACCTGCAACATAGCAGCCACTTGGAACCGGAAGCTTCAGGACTTCGACCTGCCCCTGCTCAAAGTGCATCATCGATTCTACTTCGGGATATTCGATCGCGTTTGCCATGGTGGCAACAGCTAAATCAACCGTGCTGATAATATGGCTGGCTTGAGCCAAGCGATAGGCTTCCAGAAATTCGCGATCGCGCATTCGCACCACGATGTGGGAAATGCCATAGCTTCTAGATAGGGTAATTAACGCCAAATTGAGCGCGTCATTTCTCAGAGCAGCAACAACTGCGTTTGCTTGTTGAATCCCGGCTTCAAGAAGAACCGTGGTGCTGACGGCACTGCCTTCAAATGCCATGACTCCAATTTTCTCTCGGGCAAAGCGGCAGGCAAGTGGGTCCACATCAATAATTGCGACGGTATGACCAAGTTTGAGCAACTGCTGGGCTAAACTCAACCCCATCATTCCTGCACCACCAATTAAGACGTACATAGTGAATCGACATCTGAAGAATGAACATTACAGATGTAGCACGATCGGCAGAGCAGTTCTCACGCCAAGCTTCACCCCAAAACCCATCTACTCACATTCATCCTCTTTCCCATCTCCTCATTCCCCGTTCCCTCTACCCTCACTCGCTCCCCGAATCTTTCCATAACACTCACACACTACCCCCTCCAACCCCGATCGATCCAAAATTTCCATCTGTCCCCGCCGATAGCGAATCAGGTTCGATCGCTGAAGCTGTGCCGCAATCACACTGACTGTTGCACGTCGTACACCCAGCATTTGCGCCAGGGATGCCTGAGTCAGGGGAAACTGTCCCTCCCCCACGCGATCCTGAGTCATCATCAGCCAGCGGCAGAGGCGTTGCTCGATCGAATGAAGGCGATCGCAGGCGGCAAGCTGAGTCACCTGGTCAAATAATGCCTGAGCATAACGCTGAAGCTGGTGATACAGCAATCCTCGCTGCTCGATTTCAGCTCTCAGGATTTCTGTCGGAAGCCGCAATGCCTCACCGGGAATTTGCACCATTGCCCGACCGGGAACCTGATTTACGCCCAGCAAAATGGGGAGACCGACGATGCCTTCTCGCCCCACGGTTGCCACTTCGATCGCCGCTCCGGCTTCCATCACGGTTAGCAGCGACACTACACAGTTGAGCGGAAAGTAAGCCCACTCGATGCACTGGTCTGCATCATATAAAATTTGCTGCGCCTCCAGGTGAACGGATTCGAGATGAAGCGAAATGCGTTCCCGATCTTCTGAAGAGAGGACACAGAAGAGATGATTGCAGCCTGCGACCCGCAAATTAAGCGATGCGGAACAGTTCTCCCTTTGAGGTAATCGCAGTTCTTCCTGCGGACGATCGGACCCAAACCTCATGCAATTTCTGCAAGTTAATGCTCTTCAATGTTTGCGAAATGAATTTTAGCAATCGCAGACTTAATTTTAAGAAAAGTTAAGAAAAATCACAGATTTATAACGCATTCAGAAGATTCGCTCGCCAAAATCGCCTATGCTAGTCCTATCACCTGTGTACGAAACCGTACATAATCATGCACTATCGATCGTTTGACGCTTCGCGCAACTCTGAAGGAACTGCTGCCTTTCACATTCTGGTTGTAGATGACTTTCTAGACGTTCTCTCGCTGCTAAAAATTGTCCTAGAAACAGAGGGATATCAGGTTTCAGTTGCCCGCGATGGCAAGTTTGCCTTATCCCTTATTCAAGCATCGCCACCCGATTTGGTGTTATTAGACGTTGGAATGCCGGGCATTAGCGGTTATGAAGTCACGCGGCAAATTCGGCAATGTCCCAGACTGAAATATTTGCCGATTATTCTTTTCACAGGCTGCACGGATGAAAGCGATCGAGAAGAAGCTTTAGCAGCAGGCGCAAACGATTTTGTCAGCAAGCCGATCGCGATTGCAGAACTGCTGTGTAAGGTGCGAATGCTTTGCGGCTAAACGATCGGCTGGGTCAGAAACTGTTCAAGATGCTTTACGACAAGTCTTAAGGCGTTACTCCTCAAACAATTCTTAGGAAACGACTCTAAGCTCCTCTGGCAACAGCGACAGCAATACTTCTTCCTGCTCGACTTTAACAATCCATCGACCTGTTAACTGCCCATCCTGCACCAGTTCAGGCGTGAGAATCTTGCCAAATTTTCCGGCGACGTAATCCGGTTGGAGGATCTCGACTCGATCGCCTACTCGAATTTCTTGTTCAGTCACCCCTGAGTTCGTTTATCTCTATCGTGTCTACAAGGCAGGTGTATAACCTTCTCTTAACCTTACAGCGAAAGATGTGTCTCGTTAAAAAAATTAGGCTGAAGAAATAAAAGCGTTCTCTTGCCCAGGCTGCTCAGGCATAGGGACTATTCCGGTTCTGCTATTTGGAATACATCTCATCTCTTCTTAACTTACCCAGATTGATGGATTGTCAAGTAGGTGTCACATTTCTTAAGCTAAAGGAAAGTTGAGTTAGTCAGGCTTCGAGCGCTCATTCAAGTCTTTTGTAACTCACGAATTATCCAATCGCTTTTATCTTTACTTACAAAGGAGCAGAACAATGCATACCGAGAATCCCTTAGATTTAATGCCCTTCCTTGCAAATTTAAGAAGTGGTCTCTGGCTGCTCGGTTTGTCCTCCTGGATTTTTGGCATTCTCGATCGCAGCTTTGCCTCCTTCGCCGATGGCTACATTTCCGCGATCGACATTGCTCAGATTGCAACAGCTTCTTTCTTCTTCGTAAGCTGGATGCTGCTTAAGCCTGCCTCCGCTAAGCTGACTTCCCGGAGTGCTGAATAGTCAAGAGCTACAGTCTTTATCTGCTTCAGCATTTGTTTAGCGCAGCGTTAAGCGGCTCCTACGAGTCTTTGAACGGCTTCGGGGCTACAAATGTGCGCCTGGGCTGGAGTGTTCTAGGGCTTTGATCGATCGTCCTGATGCAGCAAATGATAGTCAAAGAATTGGCATAGTGCCCTTTTCTGCTAACACGACCATTGCAGTCCTGCCTGCTCGGCTTGCTGGCTCAGACACTTGCTTTTGATCGCACCATTCCAGCAACCCCTGAGAGCGTGAAGTGCGCTGAATCAAAATACACCCTTCAACTAAAACTTAAATCAGAATTTCAATCGGAACTGCGGGGAGCGTCATCGCATCTGAGGTATTGTTAAGGCGATTGGTTCTTAAGTGAAATTAAGTTTTAGCGATTGAAATCACGAGTTTTCGTCGTGCCGCAGCCGCCCATATAGCTCAGTGAAATAGCGCAGCCGTCCCGTCAGTTCTGGGGTAAGCGCACCGTACCAGTATCGCCAGTTCCAATTTCCTTCTTGCTGGCTAGGTGCATTCATCCGGGCATCGCTGTCTAGTCCCAGAAGATCCTGCAGTGGAAGAATTGCTTGGTTTGCCACCGTACCAAACGCCAACCGAATTAAATCCCAGTGGATGCCATCCTGGCTAGTGCAGCCGAGATAGCGAATGACGCGCTGCTGCTCTTCGTGAGAGCGTTTGTAGAACCAGCCGACGGTCGTATCGTTATCGTGCGTTCCAGTGTAAACAATGCAGTTGCGCGGATAGTTAAACGGCAAATAGGGATTTCCTGGGTCTGAGTCAAAGGCAAAGTGCAGGATCTTCATGCCGGGAAAGTCAAAATCGTCTCGCAATGCCTCGACCTCAGGCGTAATCATGCCCAGATCTTCAGCCACGATCGGCAAACCGCCCAACTCCTGCCGTAATCGCTGGAAGAACTCCCGTCCGGGTGCTTTAACCCATTCGCCATTGATCGCAGTTGTTTCATGCCCTGGAACTGCCCAATACGCTTCAAAGGCGCGGAAGTGATCGATTCGCACCAGATCCACCAGATCAAACAAAGACTTAAATCGCTGAATCCACCAGGCAAAATCTTCTTTTTGAAGCTGCTCCCAGTCGTAAATCGGATTGCCCCAGAGCTGACCCGTCGTGCTGAAATAGTCGGGTGGCACACCTGCCACGAGCGTCGGCTTTTTCGTTGCTTCGTCCAGACAGAAAAACTGTGGATAGGACCAAACATCGGAGCTGTCAAACGACACATAAATAGGCACATCGCCCATAATGCGAATGCCTTTCTCGTTGGCGTGTTGCTTCAGTGCCGACCACTGCCGGAAGAACTGAAACTGCATGAACTTATGAAAAAATACCTCCGAAGAGAGCCTGTCGCGCCATTGCTCGATCGCTTCCGGTTGGCGATTAGCGATCGACTCTTCCCAGGTGTTCCAGCCTGCGCCCTCATGAGCATCTTTCAAAGCGCGAAACAGGGCATAGTCTTCCAGCCAGTCGGCTTTGTCCTGACAAAACTGGTCAAATGCCTTGAGCTGATCGGGGTCTGCCTGATTCTGAAACGCTTCGCAAGCTTTTCGCAGCAGGGGCATTTTGACGTGATGCACCCAGCCAAAATCGACTTTTTGCGGAAACTCCGGCAGTCCTTCAAAGTCTTGTTCGCTCAGCAGTCCATCTTCTTTGAGGCGATCGGGACTGATCAGCAGCGGATTTCCTGCCATCGCTGAGAATGCCAGATAGGGCGAATCTCCGTATCCGGTCGGTCCTAGAGGGAGAATTTGCCAAATGCGCTGTCCAGCTTGCGCCAAAAAATCGATAAACTCGTAAGCCGAACCGCCCAAATCGCCAATTCCAAAGCGGCTGGGAAACGAAGTCGGATGCAGCAGAATTCCACTTTCTCTAGGGAAGGACATAGCCGGATTAAAAAGGAAAAACAGAAGGAATAGGCAAATTAGCAAAAAACCAACCAGAAAAATCAGTGCAAAGCAGACCATTCCGGAGGGTTGCTAACTCCCTAATCTTGCCGATCGCAGGAAAATCAGGAATCTGTCTAGAGGAACATGATGCGCTTAGAGTAAATTTATCAAATTACGGATTAAATCAAATTTGCCCCAGTTCGTTGAACGCGCCTGGAGCATTAGAATTAAGCCCTGCAAGGTACAAGTTTGAGCAGGTTATAACATAGCACTGAAATCTTAGCCGCCCGTCTGCCGCGGAATCAGCGGAACTTCAACCGAGTCGCGGAATCGCTGCACTGAGTCCGAAAACTCGATCGGCAGAACGACCTCAACGTTTTCGTGCGGACGCGGGATAATCACCCAGGATTCGAGCGAGCCGCCAAAGCAGTTTCCTGCCGCCTCAATGCCTGCTGCCATTGACTGCTTTACTTCCGAGACATCGCCACGAATAATCACGCAAAACCGGGCACTTCCGCAACGTTGATAGCCCACCAGTGTCACCCGTCCGGCTTTGACCATCGCGTCTGCGGCTGCCAAAATTCCGGGGAATCCTTTTGTTTCGAGTGCGCCAACTGCAATCGGCATCGCTTTCTCCTAGAGGTCAAATAAGGAAGGTCAAATTAAGGTCATCGAGTGGTGAAGCCACCCTATATTTTACGGGCTTTTGGTCGGCACGATCGCAATTGTTTTCATAGACTTTCACTGATGCTTTCGTCTAATCAAAGCGATAAGGAATGCAAATCTGCCCTAGCCCATTTCCCTACATCCAGCGAAATTCCTCGACCCGCTCTGTATATTGAAGCGGTAGCACTTCCACAACATTTTCGGGTGGATTTGGCACGATGTAGTACGTCACCAGCTTGCCGTTAGGAGGCGCAGTTCCAGCCGCTTCGATGCCCGCTTCCATCGCCGGACGCACCTCTGAAATCGGTCCCCGAATCGCGACGACCTGTTCTCCGCTTTCGGCAATGTCGTAGTACACGATCGTCACCCGTCCGGCTTTCACCATCGCATCTGCGGCTGCCAGAACTGCCGGAAACCCAAGTGTTTCAATTACGCCAACCGCTTGAGGCATGGTGTATTCCTCGTAATTACATTCTTATCATTACATTCTCTAAATTTTAAGATACCACTCTCCTGCTTGCGTCTTTCAGCAAATGCCTAGACAGCCCTCACCCGATTTCTGTTGCTTCTGAAGCTGAACAAATTAGTCGCGATCGCGTCATTCCAATAGAGTCTTAGCCTGTGAGCCGCATTGGGATCACGTTTGGGTCGCCTTGAGCAGTTCACGCCAGATTAGAAACCTCCTGCCAAGCTTTCTGAAACTTGCCCGATCGCTAGCCAATTCGCTCGGATTAGCCCTAGTCAGGTTTGCAGCTTGCATATATGATCTGGAAATTCTTGGTTCTTAATTTTGAAATTGATTTGAATTGACTCATTCTGCTGGAACCATTTATAGATAGCTGCTTACAGATAGCTGCACTGGGCTAATTTGAACGGTAAGTGATTAGAGCATTGGGGGAGTAATGAAGCTTTCAGTTGTAATTCCTGCTCACAACGAAGAAGATTGCCTGTACGGGACAGTGAGCCGCTTGGTCGAAACCCTGGAGAGAGAAAACATTCCTCACGAGATTCTAATCGTTAATGACAATAGCTCAGATTGCACGCCTGCCGTCTGCTGTGAATTGCATGCCACCTTCAGCAGTGTGCGCTGGGTTAATAATGAGCCGCCGAATGGATTTGGGTTTGCCGTTCGTCGGGGGCTAAGTGAGTTTTCAGGTGACGCGGTTGCCATCCTGATGGCAGATGCTTCAGACGACCCGGAAGATCTGGTTGCTGCCTATAAGTTGCTGTTTCAAGGATATGACTGCATCTTTGGTTCGCGCTTCTCGAAAGGCGGAAAGGTCGTGGATTATCCTCCCCACAAGCTCTTCATTAATCGATTGGCAAACTGGTTTATCAAGGTTCTGTTTGGACTGCGCTACAACGATACAACCAATGCTTTCAAAGTCTACCGTCGAGAAGTGATTGACGGGATTCAGCCCATTCTGAGCCATCATTTTAATCTCACTGTAGAACTGCCGTTAAAGGCGATCGTCCGAGGCTACTCCTACGGCATCATTCCCATGCGCTGGTATAACCGCACAACCGGAATTTCAAAGCTCAAAATCAAGGAAATGGGCAGCCGCTATCTGTTTATCGTGCTTTATATCTGGTTAGAAAAGCACCTGTCGCGGGGAGATTATCACCGCAGCAAGCAGCCCGTTAGCGTAGGAAGATTCAATGCCTGAACGAGTTTTAATTCTGGGTGGGGCAGGATTTATTGGCAGTTCTCTGGCGATCGGCTTCAAACAGCGTCACCCCGACTGGCACATTATTTGTCTCGATAACCTAAAGCGGCGCGGCTCAGAGCTAAACCTGTTGCGGTTCAAACAGCATGGCATTGAGTTTGTGCATGGCGATATTCGCTCTCCCTCCGATCTTGATCCGGCAGTTCTAACCGTTGACACCATCATCGACTGCTCAGCGGAACCTTCGGTGCTAGCAGGCTTTGCCTCTCCCCGCTATGTGCTGGAAACCAACCTGGTTGGGACCATTAACATTCTTGAACTCGCCAGACAACTCAAGGCTTCGGTTCTCTTCCTGTCCACCAGCCGGATTTACCCGATCGCCGCCCTCAGCGACATTAAGCTCGTCGAACAGGCTACTCGTTTCGCTATCGCGCCTGACCAGACCCGACCGGGAATTTCAGAGCGGGGCATCAGCGAAGACTTTCCACTCCAGGGCGCACGATCGCTCTATGGCGCAACTAAGCTGGCTTCGGAACTGCTGATTGAAGAATATCGAGATGCTTATGGCATTCCGGCGATCGTCAATCGCTGCGGTGTGGTTACGGGAACCTGGCAGATGGGCAAGGTCGATCAGGGCGTGTTTGTCCTCTGGATGGCAGCGCACTACTTCAAGCGATCGTTGGGCTACATCGGCTACGGTGGCACAGGCAAGCAGGTGCGGGATTTGCTCTGCGTGAATGACCTGCTGAATCTGGTCGAGTATGAGCTGCTGCATTTTTCCGAACTGGATGGCAGCCTGTTTAATGTGGGTGGTGGCGTCGAGAGTAGCCTGTCTTTGCTGGAAACCACGCAGCTTTGTGAGAAGATTACCGGAAACTCGATCGAAATTCGCTCCGTCCCTGAAAACCGTCCCGGTGATGTGCCGCTCTACATTACCGATTCTTCTAAAGTGATTCAATCCACCGGATGGCAGCCGCAGACCAGCCCGGAGCAAACCTTGCAGCAAATTTTTGCATGGATTCAAGACAATGAGGCGGCTCTTAAGCCAATTCTAAGTTAGAAGTTGGACGTGATAGAGATACAATTCGGGATGCTTGCTGGATGCTGTTTATTCCAAGTCAATCATGATGGATCAAGAAATTTATCTGAAACGGCTTTATGCGAATCGATTCGACGTTCGGCAGCGCAAAGCAAAAGAAGCCCTCTGGAAAGTATTAATTGATGACTTTATTCAGAGATATATTAGTCCCCATGCGATCGTTTTAGATATTGGCGGTGGCTACTGCGAGTTTATTAATCAGGTTAAAGCAAGGGAAAAGGTGCTGATCGATCTCAATCCTGATTCTCAGGAGTTTGCTGCACCCAATGTCAAAGTTTTGCACGTTAATATTCTGGCTCCAGAGAGCGATCGCCTCGTGCCGCGTGACTATTTCGACGTTATTTTTGTCTCCAATTTCTTTGAGCACCTGCAAACGAAAGAAGAGCTGATCGAGGTGCTTTCTTTCTGCTTTAATCGGCTCAGTTCGAAAGGCAAGCTGATTGTGATTCAGCCGAATTTCAAGTATTCCTTCAAAGAGTACTATGACTTTATTGACCATCACCTACCGATCACAGACGGTTCGCTCAATGAAGTTTTAAAGGCGATCGGATTTTCGGTTGATTTGATGATTCCCCGTTTTCTACCTTTCTCAACTAAAGGCAGACCTTCTGCACCGCTGCTGCTTCAGATTTATTTAAAACTGCCAATTCTCTGGCGGTTCCTGGGCGGACAGATGTTTGTGATTGCCTCGAAGCCTTATTAAGCGGCTAAATTAAGCGAGCCAATTTGCCTGGAAGCGTTCATTTCTCTAAATCAATCAATTTCATCGTTTCAATCTCTCAGTTCTGGAGTGTGGTGCGATATGTCTACAGTGGTTGTAACTGGTTCAGCCGGACTCATTGGTTCGGAATCCGTTCGCTTTTTTGCCCACCTTGGATTTAATGTCGTTGGCATTGATAACGATATGCGATCGTACTTCTTTGGTGAGGCGGCTTCGACAGGCTGGAACCGTAATCTTTTGAAGGAAACCTACGGCGATCGATACAACCATTACGACGCTGACATTCGCGATCAGGGGGCGATCGAAGCCATTTTCAAAGAATTTTCTGCAGACATTAGCTTGATCATTCATACTGCTGCTCAGCCGTCTCACGATTGGGCCGCCAGTGAACCCCATACCGACTTCACCGTGAACGCAAATGGGACGCTGGTGCTGCTGGAAGCGACTCGTCAGTATTGCCCAAATGCCGTATTTATTTTTACTTCAACGAATAAAGTTTATGGCGATACGCCTAATTTCTTGTCGCTAATTGAACAGGAAACTCGATGGGAAATTGCTGAAGATCATCCCTATTTCATTGGCATTGATGAGTCGATGTCGATCGATCAATCGAAGCATTCTCTATTTGGGGCTTCAAAGGTGGCAGCAGATGTGTTGGTGCAGGAGTACGGCAGATATTTTGATATGAAAACTGCCAGTTTCCGGGGCGGTTGCCTGACGGGTCCAGCGCACTCTGGAGCAAAGCTGCACGGCTTTCTAGCATATCTGATGAAATGCACGGTGACGGGCGAGACCTACACCATCTTTGGCTACCGGGGCAAGCAGGTTCGCGACAATATTCACAGCTACGATTTGGTCAACGCTTTCTATCATTTCTATCAGAATCCCAGAAGCGGTGAGGTCTATAATATTGGCGGTTCACGCCATAGCAATTGCTCGATGTTAGAGGCGATCGGTATCTGTGAGGAACTGTCCGGCAAAAAGCTGAATTATGGGTACACCGATGACAATCGATCGGGCGATCACATCTGGTATATCTCCGATGTGAGGAAGTTTCAGTCTCACTATCCTGAATGGCAGTACAAGTATAGTTTGCGGAACATCCTGGAAGATATTTACACAGCACAGGCAGCGCGGCTCTAAGTTGAGTACATCCTTCTTCTTTATATGCTGAACAAGACGCAGCTCCCGATCGCTAGCAATCAGTTGTGGAAAATCCTGGCTTTGCTGCTCACGATTGCGCCTGCGGTCTTCATGGGTTTATTCATCTTGCAGTATGGCGTGGATGTCCCCTACTGGGACCAGTGGGGAGTTGCAAGGCTACTGGTTAAGCAAGCTGAAGGTGATCTATCAATTCAAGACTTGCTTGCTCAACATAACGAACACCGCATCTTTTTTCCCAAATTAGTGTTTTTGGCACTCGCAACCTTGACGGACTGGAATGTCAAGTATGAGATGCTGTTTATTTTATTTCTAGCCTGTATTGCATCTTTAAGTGTTTACTTCCTGTTTAGACGAACGGTCACTCAAAATCTAATCCTTTCCTTTTTTTTAACGTTTCTGTCGAATGTCCTAATTTTTTCTCCAATCCAATACGAGTGTTGGTTGTGGGGGTTCCAGATTACGTTTCTAATGCCGATCGTCTGCCTTGTACTCTCCCTACTGATCACGCAATTAAAGGTAATTTTTTGGTTTAGGCTACTGTTATGCATTGTTCTAGCTACCGTCAGCACATTTTCTGTGGCAGCCGGAGCACTTTCCTGGTTGGTTTTGCTGCCAGTGATTCTGCTTTCAGCGGAGGGTGTGAGAAGAAAAACTTTATTTTCGGCTGTAATCCCGATATGGCTGATCTGCTTCTCATTAAACATAGCAGCCTATCTTAGGGGCTATCAAAGTTCTGCTAGTTCTTCTATAGCCAATAAAAGTTCAATTGTTCTTAGCTACCCCTTTGCTTTCTTGGGATCACCTTTAGGGGTCGGAAACCCGGCATTTGCTATAGTAGCTGGCTGCGTTCTGGTTGCGCTCTACGTTTTTGCCTGCTTATACATTGTCTTACGTTGGCGGAAATTTCTGAAGCAGGCTTTTGTGTGGTTGGCACTGGGGGCTTACCCCATCCTCAGTGCGATGATGGCAACGCTAGCTCGATCTGGATCTGGAGTAGAACAAGCACTGTCCTCCCGCTACACAACGATTTCTATTTACTTAGTGATTGCTGTAATCGCATTACTGGCGATCGTATTCGAGGACATTAAAGAGAATAAATTCTTTGCTCTGGGTCAACTGAGTGAGCAAACAGGTCATGATATCCTGCAAAACTTGCTTACCTGTTTAATCACGGTTTCTATTACTCTAAACCTCGCTTCTTCTATATCTATGTCTCCCCTTGTGACTGCGCTCCAAAGGGATAGACTGTATGCGAAGACTTGTTTGACATTTATTAAGTTTGAACCCAATAACTGTATTGCTCAATCTCTCAATCCTGGACCCCCGAAGTTAATAAAACGGCTCGCAAGCGAAATGAATAAAATAGGCTTTGTTTCACCTCCAATTATTGAGGTTAGAAATATTGCAAAAATTGCACCTGAAACCGCTCTGGAACCTACTACATATGGGGAATTTGACTCAGTAACGCCAGTTGATCAAACAACCTATACTGCGACCGGGTGGGCTGTCTTACCCCAGTATCACAAACTAGCAGACTCTGTTCTTCTCACTTATCAAGACTCTGCTAAAATCCCAGTCTTGTTTGCGATCGCTTCTGTCCGATACCCTACGCCCGCTGTAGCAAACGCATTAAGAGACGATCGATATAGGTATGCGGGGTGGAGTACTTCATTTACAATCAGGCGATTGCCTAAGCAGCAGGATCTGGTGATTGAGGCCTGGGCTTTTGATACCGACCGCAGTCAAGCCTTCCGAATCACCCAGCAGCATATATTGGGGAGGGGTTGAGAGGAAAGGTTGACGAAAACCTACATTTCCCAATAAGTCTTCTGGTTCTTCGCGAGGTAAGCTCCCTAATGCGACTTAAACAAAATCTGTTCAATTCACCTGTTAGAAGAACTGCGCTACTGGTTTTGTTGGCGGCTCTATTCAGTCTGCTTTTAGTACCTGGTGTGCCAGCAGTAAACACAGGATTAGACCCATCCTGGCAATTTGCGCTGACTAAAGCGCACGTGGAGCGAATGGTATGGGGCAAGGATATCATTTTTACCTTCGGTCCTTTTGGCTATCTCTTCTTTGGTAGCCTGATCAAGGAAAATTTTTTTGAGATGCAAATTGCACGGTATTTGCTGCGCTTTGCATGGCTCTTTCTATCCCTTCAGTTTATTCTTAAGCTCGAAAAGCTGCCACTTCAGCTATTTGGTACATTTGCGCTGATTCTTTTTCCGATTCTCTTGAGTTCGCAAGGTATAGGCTCGATCGAAATAGACTTTATTCTGATTATCCTGCTCATCACGATCGACATTGCAGACATTAATTTAGAAAAGGAAATTCCTGGCACTAGAAAGAATAAACTCTATGTCTACGGAGTTGCCTCCGCCTTCATGCTGATGGTAAAGCTCAACTTTGGGCTACTCTCGATGGCTTGCCCTTTGATTGCTATTATTATTAGCTCATTCTTTAAGTGGAGAAATAGTGGCTACCCAATCAACACCGTTTTGAAGTCGTTCGTAGTGCTGAACTGGTTTCTGTTTGGATTTCTAGCAGGCTGCGTTGCTTTTCTCAATGCTTCAATTAACGATCCTTTTCTAGCAATTTTAGTTGCCCTCATTCCTGGAATTGTCCTATTTCTATTCAGTTTTTTTGCACGCAGAGATTCTTCGCACAATAATTCGATTACCAATAGGCTAAAATCTTATCTTCACTCTAATCTCCAGTTTTCAAAATTCCAGTTTCCGAACGTTCAATCTCCCATTTTTATATTCCTGATTATTCTATGCTCTGTTATTAGCATCATTGCGTTTCAATCGAATGTTAGAAACTTTATAATTGGTTCTTTACAAATTACGTCTGGCTACAACCAGTCCATGACTTTAATTGGTCCAGCAGGTCAGCTTCAGGTTGGATGTTTTCTACTTCAAATCATTGCTTCTCTTGCATTAGTTGCCTTATTTGTTAATCCTGAAAGTGCTGCTGTTGTCATTCCTGTCTGTCTTTTTAGTTTGATGAGCTTTAAGCATGGTTTCATTAGGCATGATGGACAAATAAATCTATCCTTTGCAACCAGTGCCCCAATCTACATTTTCTTTTTGAGTTGCTTTACCTTCAAGAGATTTAACCGATCGTTACTAATCGTTTGGAAATTTCTGTGCTATTTCCTGTTCACGCTGTCTATTACTTTTCTGATTGCGCTAGGGGTGCCTAACAGTAGCTTTACCCAATACTACAAGCTCAATCTTCAAAACACTTTCCTCCTATTCAGCCCTGAGCGTATTGCTGCACAGGCTCAATACCTCTTCAATCCTAAAGTGGCTGAGGAGAAGATTCTTGGGCAGGAGGTTATGACGCTTGCAAAATCAAAACTTTCTCCTGCGAGTCTTGCCGCTAACCTGCGGGATAAATCAGTCGATATCTTACCCTGGTCTGCGTCGATTGTCGCAGCAAATGACTTACGGAATTGGCAACCCGCTCCAATTTTTCAGGCATACGCTGCCTACACGCGCTGGCTCGATGAGAAGAATCTTGCGTCCTATCAGGCAAATCCTCGATCGCGCATTATCTACAGCTTTGGATCAATTGATGGACGACATCCCTATTTTGATCAGCCTCAGACAACGCTTTTTCTCATCTGCCACTATAAGCCGACCGCTCCCTCGACCCGGCGAAGAGAAACGGTTCAAGAAATTGGGGAAGTCGAAATTCTGAGACCAAAGCCGACTCCGACATGTTCACCCGATCAAGTTGAAGCGATTGATCAACCGCAAACCGTGAAATGGGAGCAGCCCATCAGCTTAAATGCAGTTCGAGCAACCTACAAAGATGAAGTTGGGAATATCCTGCTTGCAAAAATAGATATCAAATATTCGTTATTTGGAAAGGCTTACAGCAAGCTTTTCAGAACGCCCCCTGTCTCCATGCATGTTCGTTATAGCCAGAACCAGGAAGTCAATTATCGCGTTGTGCTTGATACAGCAAAGTCAGGCTTAATGATCGGCAGCCTGCCGCAGGATTTGCAGTCTAGCATCCGAGAATTTGTTGGCTATGAAAGCCAAAATAAGGTGCAGTCTATTTTCTTTTCCTCACCTCACTTAAGCGTTTTTCAGCCTGATATCTCAATTCAGTTCGAACGGCTCAGAAAACGAGCAGAACTTCCTTCAGATTTTGATGCTCAACGCTACCTACAACTGCATCCAGATGTTAAAGCGGCTGGGATAGACCCAAAAGAGCATTTCCAGACGTGGGGATTTTTCGAGAACAGAGCATACAAGTAATCATCGTAAATATTGCTGTACCCTGTTCCTATAAAATGAATTTGATTTGGTCAGTTTGTTCTGATACTGTAATCCTGTCGATCGATCGTCAAATTTGGGTTGTAGTGCGGGTCACAAGTCATCCATTTTTGCCATCGCTGCATCATGTATTCAGCTTCCTGAAGGAATCGATCGCGCTTTTCGGGCGTGTCGTCGTGACCTCGACTTTGAGATTCGTAGTGATAAAGCTTTACATGGGGCAAATAGACATTGTGCAAGCCTTGTTTCATTAGCTTTAGACAGAGATCAATGTCGTTAAAAGAAACGGCTAAATTCTCATCAAAACCGCCGATCGCCTCAAAATTTTCGCGTTTACACATCAAACAGGCTCCAGTCACCGCCGAGTAATTCGTAATGCCAATTACCTGATTGAGATAGCCTGATGCGGTTGCCGAAAAATGTTTGTGGCTGTGTCCAGAGTAAGCGCAGATTCCTAAAACCACCCCTGCATGTTGAATGGTGTCATCCGGGTAAAGCAATAAGGCTCCCACCGCCCCGATCGATCGCCTTTGCGCCTGTTCTACCATTGCCGTCATCCAGTTTGGCGTGATGACTTCAATATCGTTATTCAGAAACAGTAAATATTTGCCCTTTGCTTGCTGAACTGCAAAATTATTGAGTTTTGAATAGTTGAAAGGAATTTCTAATCGGTGACACTGAAAGCGATCGAATTGAGCCTGCCATTTTTGAATTAGAGCAGCCGTTTCAGGCTCTACGCTATTGTGATCAACTAAGATGACTTCGTAATTTGGATAAGTGGTTTTCTCAAAAATAGAAGTTAAGCAGCGATTGAGCAAATCTGCTTTATCTTTAGTGGGAACAATTACGCTGACTAAATCATGTTCCTTAATCTGATAGCGCACAATATAGTTACCAGGAGAACCTTCGATCGGCAATAATTTTCCGGGTTCGCCTCTGCGCTCTAAGGCTTCAGCCAAAGCGCGATCGGATGCGTCGTAGGCATAGGGCTTCGCAGCAGCAGATTGGGCAGTTGATTGAGAATGACTTCGCCAGTGATAGAGAATTTTGGGGATGTGGAAGATGTTCTGCGTCTTTTCGCTGAGGCGTAGCACTAAATCATAATCCTGGCTGCCTTCATAGCCAATCCGAAATCCGCCAATTTGACTCACAATCGATCGACGATATGCCCCTAAATGACAGGTATACATTCGTGATAGAAAACTATCAGGACTCCAATCGGGTTTGAAGTAGGGTTCTGAAAATTGTCCCTGCTCGTCGATTTTGTCTTCATCTGAATAAATTATGTCGGCTTTAGGATAGCGATTTAGCAGCAGCGCAATTTCAAACAAAGCATCCGGCGACAGCAAATCGTCGTGATCTAACAGCGCGATAAATTCTCCGGTTGCAAGCTCCAAAGCCGAATTCGAGCAAGCAGAAATATGACCATTTTCTGGGCGAAAGGTGATTTTAATTCGCCGATCGATCGCTGCGTATTCTTCCAGAATCGATCGCACCTGCGGCTCAATTGAAGCATCATCTGCAATACACAGTTCCCAATGGGGATAAACCTGCGCCAAGACCGAATCGATCGCTAATCGCAAGTAGGATTCAGGAGTATTGTAAACAGGCATCAAGACGCTAATTAATGGCTTCGCAGGTAAAATTTCCGCCATTTGCCCCATTCGTTCTAAATCGGCAGGTCTGGGGCTATTCGCGTTGCGCCAGCGATCGTAGGGCGTTTCTTGAGGAATCCCTTTGGCAATTTCTAATTCAATCTGTTCGATTGAGGGAAGTTCTGGTGCCCAGACTGGGCTTTCCTTGCCGCCGAGCTTTTGCCGAATCTGTAGCCATTGAGTGCGAATCTGCCAAAACTTGCTCGACTCCATCGCCTCCAGCCGACCCCGATACTGATCTCGTTCGGCAGTGGCAATTTGATAATCCCGGCTGATTTGCCGCAACTGGGTTTGCAGGCGATCGATTTGCTGCTGAAGTTGACCAGCCTTCGCCTGAATCTGCTGAAGTTCCCGGAAGAGGCGGCTAAGAAATTGTTTACTCATTCGACGGTAAACCCAGCGTCTTTTTAATGTGGAACCATCCTCTCCGAATCTGCCAAAATTTGCTGGTTTCCATTGCCGCGATTTGGTTATGGGCGTCTTTTAGCGCTTGCTCTAGATTTTGGGTTTTCTTTTGCAGGTTTGTAACGCGTTTTTGCAGGCGATCGACCTGCGAGGGCAGGCCTGAATTTTGATTGCTTAAATGATCGCTGTTCGCTCCAGCCTGCGCACTGTTTTGGGATAAAAGAAGGCTGTCTTGTTTCAGGGCGACAAAGGCAAAGCAGGGACCATTTGGGTGATCCGGCTGATCGAAGCTGATGCGAATTTCATCAAAGCCAAAGTGCCGACAGCAGGCAATAATCTCATCGCGGCTCATCCACTGGCTGTATTGGGCACTGCCGCCGCAAAAACCCGACCACCCCAGTGCTGCCTGGTATTCATAGCGATGCAGCGTATGCTGAAATCCTCCATATTCCCGCTTTTCGCTGCTGGGAAACTTAACCGCAAATCGCGGTTCGCTGGCAATAATCTCTGGGTCGTAATAGTGCGTCCAGACAAAAAGCTGCTGACTAACCTGAGCAGCCAAAGCAATCAGCTCTACCGGATTCACCATGTGGTAAAGAATGCCGCTCGCAATGCAAACATCAAAGCGCGACGAATTGCTTTTTAGGAACTCGATACAATCGCTGTAAATAAAGTGCGATCGATTGAGTTTTAATGTTTCTTTGACTAAAAGGCACTTCAGAAACGATCGTGAATTGGCTTCAATCGAGGTAATAGAGGCTGCTCCCAGTTGCTCCATCATGTAGGTATGCCCAGCTTCGAGCGGTCCCAGTTCTAGCACCGTCTTACCTTGAAAACCGCCGATTTGCTCTGCCGCCCAGTGAATTCGCAGATCCTCGAACAATTTTGCGGCCCCTGCCTGAATCTCCAGGCGATCGGGGAATTGAGAAGACCATTCGCCCTTGAATAGATCGATCGTATTTTGGACGTTGGGTCCGCAAGCGGTGTATTGGTCAAGAATCGTCATACATTTCTCCAATCGTTCAAGACTTGCGATTCAGACTACTCTATTCCCTGATCCGACAATCGCTATGATTCAACGACAAATGCGGACTGTAGCACGGATCATGTTCGCAGAACTCCTTCCAGGTTTGCTGCATATATCGAACTTCCTTGCTGAATCTTGCTTGCTTTTCTGGCGTATCCTCGTATCCGCGTGACTTGGATTCGTGGTGATACAGGACGGCTTGGGGTGTGCAAAGATTGCGATAGCCTTTTTGAACAATCCTGAGGCAAAGATCAATGTCATTAAATGCAACAGGCATTGTTTCATTGAACCCTTTCACAGCTTCAAACACTTCTCGACGACACATCAGACAAGCCCCTGTCACTGCTGAGAAATTCGTGACAGTGAGAAGCTGACCACAGTAGCCCGTTGCAGAGCGTGGCTGACGCACGTAAAGATGACCCGCCATGCCTCCCATGCCAATGATGACCCCAGCGTGCTGAACTGTGTCATCTGGATAAAGTAACAGCGAACCGACTGCGCCGATCGAGTCGCGTTGAGCATGGCCAACCATAACCTCTAACCAGTCAGGCGTGATGACTTCCGTATCGTTATTGAGAAACAGAAGGTAGTCTCCGTTTGCTTTGCTGACTCCGAAATTATTGAGTTTGGAGTAGTTAAAAGGAATACCCAGCGCATAACAGCGGAATCGTTCCGGTTCTTGATTGAGCCAGGTGTTAATCACCTTCGCGGTATAAGGTTCCGTACTGCCGTTATCGATCAGAATTACTTCGTAGTTTGGATAGGTTGTCTTGGTGAAGATAGACTCCAGGCATTGATTTAGAGTCGCGCCTAGATCTCGCGTTGGGATAATGATGCTAACCAGACCTGGCTTAACCACTTCATACCGAACGATATAGCGACCATTGAAGCCTTTGATCTCTTCAACCTCTCCGGACGTTCCGCGTCGCTGTAGAGCTTCGGCGAGGGCCTTTTGTGCAGCGATAAAGGCATAGGGTTTTGCCTCACCACTGCTTGCAACGGATTGTTCATGAATCCGCCAGTGGTAAAGAACTTTGGGAATGTGGAAAATTTTGTCGGTCTTCTCGGTAAATCGCAGCACCAAGTCATAGTCCTGGCTGCCTTCAAATCCTGCTCGGAAGCCGCCAATTTCACTGATGAGCGATCGCCGATAAATTCCTAAATGACAGGTGTACATCCAGCTCAGGAACGTATCAGGACACCAATCTGGCTTGAAATAGGGGTCGCGTCGCTTTCCTTTGTCATCAATCTTGTCCTCATCCGAATACACCATATCGGCTTCGGGATGCTGATTCAGCAGGAATGCGACTTCAAACAGGGCTTCGGGTGCAAGCGTGTCATCGTGATCGAGCAGGGCAATATATTCGCCTGTTGCCAGTTCCAGAGCCGAGTTTGAACAGCGCGAGATATGCCCGTTTTCCTCCCGGAAGACCACCTTAATTCGATCGTCTTTCTCGGCATATTCCTTCAGAACATCCTTCACATGAGGATCAGGAGAGGCATCGTCTGCTAAACACAGTTCCCAGTGGGGATAGATCTGGGCAATGACAGATTCGATCGCCTCCCGCAAAAATTCTTCTGGGGTGTTGTAGACCGGAACGACAAGGCTGATTAGCGGCTTATACGCCAGCACAGAGGCAATCTGCTTCATTCGTTTCAGTTCTTCTGCCTGGGGCGTATGCTTCTGCATCCACCGCTCGTAGGGCGTCAACACGGGTGCAACGATCGCTTCAGCAACGGCTGGTTGCACCGGAACAAGCTTGACTTCTTGAGGCTGAGTCCGGGCTTGCGGCAGTTGGGGCAGGTTTTGCGTCACCTTGAACGGGGAAATATCTTCAGCTCCCAGTCTCAGTGCCTTCTTGAAGCGGAACCAGTTCAGGCGAAACTGCCAGAATTTGCTGGTTTCCATTGCACTAATACGGTCTTGTGCCCGCAAAACTTCGATTTCTCTGGTTTCCAGACCCTTTCGCAAAGATTGAATTCGCTTCTGCTTCTGGCCAAGCTGACTTTGGGTGTGGTGCAGTTCCGCCTGGATGTGTTCGGCGTGCGATCGAGTGTTTTGCAGTTCTTCCTGCATCTGTTGTAATTCTTGCTGCGTCTGTTGCAGTTTCTTTTGAGCTTGCCGCAGCTTATCGCTCTGTTGATCTCGCTCCTGCTTCAGATGTTCTAGATCAGTTTCTGCTTGCCGTAATTGAGCCTGAGAGTGTTCTAGCGCAGGCTGGGTTTGCTGAAGCGCGGCTGCTAAATTGTTAGCATGGGTCTGGGTTTGTTGGAGCGCAACTTCTAAATTGTTAGCATGGGTCTGGGTTTGCTGAAGCGCGACTGCTAAATTGTTAGCATGAGTTTGGGTCTTCTGCTGAAGGTCTAAAGCCTCAAAGTATTTCGCGTTTAGCTCTGCCACCATACTGTGTAGCGATTCAGGTGGCTTGTGGATTTCGGCTCTTAACTGCGGTCGTCCAGCCCCCACAGATTCTATAAATCGCTCAGCGTCATTATCCAAAAAGGAAGGTTGTCCGGTCATGCGATCGACTGGGGCTGGGATCGATCTTTTATCGATGACCAGAACACTGGTGTAGAAGTGCAGCGCGTAGGCAGAGCGGGTAAAGTTTGTCACTCTAAAGCTGCCCGGATCGCAGGAGTGCCACGCATTGATCTGATCGATGAATGCCTTACTGTATTCAATAAAGCTATTAGGATTGCGAAATCCACCGCCGTATTCCTGCCAGTAGCTCGTGTGCAGGTCTTCGCAGAGATAAACACCGTCCTCTTTCACGAGGGGAAAAAGTTCCTCAAAGGTGATGATCTGCTGAGCCATCGTATGACCGCCATCATCAATCAAAACATCGACAGGCGGAAGCTGCGATCGAAGAGAGGCAAGAAACTCGCGATCTTCCTGATCGCCAATAATGATTTCAATCCCTTCTTCTTCCAATTCTTTGCAGCGAGGGTCAATATCAACTCCAATAATCTTCGCGCTGGGTCCAAAGTAGTTTCTCCACATCTGGAGCGAACCACCGTGATAAACGCCAATTTCCAGAATGCAAACGTTGGTGTTCCGAAACCTGGAGAAATGACGATCGTAGATTTCAAAGTAGTGCGTCCACTTGTGAATCAATCGCTTGTCGTTGGACTCGAAGTAAAGCTGTAGATCATTCATGAGTTAATTGACTTCCTGACTCATACTGATGTCGATAACGCTGATGCCAATAGAACTGTTGATAAAGCAAACTAATAAAGCAGTTTAGGAATTCCCTACAAATCTTGCTTTCAATTTCATCCAGTAAGAACGGATTTGCCAAAACTTACTGGTTTTCATCGCAGCAATCTCGTTCTCAGAAGCTTCCAGCTTTGCCCTCAGTGTTTTAATCCTTTTTCGTAAACGCTGAACGGTCTCTTGATGTTCCTGCGATCGAGGCTCTGGCGATTGAACGTTTCCCCAGGGGTCGAGCTGATGATCTTCCAGAGCTAAAACCGGGGCTGTCAGGAGTGCGGCTGTTTCTTTAGGCAGCACCTCAGCAGGGCGGGGATACTGACTCTCTCTGCCCAAAGCTTCTTCTACGCTAATCCTCCAGTGAAACCGCTCCTGTTCACACTCTGCTGCCTTGCTTGCAAGAATAGCAACGCCACTAAACGCATTTCCCATCGACAATCCTTCTATGCCTCTTCCGGGATTTGACTCTGCAAAGTGCATTCTCACTGGTTCAAAATAGCCCGCTTTAATCACCTGAAAGCCAAGAGCAGGCGAAAATAAGACTTTGAGGGCTTCATCTGAGAAACGCCAAAAATCCCACGGCTCCTCATGAATGGGCCAGGCGTTGTGGGTAGTATGAAAGGTTAGCCCTCCCACTTTCAGCACTTTGTTGATCTCTCTAGCAACGAGCCAAGGCATAGCTAGATGCTCAAAAACAAAGCATGAAAAAACAGCATCAAATTTTTGCTCACCGAAGTATTGAGAAAGGTGATGGGCATCTCCCACAACGTCTGTATTCTCATCCGGATAATAGTCAAATCCCGTGTAGGACGCTGCATTGGGAAAAAGCGATCGCTTACTGCTGCTGCCCCGTACCACCACTCGCGACCCAATTTCTAAAACCCGAAGTCGCTCAGCGTTCACCTTTTGCACAAACTCGTTGAATAGAGTGCTGGCGTCTGAAAAGCCGGGAGCCACCGTAGGATTTGCTCCCTCGATACTCAGGGTTCGCAGCAGCGTGCTGCCGTTGGTTGCGAGCTTAAAGGTGGCATCGTGACGGGTAATTTTGGGAATTTCAACCACAAAGCCACAATCTGCGCCGTCATAGCCTGGATAGGTAGCCAGAACATCAGGTCGAGGATGCCAACTGACAGGCATTTGCACCCCATCAATGCAAATTTCCATCCCATGAATTGGCTCAGTTTTGCTCAATACCCATCCTTTCAGGACAACAAGAGAATCCGTTGACCAGGAGGCATCGATGCACCGTATCAAATCATTATCCTCAGCAATCATCTTTTACACTCTGCGGTATTCCTGCTAATCCCACGGTTGCTTGCCATTGTTCGCTCTAACAATTTCCCAGCAGTAGAACATTCTCGAAGCCTTGCCAAAGCCCCAGCAGATTATGCAGAGATAGTATCATGCCGATCGATACCTTTACGAAAGATGAAGTAAGCCAGACGATTCAAGCCGCTTTTCCGCTAAAACGTTCACTTTGCACCGCTCAGGCTGCTGAAGCAGGCAATTGACCAATCAAGTGATTAAATGGGAAATTGGCGACCAGTGAGGCAGAGCAATGGCATTTCCGATCGACGATTTGTACTGGCTGCAAGTACGTGATTTTCTTCAGCAGCACGCTCAGCCCCTCGATGCCATCCTTGCACCCGGTGAGTTTTTTGAGCCGTTTCCAGGAACCTATCCCTACAGCGTTTCTCCTGCCCTATCGCTAGAGCAGCTTGCGTTTGCGGTCATTCATAAAGGACAAATCGCCGAGATTTACGCGCCCTTGGGAGCCGAAATTGTCCACAAATTCCATCCGGTGTACGCGAATGCCGTATTTGTCGTCTACGCCCGATCGCCCATTACCGAATTCCTTGCCACGGATGAGAACGATCTGAAAGCGTTATTTGAGCGGATGGATGCCGTCGATCGCTTTTATGACCTGGAGGGCAACATTCAGCCTGCGGCGGCAGTAGTGCTTACCCACAACAGACCCGCTGCCCTCGATCGATCGCTGCCCCAAATTCTGGCATTAGGCATTCCCGTAGTGGTGGTGGATAACGGCTCAGAGGGGGAGAAGGCAGCGCAAAACCAAGCCCTTGCCGATCGCCATCAGGTACAACTCCTGAAGCTTCCCCAGTTTCGTCCAGCCGCCGCGCTCAGTGCAGGAGTTAGCTACTGGCTCAACGATCCGTCGATTCGCTGGATTTCTTGCTTTCAGGACACAGCGGAAGTAAGGCCAGAGACGATCGCGTTACTTCAGAAAGTGCAAGATCCACAAGAGCGTCCTTTGCTAGTGGGTGACGATGATCCGGATCATGCGACAGTACGATCAGACAGCGTTAATGGCATTCCGGTGAAGCTGAAGCTTTCTAGTTCTGGGGTTCACTTTCATGCCCATCGAGATTACTGGGCATCGCTGCTACCAATTCCTGTCTCGACCCCACCCGGAGACGAAGAGGAAACCCTGACTGCAACGGATGAGAATGGCTGGATTACTACCTGGTCGCCTCGGTCGATCGTCAAGCGGGGAGGCTATGTGGTCTGTGTGCCCGGATTGGTGAATGCTTCGGAATCAACCACGCTCACCGTTCAGCCCAGAAGTCAGCCCAAAAGTCAGCCGAAAATTCAACCGATCGCGGCATCCCATACAGACGACTCCAACAGTTTAGCGGGAGTCCGAGTGCTGATCGACGGCTATAACCTACAGCTCACTAAGGGGACGGGCATTAAAACCTATGGACTTAGCCTAATCCAGGCACTCACCGAACTGGGAGCCGAAATTGATGTGTTGTTAAGCCGCAGTGCCTATAAAAAGAATGCGGTGCTGGATGAAGTGTATTTCTTTGACAATCAAGACAAAGATCGAAATTTGTTGTTTGTTCTAAAGGGATTGCTCAAAAGCTTATCAGGACCACTTTATCGAGCCAGACGACGCGACACCAGCAGTAATTTAGTGGTGAAGCGAGGGCAATACAGCGATGATTTTTTGAAATATGCCGCTTCATTTAACTTGCCGCAGTGCTACGACCTGGCAAATGTTTTATACAAGAAACTGAAGATTAGTACACAAATTACCGTGCCTGAGAAAATCGATATTTGGCACGCGACTTATCCACTGCCCATTCAGGTACGAGGCGCAAAGAAAATCACCACGATTCACGATCTGATTCCGCTGCGTTTACCTTATGCCACGCTGGATGACAAAGAGAGTTTTTATTACAAAACTGAAGCTGCTCTAAAGGAATCTGCTGCGATTATTGCCGTTTCAGAGCATACTAAACAGGACATCTTGACTTACTTTGAGGTCGATCCCGATCGCATTATTGTCACCTATCAGCCGATCGCTCTCAAACCCTTAGACGATGGCGACACCGATGAAGAAGTCGAGTTTTTCTTGCAGCAATATGGCTTAGAACCGCAGAATTATTTGCTATTTGTTGGGGCGATCGAACCGAAGAAAAATGTAGGTCGCCTGCTTGATGCCTACGCCACGCTAGACACCGAAATGCCTCTGATTATTGCAGGCAAAAAAGGCTGGCTTTGGGAAGAAGAACTAGGCAAGACCGCTTATTTATTTGACCAGAAGCGATCGAAAAAACAGGTGAGGCTCTTAGAATACGTCTCGACCAACGCGCTGCGCTACCTGTATCGGGGAGCCTACTGCTTTGTTTTTCCTTCGCTTTATGAAGGCTTTGGCTTGCCGCCCGTAGAAGCAATGACTTTTGGCTGCCCGGTGATTACCTCAAACGCTTCTTGTCTACCAGAAGTATGCGGCAACGCTGCGCTGTACGTAGATCCGTATGACGTGAAAGATATTCGTCGGAAGCTGGAGCAGGTTTTGAGCGATCGACCTTTACGCGATCGTCTGGCAAAAGCCGGACAGCAGAATTCCCGTAACTTCAGCATGGAAAAGTACGTGCAGCGATTACACCAGGCGTATCGAACAGCCCTAGGGTAGCAAAAGATACCAAGATGTGCGATTACTGCATAAGTACCTGATTCCTTCATGAATTGATTAGCAAGCAATAAAGCAACCGTAAATTTGCTGGCCCTGAGCCGATTTCGGGTTTACGTTTGCCTTATAACCTTAATAATTCCCTAAACCAAAAAATGATTTGGTTTTGTCAGGAGCACAGCGTTTTCCTTCTGACGAAATTGGAATGAAACAATTTAGAGCATATTTGCATTACTCACCGTAAAGCATTACTCACTGTAAAAAACGTATAAACTCAGTTGATTGTCCTATGACTACTCAAAGCCCTGGCTCACCGCTTCTTAGCTTTGCCTTGCCGGTTCGTAACGGCGAACAGCTTCTACCCAGGTTACTTGATTCTCTACTGGCACAAGACTTTCAAAACTTTGAAATTGTGATCAGTGATAATGATTCGACTGATGCGACAGCCGATATTTGCCAGCGTTATGCTCAGAAAGATGATCGCATTCGCTACTTCCGAAACCCAAAAGATATTGGCATCTTAGGGAACTTCAATCGTCTCATTGATTTGAGCCGGGGCAAATATATTCGCTGGATTGGTTGGGATGACTGGCTTGAACCCAACTATGCCAAACTCTGCATTGAAACACTGGAATCTCGACCCGATGCGATCGCCGTAACAACAAACCAGGATTTCTTTGACGAAGACGGAACAAGAGACTTCCTCGAATATCAAGGACGGCGACTCGATTTTCCTGCTGCCGTTAAGCGATACGAAAGAGTACTGTGGTTCTTAAATTCTGATTACCGTCTCTTTGATCCTATCTACAGCATGATTCGGCGCGATGTACTCCAAAAGATTGGTGGGCATCGATTAGATATCTTGGCTGCGGATCAAGTTTTAGCCGTTGAGCTGAGCTTAGCTGGACCTTTTGTTCACCTTCCAATTTGTCTCGCCCATCGCGGCAAATTCCATTTCAAAACGCCTTTTGATGAATTTTTGGAGAAGTGCTATCAGAACCAAGCCACTCAGGTGAAAAAACAGGGCTACTTGGATGTTATGGCGGCATTCTGGGCAGCGGTGGAAAAATCGTCGCTCAGTCCTTGGGAAAAGTTTTTGTGTCTGTTTCCATTCACTCGCTGCTTTCTCATTAACACCTGGAATTACCTGAACTATCGAGTTCGCAAACTCTTGCATCCGGTCAAGCAATTGATTAGGAGCCTGCTGCGAACTCCCTCAACCAGATCAGTCGTTTAACTCGTCGTTGAGTCAGTTCTTTAGCAGAAGGATTGAGTGACAATAGACTGCTCTAGTCGTGGAATTTTTAACCAGATTATCGCTAATCTAAAACTTCTACTGTGCCTTGCTGCCCATCAATTCGCACCTGCTGTCCGTTCTGAAATCGCTGTGTCGCATGGCTGACATTCATTACTGCGGGAATGCCGTATTCTCGCGCTACGATCGCCCCATGAGATAGCTGCCCGCCCGTTTCGGCAATCAGTCCGCCTGCTCTTGCCAGGAGCGGTGCCCAGCCCGAATCTGTATAGGGAACAACCAGAATTGTCGATCGATCGATCGGCGGCAGATTGCGCCAGTCCTGCAACACTAATACGGTTCCTTCTGCGCGTCCGGCACTGGCTCCAATGCCTTGAAGCGTCTGAGCGGTTGTCCTGTCGCCCCAGGTGGGCTGGAATTGCGGCAGGGGTGGATCGTTGCCGTAGACCAGAAGGGGTGGAGTAAGCTGACGATCGCGCTCAAGCTGGGCTTTGCGATCGGCAATTTGGCGCGGCAGTTGAGCGGTGAACGGGGCATCCTGGATCGATCGCCGGATTTCCTCGAACGTGAGAAAGAAAATATCGCCCGGTTGCTCTAGCCATTTTTGGGGGAGCCATTGCTGCTCTAACGCGACAAAGCTCCAGCGCAGTTCCGCCAGCAGCTTGCTATACACTTCTGTCACTCGTCCTTTCAGATCAATTCGTGGCTGGACTTTCCGCAGCTTTCCGGTTGCAGGTTTGCTGGGTTGAGTGGAGAAACTTGCGGAAGGTTGCTGTACCAAAGCAGCAAGCAGCTCGCGCACCGGGTGGGGGTCTTCTCTCCAGGTCGGCACAGCGATATCAGTTCCGACTTCGCTGAGGTAGCCGTATTCGTTGAGCAGGCGATCGAATTCCGCCAGGATGGGCTGTCCTTCCGGCAGAGTGGATAAGTGAGCAAACAGGGTTTCGCTGTCAGTCGGTAGGGTTGTGAGCAGCGGACGAGTCTGATCGGCAAGGGACTGAAGCGATCGCAGAGATGCGGTTTCGGGCGTCAAACGGTTATCCAGAGCTGCCGGATCAACTTTAAAAATTGCCTGCCGCAGAGCCGTACTCAGGGGCGCAAAAATGCTGTAGTAGGTGGCACGTCGCAACAGATTGAGGATGCGATCGATCCGATCGAGCAGTGCTTCAGGGCTCAGTTCGTTTACGGATTGCTGATCCAGTGCCGTCAATCCGGGCTGAAACTGCTGCTGCCAGTCGCGCTGAAAGTCTTGCTCAAGCTGAAACTCACGTTTTGCCAGTCGCCCCAGCCCGGGCAGGTTTCGCAGCGTGGAGGCGATCGGTGGTTTGCTAAATTTTGCCCCTCGCGTCAGAAATTCTAGACTTTCCGGCGGCAGCCCCATCCGCAGAAAGATTTCGCCCAGCAAAGAAGCATTGAAATAGGCGGCGGAATTGTGCAGGGTGGCGGTTTCAGTGAAGTCTAATCCTTTCGCTCGGTTGCCCAGGACGATCGTAAAAATCTCACCCCACACGCCACAGGTCAACGGCTGATTAATCGACCAGGTGAGCGGACGAATAAAGCCAGGAATCACTTCAGCCGCAATTTTGCGCGTCCAGAGGGGAATCAGCGTTGTGATCGGACGGGCTTGCAACAGCCAGAGTTGCTGACCGTCAAATGTCCACTCGATATCCTGTGGAATCCCATGAAAGCAGGCTTCGAGATGCCTTGCGAGATAAGCCACCTGCTGAATCAGTCGGGGTGGCACGTCTCCTTCGCCCGTCATGTTGAGCTTGACTTCCTCCGGCAACTGCCAGCTTTGGGGTAACTTTCCGATCGGGCTTTCCCCATCCTCAAGCCAAACGCGATATTGCTCCGGCGTTACCTGACCCGACACGATTTGATCCGCCCCGCCCGGCAACGCCTCAATCACGATCGCATCTCCCTGACGTGCCACCGGATCGCGACTAAATGCCACCCCCGAAAACACGCCCCGGATCTGCTGCTGCACAATGATCGCCATGCCACTTTCCGCAATCTCGCGATCGCTGCGGTACTGCACTGCACCGGGCAAACTGTAGGATGCCTGACAGCGCAAAATCGCCTGCTCTAGCGCTGCCCGACTGGTGACATTCGCGATCGACTCATACTGTCCTGCCGCCGATGCCGTTGCTGTATCTTCGCCAATGGCAGACGATCGCACGATCACAGGCTGTTCGGGACTGGGTTCGATCGAATTGATCAATGGAGCCGAATCATCTCCCGCAGGCAGCACCCAGCCGATCGGAATCGGATAGCCCCAGCGATGAAGCTGAGCCAGCGTTGCCGCCTTTTGTCCCACTTGCTGAGCATCAAGCGACTGGGAAAGAGAAAGCAGGGCACGGTTGCCGCGAAAAAACCGAAACATAGGCTGAGCTTCCGAATGAGCAGTATCCGCAGACAAATCTAGATCATCGGGCATCTGCTGATAAATCCAGGCAATGATCAAAGCCAACAGCACTGTCGCTGCAATTCGTCCGCGATCTTGAGAATGGCGCAAAATCGCAATAATCACCAGCCACACCAGTGCACTTAGCCGCCCGGTTTTCTTCTCCCGAAACAGCGTGAAGCTAATGCCGCTTAGCAAAAATATCAGCCCAGCAGCGATCGGATCATGCACAACCCAGCCCCAGGTTACATTGGTCGTTCCTGCCCCGCGCCCAATCCCATAACGCCCAATCACCAGCGCAATCAGCGCAACCACTTCCCAAGCAGGACTATTGGGAAAACAAATCCGCGCGAGCAAAACCGCCAGAATGCCCTTCAACGCCTCAGAACCAACCGCCAGAATGCCCGCCGACTTTCCGCCATGATAAAACGCCGCCGAAACGCTCACATTTCCCGTCCCCAGGCGATCGAGCCGCTGCCCCGTCATCCCCCAGACAATCCAGCGAATCAACGGCAACCCGCCTAAAATCGGACAGACAACCAGAATCAGCAATACACCCAAAAACGGCGACAGCAGCATGAACGGTAAGCAAATTGAAGCGATCGTCTTTTATTCTATCGGCGTGCTTTGCTTTAGTTCACAAGCAGAAAAATCCTTCTCCCAACCAATCAAACCCCGTCAATCAACATCCCCCAGCACTTCCCACCCTATCCCCTCATCCCCCACCGACCCACCCCCTTCACCCCGTACCCCAAAATCCCCCCTACCGCCAAAACCCGTGATTCACTAAGATAGAAAGAAATAGCGACTAAGATTTACATTCATCCCGCCAGGCACGAGGTCATGACAGCTCAAATTCCAGTTGAGAAGAAGAAATTAGACAAAGCCCCCCTTTCGCTGCGCTATATGGGCGATCGTGTCCTGCGGCAGCCTACCAAGCGGTTTACCAAAATTGACGATGAAGTGCGGCGGCTAGCGCGCCAAATGCTGCAAACGATGTACACCGAAGACGGCATCGGGTTAGCTGCGCCTCAAGCTGGCATTAATAAGCAAATGATTGTGGTCGATCCCCAGCCCGACGAGGCAGCAAATCCGCCGATCGTCCTCATCAATCCGGTGATTATGGCTGAAAGCGATGATTTGTCCGTCATTCAGGAAGGCTGTCTTAGTATTCCCGGCGTGTTTATGGACGTGACTCGCTCGAAAGTCATCGAAGTGTCCTACAAAGACGACACCGGGCGACCCCAGAAACTGCGGGCAGACGGACTACTCGCGCGAGTCATTCTCCATGAGATTGACCACCTGAATGGCATTTTGTTTGTTGATCGAGTTGACAATGCGATCGCCATGAACCAGGAACTCGTGAAGCACGGCTTTTCCGTCAAAGATGTGCGGCGGATTAAATAGCCTGGTGAGCGTTTCACTCCAGCAATTCTAAATTGAACGAACTGGCGGCGGAAAGTGATTTCATGCCGCCCCTTTTTGTATAAGAATATTAAAATTTGCACTGATTCATAAAAGGTAGGATCTCGAGTGACTCCAAAAAGTGGTGTGCTGTTAGCAGGTTCCTGTGTGGCGGCGATCGCAGCCGTTGGTTCAGTCTTTGAACTCTCTTCTGGAATGCCTCAGCTTGGAACTGTGACAACCAGCATTATTTTGACGTTTGCTGTGCCGCTCACCGCAATTTTCTTTGTAGCGGCAGTGCAGGATGCTAGAGCCAATCAGTAGAACCAAATTTAAACAGCAAACAAGAAGCAAATATAATCAGCCAATCAATCGCGTGAGCGGCTAGCCGGATTTATCCACCCTGTCCCATTTCCAGCATGACTGGATCTCGCCCTGCTTCGGCTTTCCTTCGACAAGTTCATCCTCTGGATCAAACCAGTTCACCAATCATCTTTGTTTTGGTGACTCCTTCGAGTGTGCTGATCGGGCGAGACCCACGCTGCCAAATTGTGCTGGACTCTCAAATCTACGGTGGCGTGTCGCGTCAGCACGTTCGGATTTGCCCCTCTGCGTTTTCGCCCTCTGGCTGGGAAATTTGCGACCTCAATAGCGCAAACGGAACCTACATCAACGGGCAACGGCTTCAGGGATGCCGCTTTCTACGGGATGGCGATCGCATTACGCTGGCAAAAGATGGAGTGCAATTTCTATTTGCGCTACCGCTAGTCGAAGGAAAATCTCCCGACGGAAAATTAGCCCTGCCGACTCTACCCTCGTCGTCCTCAGCCGGAGTACCGCCTCCCGTACCAGATACCGTGACGATGAGCCAGCTTTTTCCGATTCTTTCGACCGGACAAGACTTGCGCCACAAGGCATATCTCATCCCCGGCGTGATGACCGTTGCCTTTGTGGTGCTGATGTTTGTGTCGATCGGTCAGTCTGGGCTGTTTAATTTGCTGCTAGCCGCCTACATTGCGGGCATCGCCTACTTTTTTGTCTATCAGCTCTGTGGCAAACAAAAGCCCTGGTGGGTGCTGCTAGGTGCTGCTCTAACCAGTACAATTCTGCTGCTTAGTCCGGTGCTGCCGCTCTTTTTATGGCTCTTTCGAGAGCTATTGCCAGGGCAAATTCCCCGTCCTGGAGAGGCAATCAGTCTACCGTTCGTTCTGATGAGAATGCTGTTTGGGGCAGGCTTAATGGAAGAGCTTTTGAAGGCACTCCCCGTTCTGATAGCACTCTGGCTAGGGACAAAGCTTCGATCGCCCTATCGCGAACAGATCGGCATCTGGGAACCGCTTGACGGCATCTTGCTGGGCACTGCCTCAGCCATTGGCTTTACGCTGCTGGAAACGCTGGGACAATACGTGCCAGGAATTATCAACGACGTGACGCTTCAGGCAGGGGCAGAATACGGTGAGCTAGTGGGGCTTCAGCTTCTGATTCCGCGACTGCTGGGGTCGATCGCCGGACACATGGCGTATAGCGGCTATTTGGGATACTTTATTGGCTTAAGCGTGTTAAAACCAACGCAACGCTGGCAGATTTTGGGAATTGGCTATCTCACTGCGGCAGGGCTGCACGCGCTCTGGAATGCTTCCGGCATGATTAATTTACTGGTGCTTGCCGTGGTTGGGGTGGTTTCTTATGCGTTTCTGGGGGCAGCGATTCTGAAAGCCAGGCTTCTTTCGCCCACTCGATCCCAGAATTTTGCAACTCGCTTTTTTCGATCGCGTTAAAGGAACTCCAGCCTGCTAAGGGAATTCGGAAGTCGGAAGTCGAAATTCGGAATTCCGCAGCTATCAAAGGTCAGTGGGTTTCGTATCGTTTATCAAACAACGTGACAGGTGAATCAAGGCGACCCAGTAAAAGCCTTAGCACAATTGAGAATTCTAGATTTCGCAATTACGAATTCCAAATTATTTTTCGCTAGCTTCTGCGATCGCACACCGGGCAGCGGCAAGGGCAACTCTGGCTTGCTCAATGCTCGAAAGCTGTTCCCAGGTAACCTGTTCCAGTGTCCGCACTGAGGTTTCCAGCACTTCGCCATCCTGGCCGCTCCGCATCGCAAAGGCATAAGGACGGGCAAGCACCTGCAAATCTTCTTCTGCCCAGGCAGGTAAACACTGTTGAACACACTGCACAAGCTGATCCGCCAGACTATCGCCAGAGGAAACAACCTGACGAGCATGGCTGGTGATATTGTTCATGAGCTGTTGCGGCATTTGGGCGGTGAGTTGCTGAAGCAGACCTGCAAAGCGGGAAACCTGCGTCGTTTGAGGTGCAGTTGCCCAGAGTTGATCGATCGTCGCGCCCAAGCGTTGTCCGGCTTCGGTCAATTCTGACTCCGTAAAGCCTGCCTTGATCACTTCCTGCTCCAGCATTGCAAAATACGCTTCGGCTTCGGGCTGGGCAGGATTCCAGGGATAGCTCGCGGTTTCCTCCAGGATTAGCTCCAGAAGTTCAATTTCGGACTGAGGGCGAAGCGAGGATGCCAGGGAAGGATTGTGATCTTGGTTCATAGGTCTGCTCCTAAAGACAACTGAATGAAAACTCTGTACGTTATCGTTTTCGTTACATAGGGCTACAGCAGCGAGTCAGCCAGTTCCGCAAGTGGACTGAAAAGTTTTTAGAAAAAAACAGTCCTTCCTCTGGGCGAGACTGCGATCGCCGATCGGGTGAGGAGGACAATCAAGGAATTGGACAATTCAGCCGGAACAAATAAAGCCATTTCTGGTGTCTCTGGTCGAGTGTCTTGTGTGGGCGTTTTAGGGCAGTCTGCTACCTGAACCGATTCCTCAATCATCAATCACAAACTCTAACGCCTGACTGCGCGGATTACCAAATTTGAGCTGAGTTCGCGATCGGAGGGGAATTTCTTCGTGATGCACTTTGCGCCAGCCGTCTCCATTATTCAAAATCCAAGTACCGTAGCGCGATCGATCGCGCAGCAGATAAATGGGTTCCTCTTCCTCGTCAGACGAATTGCGGCAAAAGATTTCTGCGTGTTCACGGGAAACGCCAATGTGCTGCAAAACGACATCGTTGCCTTCGCCCCGCCCCACGCGCATCATGCCGCCCCGCAACGACCAGGTTTGATTGGGAGCTACCACCGATCGCAGATACGCCTGCGGAACCTGCCGACCGAGCCAGCTTGCTGTCTGGTCAGGAATTTCAGTGACGCCTTCGGTAAACGGACGAATCAGCTCGCCGTTAAACTCTGGGTGCATATAGAGAATCGGCAGCGTCCAGGCAGGATGGTTGAACTTAAACAGCATCAACAGATGTTGACGGGCGATCGCCACCGCTTCGTCAATCGGCGATCGGTGTGCCAGGGCTTGGGCAAATGCCTGAATAAAGTTCAACGCTTCCTGGTCGGTAATCGTGTCGCGCATTGCCAGCACCGCCGGAACGCCATGATGAATCAGCACTTCAGCCAAACTGCTGCGCGGAATGGTTTGCTGATTTCGCTGATCAGGCAATGCTCCCCAGCAGGCATTGAACACTGCCAGTTTGACTTGACAGCGCACCAGAACTTGCGCCAGCTCTGTACCGTTAATTGCCGCATCAGGACACAAAAACAGCAAGCCACCATCTGCTGCTGGCGCACCATGCCCCGAATAAAACAAAACGTTATAGCTGCCTGCCTCCAGCTCCTGAATTAGCTCGGCAGGGGTGGGCTGCACAAGCGTTTTGACCTGACAGGACGCTGTACCGCTGAAGGGATCAACTTCCGCAGCCGTTTCCAGCACTTTGGACAGTGCCGCCGCTTCTTGCTTCAGTGCCAGCTTTGCCTGCGGCATCAGGGAAGGGTCATAGTCGCCCACGTCCGAATCCTGCCCTAGCACCAGCAAAATTCTGAGGGACTGTTCCGATCGCAATAGCGGCAGGGGATCAACATCGCTCGTGGTGCGGCTAAACAAAAGCTGCTGGCTAAGCGACACTGCCTGTCGTCCTGGCTGGGGCTGCATGATCTCCCAGGGCAGCGAAATTAGGTTGGGATCGCGGATATCCAGCCGCAAGCGCAGCGGACGACTTTGCCCTCTGGCGATGCCCTGGCTCTGGTCAAAGCTGCTCTGAATCGAGCCGTCGAGCACCCATTGCCACAAACTGACTCCCAAGCTTTGCATCAGTCGGGCAGAATAGGGCGTTGCCTGACCTGCAGCGGGCGGGGCGGTGACTTCGGGAGTGAACTCCGGCAGCGACGGTAGATCAAAAAGCTGGGGCGTGTAGGGAAAATTGGACAGCGATCGAGACGGGAAAAAGTTTTGCCACGCTTGCCAAATTTCGGTCAGCGGCTGCGACCAGAGCCGATCGTGATGCACAAATCCCCCCGGATAGGGAGCTTGCCAAACCCAGATGGCAAAATGCTCAGGGTCGGCAGCCGTAGACCGGGCGATCGCTAGACTAAGGCAAGGGTTGTCAGGCATTGAAAAGGACGGAATTCAAGACCCAAATCGAAGACACACAACTTATCTTTACCAGTCTATCTGGTCTGGTCTGTTCCGTTGAAGCAGATTTCGGCATTCGTCAGCGGCGGTAAGGGTGCAGTGAAAACGGTGTCTCCTTTGTTCTGCCCGTTGAGTCTCTAGGGGCTGGGGCTAGCCTGGGGTTCCAGCGGAGGACAACTCGCCCGGTCAGTGGGCACATCGCGTGCGACGATCGGCAGCAAATCGGCTTCCCGGAGCCAGCCTTCCTGTCCGGGCTGCACTGGCGCAATTTTAGCCGCGATCTCCCCTGCAGGAGACTGCGAAGCTACCACAGACTGCTCAGCAGGCGGTGAAGCAGCAGACGGGGATTCAGCCGTTGGTGAACTGGTGGGCGGTGCCACGATCGGGACAGAGCAAACTCGCAGCTTCACCCACTGATCCTGCGCCGTTGCGCCCTGTTTGCTCAATACTTCCACAATGCTTCCGGCAGGAATAGAGCCGACTACCCCATCGGGAGAACTGCTTTGTGCCGCTTGCGACGATGAATTGTCTGGAGACACTTCCGGGTCTACAGGCAAAGGAGTGGGCGATGCGGTCGGCGAGGGAAGCAGCGACGGAACAGGTGCGGGAACGGTTGATGCGGCAGGGCGAGACTGCAAAATCAGCGCATTCGATGACGTTGCGGTTGGAGAGGCGGTTGGCGTTGGATCAGTTTCAGCAGGAAGGATCCGCAGCAGGGCATTGACATCTAGCGAAGTTGGGGCGATCGATGCAGAAGTCGAAGGTGCAGGCAGGAGTTCGCGGTTCACAGCCGCCTGACTGCCGCTTAGCTGCTTCTGACGAACGAGATATAAAGTGACAGCAAGCCCTGACAGAACCGAAATCAACAGCATCCAGGGCAGCCAGCGAAAGGAGGATGCTTTGCGAGGAATAATTCGGGTTTTTGCAGTGGCAGCAGCAGGCTCCGCGAGAGGGCGGGTTTGAGGCGAGGGAAAGAGCTGAACCGGAGCAGCAACCTGAGTTGGAGTACCCGATAAACCCGTTTCAACCAGGGAGGAGCGCTCGACTGAACGAGAGGTCGCACTTTCCCCCGAAAGAGCAAAGGGCAGGACGGCAGTGGGCTGTCTTCTGACAATTTGGCAGGAGAGCAAACCGACTGTCACATTGTCGTAGCCATTGCGAGTATTGCCGATATCGATTAGGTTCCGGGTAAGGGTGAGCAGATCGAGCTTGCCGGCCAGCACCGGGAGAATTTCTGTGTCCCAGATCTCTTCCACGCGATCGTTATCGCATAGCCCATCGGAGCAGAGCAGAAAAACGCTGTCTTCATCCAGCAAAAACCGTTGCACCGTGGGATAAAGCATCGACGAACCGACCATGCCCAACGCCTGCACCAGTGCCCCCGCGCTTGGCTGCTGAAGTGCCTGCCGATAGGTGCTGTAGCCCAACCGCACTTCCCGCGACGCAATATCGTCATCCACAGTAATTTGATGACAGCCCCAAGGCGTGACCCAGTAAGCGCGGCTATCTCCGAGATGGGCGATGTACAGTTCATGCTTGCGAACCAGTGCCATTACGATCGTCGTCCCCATGCGTTGGCGATCGAATCGCTGTTCGCTGTCGTTGCGCTGGCTGATTAAATCGTTGGCAAGACAGGCAGCCTTTTCAAGTTCGACCATCAAACTTGCGGAATCGAGCGTTTCAACCTGAAGCGACAAGACTCGCTGTGCGACAGCTTCGATCGCGAGGTGCGAAGCCACATCGCCCCCCTGATGCCCCCCAATGCCGTCACAAACGATGACCAGCGGCAAAGGCACATCCGACTGCTCAGTGCCGCTTGCGGGATAGCAAGCATCTTCATTGCGCGGGCGGGTTGGCCCCTGATCAGTGCGAGTGGCTATTTGAATCTGGTAGGTCTGCGACTGCACCACCTGAGCAATCGCCCAATCAAGCTGATCGACTAACTGCTCAGCATTCTGAATCCTGCCTTCAATCAGCTGTTGACAGAGCTGTTGGAGAAATCCCTGAATCTCCGATCGCGCTGTAGCAGCCCAATCCAGCCAGCTTTGTCCTAACTGGGACAGCATCGACGGTGAGCGGCTGGTTTGAAGCTCCAAGAGTCGCAGTAGTCCGCCTTCGACGCGCAATCGTTCTGAATCCAAAACTGTTGCGGCGCACCTTTCCTCACTAAGCGGCTGCCAGAGCTGGGCGATTTGCCAGAGCCAGTGAAGCTGTCGAAAGGGCGTCGCCGATTGCCACATTTGCGGCAAGCTGGGAAAAAGCAGTACCTCAGAGTCGGACTGATTGGACTGCGGTAAATCAATTCCCCCTAGAGAGAACTGCGAAGCAGCCGATAAACTCTGTTCTGCAATGCTATCGGGTCGGTAGATCGGAGCCTGATCGAGCAGCAGCAGCGTATTTTCGGGGGTGTAGTGAGTCGTCTCTGACTCAAACTGAAGCCAGTCATAAATCTGCGGCACATGAAGCTGACAGGAAGACAGCCGCAAATAGGGCAGTAGCGGTTCGGGAACCTCACCATAGCTCATAGGTGGCAAGCCAGGCTTGCTATCCAGAAAGATGCGAGATCCCTTACACAAAAACCGATCGCTCAGCACATCTCCTGACCGATACGCAGATGCCATTGCCCCAACTGCCCAGAGATAGCGACGAATCAAAGGAGTCCGGCACTTCTGGCAAAATCGATGGGTTTCTGGATTGGGGGTCTGACAGATCGGATTAGAGCAGTAGAGCATTGCTGCGGCAGGGTAAGAAAAGCCAGAAATTCAGCAGTCCTCTCAGGATAGCTTAGCCCCCTGCACGATTGACGAGTTTCAGGTGTTTTTTTAGCATTACTCAGAGCTTAGACCAGGGCATTCGCGATTTGCACAACGAATTTTCACAGTAGCCTGTCCCATACCTGTCCCTTAAGTGTGCAGACATAGACCGATGCAGATATAGACCAATATAGAAATGTGCGGATATAGCAGATTCACTACTGCGCCTATTCTTCCTAGTTCATCAGAATATTTGAGCATTCATCGCTTTGATTGCTCCAAACCGTCTCCCTAGCCTCCTTGAAAGGCTACTATATACCCCCCATCCCGCTACCCCGGTTCAAATTGCTACCGCTTCCCCTTGCCCTCAATTTTGGAGGAAACCGAGCCTAGTTGGGTGTACAACCTAACTCGGTGTTCAAAGTTCCCCACATGAGAATTTAAGGGGCTGCAAAACTGGAAACATGCACAAGAGCCGCTAGTGGGAACACAGTAGCCGATCGTGGAGTGAAATCTAGCCCTCCTATTAAATCTAGCCCTCCTATTGATTTGAGAGCCAGTGGTTTGAAAGTCCCCTGTTCACGAGGAATTTAGGGAGCAGCATAGGAGATTTGCAGCTTCAAACAAGCTCTACGGAAATGAGCACTATTTGATTGCGAGGTGATTGTCCGCCTCTTCGTCGGAGTAGCGTGGCAGTCCCAGACTAAAGTTTTTAACGCGGCTATTCAGGTTGTAGGACACTTTTCCCGCCATTAGCAGCGATCGAATAAAGTGTTCCAGGTCTGACCCAATCCGGCGCAGGTTATAGTTCGTTAAATCCTGACTTTCGTAAGCCGCAACCAAACTCTCGAACCGCTGATACACTTCCTGAAGGGCAGCGTCGTTCCATTCCAGTTCGTTATCTGGATCGATGTCCAGAGTCAGCTTGTCCTCCGACTCGACCAATCTGTCGTTCTCAACTTCAGCCGTAAAAATACGGACATGGCGGGTTGTACACTTAAGCAGCATAAAACTCAGTCCACAGGAATTTATAACGATATCTTACAGGGTAGCCGGAACGATCGCCGAATTGCCCTTGCCCTCGCCTCACTGATACCGAGTAAGAAGCATTTCCCGCAGCCGGACATTAGAATAGGCAAGGGTGTTTATCGCAACAACAACTTGAAGACTTCTACCCAAATTGAAGGCTACAAGACAGTTAAACCTTACCGAGAAAGTGATGCAGCGCGACGAGTCGCAAAATCAATCCCGGATCGAGCTTCCTGCTCAACCCCAAGTCCAATCCCAAGAGCAGTCGCAGAGCAAGCCGTACAAGCCCCGAAAGGGCAACTACTGGCAGCGTCAGCGACGATTATCCCTTCGGGGAACTGCGGAGCAGCCGGGAAGCTGGGTAGACCTTCTGAAAAGTTTGTCGTTTCTAACTGCTAGCAGTTTGAGCCTGGTGACGGTGCTGTTGCTATTGAACATGGTGCGATCGGGGACTGGTTTTCTTGGCAAGATCTTTGGGGTGGTGACTGCGCCTCAGCCTGCTCCCCAGGTAGACGTGCGATCGGCGGTCGTGCAGCAGGTACGGGGCGTGAGCGAACTCACCACTGCCATATTTGTAATGGAAACGGTAGTTCCTACCAGCCGGGAGCGGACGATTAGTGGCTTGGTCGTCGGTAAAACTACGCTGCTTTATATCGGTTATGGGGAAGTGCGTGCCGGACTCGATCTCTCTTCCCTGACTGCCGATGCCGTGCAAACCCAAGGAGATAGCCTGCTGCTGCGCCTGCCGCCCCCCAGAATTCTCGATAGCAAAATTGATGTTAACCGGTCGAAGGTCTATGACTACGATCGCGGCTTCATGGGCATGGGACCCGACGTTGCCCCCGAACTGCAAGATCTTGCTCAGCGCAAAACCCTCGAACGACTGATTCAGTCTGCCTGTAGCCAGGGTTTACTCCAGACTGCAAACGATCGCGCTCGCCTCGCCATTAGCCAACTTTTATCGACAACCGGATATCGCCAGGTGACGATCGAGACGCAGCCGCCTACCGCTGATGCCTGCCCCCCGCCCGCGCCAGAGCTACCATCAGGAAACCCCGCTGAAAGCGCGCCAGCTATCCCGCCTTCTTAGAAATGCTTTGAAAATGCTTTAAGCGTCCGGTTCTGGCCCAGAGCCGTTTCCAAATTCCAGGGAAGGCCTGTCCCAGAATTCAAAGTTCCTCAGGATTAGGGAATTTAGGGGGCAATGTACCACCGCTCACCCTCCCCCAACATCCGCATCCCGCCTATCCCTTCTTACCCCCTATGCTGATTTCTTTTCCATCAGTTGACTCGATTCTCGATCGCGCCCTTGCCGGACAGGATTTAACCGTGGCTGAGGGAGTCGTGTTACTGCAACAAACTGAGCCAACCCCGCTGAGAGCCATTCGAGAAACTGCCGATCGCCTTAGGCAGCAACAGGCCGGCGAAACGGTGACCTATGTAGTGAACCGCAATATTAACTTCACTAATATCTGCGAGCAGCATTGCAGCTTTTGTGCATTTCGGCGCGATGCAGGGGAAGAGGGAGCATACTGGCTAAACGAGGCAGCAATTCTCGAAAAAACAGCAGATGCGGTGCAGCGAGGCGCGACCGAAATTTGTATGCAGGGCGGATTGAACCTTGAGGCAAAACATCAGGGAACCTCGATCGCCTACTACGTGCGCCTGATTCGCCTGATCAAAGAAGCGTTTCCGCAGCTTCACCTGCATGCCTTTTCGCCGCAGGAAGTCCAGTTTATTGCCCGAGAAGACGGCTCAACCTATGCTCAGGTCATTGCTGCACTCCAGGAAGCAGGCGTTGGCTCAATGCCGGGAACGGCGGCTGAAGTGCTAGATGATTCAGTTCGCAAGATTCTCTGTCCTGAAAAAATCAATTCCACCACCTGGCTTGAAATCGTAGAAACTGCGCATCGCTTGGGAATGCCAACCACCAGCACACTGCTCTCTGGACACATTGAAACTCCAGAGCAGCAAATGCACCATCTGGATCAGCTTCGATCGATTCAGCAACGATCGATCGATTATGGCAATCAGCGCATTTCAGAATTTATCCTGTTGCCGTTTGTCGGCCAGGAAGCTCCTAAACCGCTTCGGCGGCGAGTCGGACGCGACCAGCCCGTTCTGGCAGATTCATTGCTGCTGATGGCAGTTGCCCGCATTTTTCTCGGCAACTGGATCGCCAACCATCAGCCAAGCTGGGTCAAGCTCGGACTCCACGGCGCAACCGAGGCACTCACCTGGGGCTGCAACGATATTGGCGGTACGCTCATGGAAGAACACATCACCACGATGGCAGGCGCACAGGGTGGAACCTGCATGGAAGTCTCAGACCTGCGATCGGCAATCGAGTCGATCGGTAGACCTGCCAAGCAGCGTGACACTCTGTATCAGTGGATCGAGGATGGTCAGGTTTAGAGATTTAGAATCAAGCCAGCCTTGCCAAGTCGGGAGACAGGCGATCGACTAATCGTTGCATCTTGTGGGCAGCCGTTAGCGTTAAAGCTAAATTCGGCATTTCTTGATGGCAGTGGGGGCAGAACCAGTAGACGCCACCTCGACGAGCATGACGCAGCAATGGTTCAGAGCAGCAGGGACAAAGAGTGGAGGTGTTCATAAAGTTTTATCAATAAATAGCACAGCAGAGAAACAGAACCGAAGACACGAGACGGGTTAATCCCGTTATGAGTTGCTGACTCAGCCGTGAGGCTAAAAGTTTGATTTAGAAAATGAGAAACGCAATTTGACTCAACAAGGAATGCAAACTGAACTAGCAAGTTTTCACAAAATTCGTTTGATCAATAAGGAAGTAAATGATTAATTTTTTATCACAGAGTTCAGCTTAAATCGTTGATGAAAAAGGGTTTGAACCGCCAAGGACTAATTAATCCTATAGAAATAAGAATAATATAGAAAAGAAGTGGCAGGGATCTGCCCTAAGGCCGATTCAGACTAGAAAAATTAAATTTTGCTTTAAGTTTTGTAATGTACTCCTGAAGAGTGAAAGGGCTGTTTGCTCCAACAATAACGAATTACGAAAGCAAAAAACTGTTTTCCAAATAACATTCTAAAGAATCTTGAAATTAGAGCTCAGAGATAAACTTATCTAGCAGATTGAGATGGATCTATACCATCAGTTTTCTTCTCATCTCAATATGCAGGATACCTGCTTCATAAAAAGGTTCACCCTGCTGCTGAAAACCTAAACGCTCATAAAAATTCTTTACTTGAATTTGAGCATTCACTTTTACTTCTGCAATCTTTTGACCGCTGAGGTGATCGATCGCCTTTTGCATCAAAGCCTGACCAATGCCTAGTCCACGAAACGATTTTAGAACTGCAACGCGCTCTATTTTGGCAAGCTGCTCACCCAAGTACCGAATTCGTGCAGTGCCGACAGGCTCACCGTTCCAGTACGCCATAAGCTGAGTTGCACCTTCATCCAGACCATCAAAATCAAGATCTACCGCAACGCTTTGTTCCTCCTGAAACACTTTTCGGCGAACCTGTTCGATCGCGTCCACCGCATTTGCGAATGTAACAACCTGCAGTTCCAATTGATTCATTGCGGCTTAACAATTGACATCCTGGCGGATTGCTAATTCCAATTTTCCGAAATCTGAACCCAATCGCAACTCTCGGATTAGAAGGCTTCTGAACCGCTCTACAGAATTTGCAATGCACCTTTCAAAGAATCGGCATCGTGCGTATTCACACACAAATGCTGAACCGAGATATCAGGCTTAAAAGGCTTAACTGAATTGGAAAGAGTATTTCTCCTGATTCAGTTGCAGCCAAGTTATCTTAAGTTCAGCATTCAATTCAGCTTTCTCATCTTTGCTTTACTCAGTTGCTTCACAGTTCTCCAAACAGGTGGCCCTATCCAGTTAAGATCGGCGTTCGGGCGGTAACGGAAGCAACGTTTGTTTTATGAAATCAGCTTGCAAAGAGCTTGCAGAAACTCACTTTGCAAACGACTAATTGGAATGATCGGTTTTACAGGTAGACAAGATTCGCTGATCGTTTGCGCTTAGCTCGTCAATTCGCTGAAATCCTTCCAGCCCGACGGGTGCGATCGTCTCTCCGCCAGCCATTGCAACCGAGCTGGAGGTATCTAGCGCAATCGCGTAGGGGTGCTGAGTCTGCTCATAGCTATCCACTACCGTCAACGCCAGCCGATCGGCTTCAAAATTCCCAAAGAAACAGTCAAATGACGATCGGGGCATATAAAACGCACCCACTACATCGCCCTGCTTCACTTCAAAAACCATATAAGCAGCACCTAATTGCTCAGGCTCCGGCGACTGCCCATATAAATAAACGCCATCTGTCAACGAGCGAGGATCTAACCTCTGCCCCGATTGCTCAACCGATCGTCCAGGAAGCTGCCCACGGGTTTGTCCAACCAGTTGCTGAGCTACCTCATGATTTGCAGTCAGATGCGTTTCAGAAAGTTCCGACCCCTGCACAGAGCCATTCGGCAAACTCACTACCGCGAGCCCTAGCGTGACAAATAAACCTGTTAGAGGCTTCTCCAGCCGCTCAACCAGAGTACGCCACGGTTGAGATGTGTGCTTTGATTGATAGACCACCGCAGTTTCCTCCTCTTCCCCTCAACAGTGTTCAACAGATACCTAACGGACGAAATCTGAAACACTTTGTTCTTCTACTCTACCGGGAAGATTAAATGCCCAAGTCAGGCGGCTAGCAAAACTTCACGGACGGTCAGGAAGAACCAGTTTTTTCAAGAGTGTCGCGCTAGAGACAACCACAAGACCTCGCCTATTCATTCCAGAAACAAACTCAAAATTTTCTTAAACTCTGCTTTGTTGTTTCGGAAATCTTGGTTGCCTAGCTTGCTGCGCCTAGCATAAAGCCGACCGGAAGCTTGGCGCGTCCCCCATTGAACTGATCCATTCGGGTGATTATGGACGAGTGAGATCTATCCAGAGCACAGTTGCACGAAGCGCAATCCCATCAGGGGCTACACAAATAGTTATAGATAGTTACTCGTTACAGATAGTTACAGAAGTAGTGACACAAGCACTGGTAATGTCATGCCCGAACAGTTCCTATGCTTGTCGCTGCCGCTTGCTTCGCGTTCCTTTCGTTCCTTCAGTGGTGGATTGCGTCCGAGGAGCTGATTTTGATTTAGCAGCCGTCTTTGATGCAGTACTCTTCTGGGTTGAATTAGCTGACGATTTTGCTGACGATCGCGTTCGCCGTTTGGTGGGAGCAGTGTCGTTTGCGGGTTCGGAATCTGCGATTACTCCTTCGGGAAACTGCGAAGCAATTGCTTCCGGTTTTGCTTCATTCAAACTCTTGCTGGCTTTTTCAGCAGTTCCATTTGAAGAAGATTGCGAAGGAACCGCTTCAATTACCATCAAGTTTTCGCCCAGAGCTTTGCGGCTTCTCCGACCTGTTCTTCCAGTTTTGGGAGCAGCCGTTTCTTTTTGCCGTTTTGCAGCTGAGAGATAGCTCTTGAGCGAAGAAGCTGAAATCTCAATTCCCCGTTCAGTCAGCATTCCGGCAACTTCCTCATAGCTATAGCCCTTACTCAAAGCAGATGAGATCTGCACTTGAAGATAGGCAACAGCTTCGCGCAAAGACCAATTTTCCTTTGGCTTTTCGGGCAACTCCTCCAGTGTAGAGGTTGCATAATCAATGGCAGATTTTGTGACGATCGCCGAGGCTGTGGTTTTCTTTGATCTTGGCATTTGTATTGTTCCTAAACCATACTTCTGTACACAATACTATTCCCAAATTTCAAAATAAGCACAAGGATTAATTGCCAAATTAAACGCGCTGAATTGATTAACCAAAAGAACACGCTCCTACTGGCACAAAAACACTTACAGATTAAAAAAACAGAAGCGGCTCTTGGGTTATGTTGACCTTTTGTTCAGCCTGTTCTGCCACCCCAATAAAATAGCGGAAACATCGCGCCAGAATGCGGTACGACCAGCATGCAAACAATGATCTCCAGAGCAGAATTCTTCTGATCAGCGTTTGTTTGTGCCTGTTTGAACTTGTTGCCTGAAAGCCAGCAAGATTCAGTTGCCCCTTTTCCAATCCGTCTCCTGTAATGCAAAGCAGTGCCCGGCGGAGCGATCATCATTGCTTCATTTCTGATTCATCAGTCCATGATTCCTTGCTGAAGAACCCCTCGAACTGATCCGGATACCGTTCCCATCTCTGGTAAAACTGATCGGTAGATGCACTGGCGAAAGGGAACTCGCATCAAGGCGATTCCTTCTGCGGGAAACTGCGAGGCGATCGACTGGCGATCGATTGGCGATTGCCTTTAGTGCAGCGCGATCGATTTCTAATCCGAGGATGCCGGCGGGACTGCCGCCCTTGAAATGCGGCTATAGCAACAGAAGCAACAGAAGGGTAGGAGGAGGCTATCAGTATGCGGCGGTACAAACACAGGCATCAGCTAATCCCGGCAGATTCAACGGATTTGATTTTTTGGCTTCGCCTGAATTCACGGTTCTCTAACCCTGTTGCCTACCCCTGAATTGAGGGAACAATCATCAAAGACACAAGGAGAACAACAAAGAATAAATGGTTGGGAATGAGGCTTCGCCAGAAACCAAAGGGGGAAGCTCAAGGGGAAGGGGCAACAACAGAGAAGACGATTTGAGGCTGCCCTATCTGCCGCAGCAAACCGAACTGATGCTGATGGGTCTGACCCCTCAAGTATGGCAGGGGGTTCACGGGGACTTTAAGATGAGGCATTGTAACTTTAGTAACTCTTAAATTGTTTTCCGCAAGTCTGTCACTCTTTCCAAAACCCGTTAGAAAGATAATGATACTAGGGTGTAAACCGAGTCTCATCGTTATGACCGCGACACCTGGCGATTGATACAGCGAGTGATGCCGCATGAGCTACTGCTTAAATTCAGCCTGTCCTCATCCCGAAAACTTAACCCATACGGAGCTATGTCAGGCGTGTGGTGCAAAGCTGCTTCTGCGCGATCGCTATCGAGTCGTACATGCGCTGGGGCAGGGTGGGTTTGGCGCAACGTTTCTGGCAAAAGACGAGTCGCTCCCAGGCAATCCCTACTGCGTGATTAAGCAGCTTCGACCCGCTTCGACCTCAGTGCAGGTAATGCAGATGGCGCGGGTGCTGTTTCAACGGGAAGCTAGCACACTGGGGAAAGTCGGCAGTCATCCTCAAGTGCCGCGTCTGCTCGACTACTTCGAGGCAAATCAAGAGTTTTATCTAGTTCAGGAATACATTAGCGGCTCCACGCTCCAGCAAGAAGTCAAACGATCGGGTCCGTTTAGTGAGGCAGGGGTAAAGCAATTTCTCAGCGAAGTGCTGCCCATGCTGCAATATATCCACAGTCAGCAGGTCATTCACCGGGATATCAAGCCCGCTAACTTGATTCGCCGATCGCAGGACAAAAAACTGGTGCTGATCGACTTTGGCGCAGTGAAAGATCAGGTGAATCCAGCCAGCGCAAACGCTTCAGAAAATACGGCTCTGACTCAGTATGCGATCGGCACTCCTGGCTATGCGCCACCAGAGCAAATGGCAATGCGCCCGGTTTATGCCAGCGATATCTATGCGCTGGGGGTGACTTGCCTCTATCTGCTTACCAGTAAATCTCCTAAGGACATGGAATACGACCCGGCAACGGGCGAAATTATGTGGCGGCAGCTTGTTCACGTCAGCGAACACTTTGCCGAAGTGCTGCAAAAAATGCTGGACGTGTCGGTACGTCATCGCTATCAAAATGCAACCGAAGTTTTACGGGCATTAGATTTGGAGCCCTATCTGGACAGTCTGGCGCGGGGCATGGTCAGCCAGCCCAACCGCACGCGTTCGACCGGATCAGGTTCGGGAGACTGGCAATTTTCCGGGAACCGGACAGACGGCAGGGGCGCAGATGAGGCGATAATGCATTCCTCTCCCTCTTCGCCTTCGGCACGGATGGCAGCTGCGATTCGGGCAAGACAGGCAAAGTCTGAAAATTCTCGCTCAGACTTGACTCAGCTTCAGCCCGGTTCTCCGATACGTCGAGGAGCATCCAATCGAACCGATGGCATTCCTCATTCGAAATCAGGCGGCAGGGCAGCAGAAGATCGGCCCGCGGGGATTGTGCAAAAGCTCAATGCTGAGGATTTGGCGATCGCCTACGCGAAGGGCAAGCGAGACTTTACTTCGTATGATCTGAGTCTGCTGCATCTGCCCAAAGCTGAGCTGTCTGGCGCAAACTTTCATAACGCGAAGCTGTGTAAGACCAATCTACAGGGCGCAAATCTCTTTAACGCAGATTTTGGCTATGCCAGCCTGACCCAGGCAACCTGCCGCAACGCAAACTTCGCACGGGCATACATGAGCCATGCAGATTTGGGTGGGGCAGACCTGCGCGGCACAGATTTGAGCTATGCCTATCTCAGCAATGCCAACCTGCGGGGAGCCAATCTATGTGGAGCAGACCTGACAGGCGCAAAAATTACAGATGAGCAGTTGGCAACCGCACGCACGAATTGGGCAACAATTCACCCCAGCGGTAAACGCGGCTTGTGGTAGATCGCTAGAAAAATGATAGGTTGGCAGAAAAGCCTTCCTTTTTCATTGACAACCTTTTACTTCACTGACAACCCTTTACAGCATCCATTGCTGTCGATGTTCTGTCACTGGCTCGCCTGTCCTGCCTATTCTTGCTTCAACCATGCCTGATTCCCCTTCTCCAAAATCATCTTCTCCGAAGCGAACAACTCGCTCCCAGCCTTCTAACCTTGATCCTGAAAAATATGCTCAGCTCAAAGCAGAGCTGCAAACTCCTTATCGCGGACTAAGACAGTTTATCTATGTTGGCTGTGGAGCTTCTGGCTTTATTGGCGCATTTATCTTTCTGACACAGTTACTTGCCGGACGAGACGTGGCGGCGGCGTTTCCTAATTTTGCGCTTCAGGTGGGCATCATTGCCTTGATGGTCTGGCTGTATCGGCTGGAGCAGCGGGCTACCCGCAAGTCAAAATCTTGAAATTAAGGAAACCTTAAAATCTACCAAAAGTAGGAGAACTCCTGTCACACTAATGATGATTCAAATGAGGTCAGCCCGGATAAAGACCTTAACGATAAATCCCTGTGAATACCTAAGGTAAAGCGTCAGCCCAGTTCCATAATGGCTGGCGTTTTGCTTTTGCGTTTTGCTTTACTGTTGGGAGGGCAAGACGAGTTTATCGATAAAGTATGCAGCAGCACAAAACTGAAGTGTTGGTTGTTGGCGGCGGTACTGGCGGCATTGCGGCGGCAATTCAGGCGGCAAGAACCGGAGCGCAAACGGTGTTAGTGAGTGAGTTTGAGTGGCTGGGAGGAATGCTGACCGCTGCCGGGGTCGCTGCACCTGATGGTAATGAGCTGCTGTCGTTTCAAACGGGGCTATGGGGCGCGTTCTTGCATGAACTGGAACAGCGTCAGCCCGAAGGACTCGATCATGCCTGGGTCAGCTTTTTTACCTATGAGCCGCGCATTGGAGCCACCATTTTTGCCGACTGGGTGCGGCAGTTGCCTAACCTTCACTGGATTACGGGTCAAACACCTCGCACCGTGATTCGACAGGAGAATCGCATTACAGAAGTTCAGTTTGACAATTGGACGATCGCAGCAGACATCATAATTGACGGTACAGAGCTAGGCGATTTGCTGGCACTGGCAGAAGTCCCTTATCGGTGGGGCTGGGAGTGGCAAAGCGAATTCGGTGAACCCAGCGCACCCGTCGCTGCAACCCCCTTAACTGATCGCTTTCCGATTCAAGCTCCTACCTGGGTCTTTCTCATGCAGGACTTTGGCACAGACTGCTCAGAAATCATTCCGGCTCCACCTAGCTACAGTGCCGATCGCTTTCAGGGAACCTGGGAAGGCTACGGTGCAGCAATGTTTCTCAACTACGGTCGTCTGCCGGGAAATCGCTTTATGCTCAACTTTCCGCAGCAGGGCAACGATTACGGTATACGGCTCGATCGGCTGGTAGAATCTGCGGCAGCACGGCAAGAATGGCTCCAGGACGCGTTGTGGCACGCACAGGGCTATGCTCATTTCCTGCAAAGAGAGTTGGGAAGTCGATATGGCTTAGCGACAGACAGTTTTCCCTCTGCTGGGTCAGGACAGATTGGCGGAGGAGCTTTTGCCCTGCATCCCTATTACCGGGAAAGTCGGCGACTACGCGGGTTGGCAACAGTCTGCGAACCAGATATTTTGCCTGTTACTGGCGGACAGGTTGCGGCTCTGCCCTTGAATCCAGAGGGATTAGTGGACTCGATCGCGATCGGCAACTATGCCAATGATCATCACTATCCGGGCGACACCCTGCCCCTGAAACCGAAGTCGCTGCGCTGGGGTGGACGCTGGACGGGAACGCCTTTTTCGCTGCCTTATCGCTGTTTGGTTCCGGCAGCGATCGAGGGTCTGCTGGTTTGCGAGAAAAATATTTCTGTGTCTCATATTGCCAACGGAGCAACCCGACTTCAGCCTGTTGTACTAGGCATTGGACAAGCCGCAGGAGCAGCAGCAGCCCTCTGTGTACAGCGTCGCTGTCAGCCGCGAGAACTCTCTGTGCGCAACCTGCAAAACGCCCTGCTGCAAGATCCGATCGCCCCCGCTGCGGTCATTCCGCTGTTTAACGTGACTCCGCATGACCCGGACTGGCTCGACTGCCAGCAGCATTTTCTTGCCCATCCTCAGGACTATCCGATCGATGGCATTGCTCAACGACTAGTGCAGCCATCCTCTTTGCATAAGAGCGTTGCCACAAAATTCAGCAAATCATATCAGGGAACCTTTGAACGCCGAGGCGATCAGGACTATCAGCTTTATCTCGATCGTCCGATCGATTCCTGTCTGGAAGCCTTGAGCCTGGTGACCCTCGATGCCACAGTTGATCGCCAGTTTCAGACCTATCAAACAGGACAAACGCTGACCGTAACCGCAAGATTAAACCGATCGGGACAGTGGCTCCTGGTGGAAGCGATCGAGGTAAGATAAAACTTAATTTTTGAGTAATTCGATCGGAAAACTGTTCATTCAATTCCTAGCACTTGAGGCAACCGCTTGACCTGGGAAAAGCTGTCTGTAGGTCTGCTGTCGAGAGATGCTACCTCGATAGATATACTAGGATGAGCTTCAACATTACTTAAGAATTGCGGCCAGAGTCGTTCATTCTGGCTTAGTGCTTCTAGTTTCGTACCTTTAGTTTCGTCATTTTAGTTCAGTCATTATTGTTGTAGAGAGGGCAAGACGTTGACTCAACAAGCCGCAGGAATCGCGCCACATGGCGGACAGCTTATTAATCGCATTGCAACCCCTGACCAGCGACAAGAATTTCTGGCAATGGCAGATTCATTGCAGCGAGTGCAAATGGATGTGCGGACAACTTCTGACCTGGTCATGATTGCGATCGGTGGATTTAGCCCGCTCACTGGATTCTTGGAGCGAGAAGACTACGAATCGGTGGTCAGTAGTATGTATCTATCGAATGGATTGCCCTGGTCGATTCCGATTACGCTATCGGTGAGCGAGGAAGTTGCAGAGCCGCTGTGTGAAGGCACACTGATTCGCCTGGATGACCCGAATGGTCGCTTTGTAGGGGTTCTGGAGCTAACGCACAAATACACCTATGACAAAGTGAAGGAAGCCGTCAACGTCTACCGCACCGACGACGAAAAGCACCCCGGCGTGAAAGTCGTTTATCAGCAGGGCAATATCAATTTGGCTGGTTCTGTCTGGCTGCTAGAGCGCGATGCCCATCCGCTCTTCCCCGCCTACCAAATTGATCCGGCAGTCTCGCGCCAGATGTTTCAGGAAAAGGGCTGGAAGACGGTCGTAGGTTTTCAAACCCGCAACCCGATCCACCGCGCTCACGAATACATTATTAAATGTGCGATGGAAACCGTAGACGGGCTATTTCTGCATCCCCTGGTGGGCGCGACTAAGGAAGACGACATTGCAGCCGATGTGCGGATGCGCTGCTACGAGATCATGCTGGAACATTATTTCCCGAACGATCGCGTCATTCTGGCAATCAACCCTGCTGCAATGCGCTATGCCGGACCCCGTGAAGCCATTTTCCACGCACTGGTGCGGAAAAACTACGGCTGCACTCACTTCATCGTGGGACGCGATCACGCTGGTGTCGGGGACTATTATGGAACCTATGACGCGCAGTACATCTTTAACGAGTTTGATCCGCAGGCGTTAGGCATCCTGCCGATGAAGTTTGAACACGCTTTTTACTGCAAGCGGACGCAGGCAATGGCAACCACTAAAACCAGCCCTAGCAAACCCGAAGAGCGGATTCACCTCTCTGGAACCAAAGTGCGGGAAATGCTGCGTCAAGGTGAGCTACCACCGCCCGAATTTTCGCGCCCTCTGGTTGCCGCCGAACTTGCCCGTGCGATGCAGATTTCCGGCTAGCTGCAATTAGAAATCTAAATCAGTTTTCCAGAGAGGAAGTTGTATTGCCCTTCCTACTGGAGCATTCTATCCAATTTGCTGAGATGACTGATGGGAGCGGCAGAGAGCCTGACTCTATCCCTTCCGCTTGATCAGAAAACAGCAGGGTTCAAGAATCGCCAGTAGAAAAGGGCATTTTTCAGGCTTTTAATGCTCAAATATAGCTAGAGCCAGTGAATTGAGGATGAGGTACAGGGAGCTACCGCTCCACAGCGGTATTCAACCTGCCTGTCCAATTCTAGATAGCGATCGCTACAAAAGCATGAGGGTAAATCGACGAGAATTTCTACAGCGGTTCGGCAGCATTCTGGCAGCACTAGGGTTGAGTGAAGCCGGATGGTTTGCTTTGACGGATCGATCGCAGCAGGTTTTAGCACAGCCAACGCGCCGCAAACTCGCCCTGTTGATTGGCATTAATCAATATCCAGAAGCCGTGGGTGATTTTGTGCCGCCCAAAGGAACTGCTCTTAACGGCTGCCTGACCGATGTGGAACTGCAACGAGAACTGCTGCTGCATCGCTTTGGCTTTCAGCCTGCCGATATTCTGACGCTGACCGATCATCAGGCCACGCGATCAGCGATCGAATCGGCGTTTCAGGCTCATCTGATTGACCAAGCGCGATCGGGTGATGTGGTGCTGTTTCACTTTAGCGGCTTGGGCAGCCAGGTTTTGCTAGATCAAGCTCCTACCGAGCAGCAGAGCCTTGTGCCGATCGATGGCGTTTTGCCCACCGCAGACAATCCGATCGTGAATGACCTAATGCTGGAGACGCTGGAGCTGCTATTGCGATCACTGCCGACTCAGCAGATAATCACCGTCCTGGATACAGGCTTTACTCATCTGGGACGAGTCACCCAGGGCAGTTTGCGAATTCGATCGCGTCCCAGTGCGCCTAGTGGTCAACTCCTCGAAGCAGAACAAACCCTGCAATCGCAGTTGCTAGAACGGCTGCAGTTATCTCGCGCAACGCTGCATTGGGCATCTCCTCCAGGTGTCCTGCTCACCGGCTCAGGCGGCGATCAAGTTTCGACCGAGGCACAGTGGAGTGGCTTTCACGCCGGATTACTCACCTATGCGCTGACGCAACAGCTTTGGTGCAGTACGTCCACCACGATGCTAAATGTTGGTTTAGGACAGGCGATGCGAACCACCACCCCCTCGGGGGCAATCGGCAAAGCGAAGCAGGCGGCGGAACACAAACAGCAGTTCAACAGCAGCAACCAAAAACGGCTCAACCTCACGGCAGTTCTTGATTCTAATTTTGCATTCAGCGCAGATGGCGTTGTTCGATCGATCGACGAAGAGGGAAAGGTGCAGCTTTGGCTGGGGGGACTGCCTGCGATCGTGCTGGAAAACGTAGGGGCTTCGCTGTTCGCCGTGATGCCTGCTGACTCAGAAAATCAATCACCCAGGCTGCTTCAGCTTCGATCGCGGGAAGGACTGATGGCGAAAGCCAAGCATCAGGGCGGCAATGAAGCAGAGTCAATGCGAAGCAGTTCTCCCTTGGGGGGAATCGAGGTTGGGCAAGTTGTGCAGGAGGTCATGCGGTTTTTGCCGCGCAATCTGAACCTGACCGTTGGCTTAGATGCAAGCCTGGAGCGGGTTGAGCGAGTCGATGCGACCAGTGCCTTTGCTACAATTCCGCAGGTTTCCTCAGTGATTGCAGGCGAACAGTCTGCCGATTTGCTATTTGGGAAAACCCAGCTTAAAACTGCGACGCTGACTGCTGCTCTGCCACCCACGTCACCGAACTCTCCAGGCTCAGCAACTCCAGCTTTAACCCTCGAGCCGCCCAGCAGCAAGCGCGGCTATGCCTTGTTTTTCCTCGATCGCAGCGCAATCTACACTTCTCTGAACCAGGACGACGAAGCGGTAAAAACAGCAATTCATCGCATGACTCCTCAGTTACAGGCATTGTTTGCCAATAAGCTGCTGCGGCTACTGGAAAATCAGGGGTCTTCCCGTTTGGGAGTGCGGGCAACGCTGCTTACGACTGCCCCCCAGGAGCAAATTATTTCTCAGCAGGAAACCGCTCGTGCCCCCTGGGCTCCGCCGCAGCCCTACGCTGACTTACAGACCACTGGGTTGCCGGAGGTCGCGATCGGTAGTCGGATTCAGTATCAAATCCTAAACTACAGCGATCGTCCCCTTTATTGGATTGGCTTGGGGCTAGATGCAGAGGGTATTCCGGTGGTATATCCCCCCGGATTCGCAAATGACTCCTCACCTGCCTCGCAAACACCCAGTTCGATCGCGCCAGGAGCAACCCATACCCTGCTCCAAACCGATGCAGATTCCCTGATTCAGCCTTCAAGCGGCATCACAGAAACTCATTTGATCTTGAGCCGTTCTCCCTTCGCCCAGACGGCTGAACTGCTGAACAATAAACTGCGAGTTAGCAGCCCCCAGAGAATGAGCAACTTTACGCAGTTCCTGGCTCTGGTTCAGGCAATTTTACAGGATTTGCATCAGACCGACGCCCCAGCGGATGTTTATGCATTCGATGTCAACCAGTGGGCAGCGTTTAGCTTTATTTATGAAGTCATTTCTGCCTGATTGTGTTGTAGGCGATCGAGCGTTAAGCTTCATCCACCTACGCCATGCTGTTTTCGATCGCCCATCGTGCCAGTTCAGTGCGATTGTGCAGCCCAGTTTTGCCCAGCATATTGCTAACATGGCTTTCGATCGTGCGCTGGCTCACGTTCAGTTCTTCGGCAATTTCTCGGTTTGCCATGCCTCGCGCCACAAACTGAACCACCCGCAGTTCCGTGGGGGTTAGCTCTACATCAAACGGAACCTGAATTTTCGGAGCCGAATCCGAGTTTTTGTCCTGCCGCTGCATCAGGCGCGAGTTGTGTTTCAGCGAAGCCTCAACCTGAGCCACCAGTTCTTCAGGTTCAAAGGGCTTCACCATGTACACATCAGCACCAATGTTCAGTCCCTTTACCCGATCCTGGCTTTGTCCCTTAGCAGAGAGGAACAGAACCGGAATCCAGCTTGTGCGAGGATTTTTGCGAACTTGCTCGACCAGGGCATAACCATCCATTTGCGGCATCATAACATCGCAAATGATCATGTCTGGTGTCTCGCTCTCTAAAATATCCAACGCCTCCTGGCCATTCTCAGCGGTGATGACTTCGTATCCCCGGAATTCAAGATAATCCTTCACCAGCAGAATCAGGTTCGGGTCGTCATCAATCAGGAGAAGCCGTTTATTTTCTCCGACACTGCTTTCCTTACTCATGCTCTAGTACTCGCGACCTCAAAGTGGACAGTCCATTCTGCCGATCATGATACCCAGTATATTTACAGAATGTTGAACATACTGGAAAAATCCTTTGTATTGCCCGTTATCTTGCCCGTACTTTCCAGGATTTTCCGTGCTTTTCAGGACACTTGCTAGAGCGGCGAGGACAGGACAGTAGTGCCCGGCTGCGGCAGAGGATGAACGAGAAATGCGTAGTCCTGGACAACCTGCCCCTGAATCAGGTGTTCTTGAATAATCCGCTCGATGACTTCTGGCGTTGCACTGTGGTACCACACTCCATCCGGATAAACCAGCAGAATAGGTCCCTGCTGACAGACGCGCAAGCAGTTTGCCTTTGTGCGAAAAATGCAGCTTTGACGGTCACTGGTCGGCTGGTCAAGCTTTAATTCCTTAAGGCGACGCTTCAGATAGTCCCAAGCAACCAGGCTCTCTGCTTTGTCGCAGCATTTGGGCAAGGTCTGATCAGCACAGATGAAGAGATGACGATCGATCTGCGGTAAGCCAAGTGCCTGAATGCAGGGCTGGAGCGCATCGGCAGTCTCAACAAGCGGCAAAGCAGTTTCCTCAATCGGGGAATCAGCAGTCATAGATAAATTCGATCGCAAAAGAAACGAGAGAAACGACAGTCACACTTTACCGGACAGTTAAACCTCAGCTTTGGTAGCGGCTTCAGGAGTTAGCCAATCGCCAAACAGCTCCACAAATCGATCGCTCAAAATCGCCGCCCGAATTCGCTGGGTAAACTGCACCAGCTCGGTAATATTGTGGATCGACAGCAGCGTGTAGCCAAGCAATTCCTGCGACCTCAACAAATGGCTGATGTAGGCGCGGGTAAAATTCTGGCAAGTATAGCAAGGACAGCCGGCATCCAGCGGTGTGAAGTCGGTTTTATAGCGGGCATTTTTCAGATTCCAGCGATCGCCTTTGACCAGCGCACTGCCATGTCGCGCCAAGCGGGTCGGAATCACACAGTCAAATAAATCGACCCCTGCTGCGATCGCCTGCACCATCTCGCGATAGGAACCCACGCCCATCAGATAGCGCGGTTTGTGTTCCGGCAGCAGAGGCGCAGTTGCTTTCACGATCGGTTCGATAAATTCCGCAGGCTCACCCACGCTCACTCCCCCGATCGCATAGCCGGGCAAATCGAACTGCGTCAAGGTTTTCGCGCACTGCTGCCGGAGATCTTCATAAACCCCACCCTGAACAATCCCAAACAAGGCCTGATCCGATCGCTGATGCGCCGCAATACATCGCTCTAGCCAGCGTGCCGTGCGATCGGTTGCCGCCTGAACTGCCTCATAGCTTGCGGGATAGGGTGGACACTCGTCGAACGCCATAATGACATCCGCCCCCAGCGCATTCTGAATCTGAATTGATTTTTCAGGCGTGAGGTTGATAATCTGCCCGTCTCGCGGCGATCGAAATTTCACCCCTTCTTCGGAAATCGATCGCATTTCGCTGAGGCTGAAGACCTGGAAGCCGCCAGAATCCGTCAGGATTGGACCATCCCAGCGCATAAACTGATGCAGCCCGCCTGCCGCCGCTACGATGTCTTCTCCAGGCTGTAAGTGCAGATGATAGGTGTTCGACAAAATCATCTGTGCGCCCGTTTCTCGAAGCTGAGCAGGCGTTACCGTTTTCACGTTGGCCAGCGTTCCCACCGGCATAAACCGGGGCGTTTCGACATTGCCATGAGGCGTGGTAAAGATTCCGGCACGGGCATGGGTATGGCGACAGTTCGCCTGACACTGAAACTCAAATCCCACAATATTCGATCTCGATCACAAACTAATTCACAAACCCAAAAATAAAGCTCGCCTTAAAACAAGACTGCCAGCAGGAGCTAAATCGAATTCTCGTCGCCGTCAATCTCCACATCCCAGCCAGCAGAAAGCACTTCGGCAACCACAGCTTCCAGGGCGGCTGCGCTGAGCGTTCTTGCTTTTTGATCCTGAATCGGGTTGCTAAGCGGAATCAACCGCAACCGCAAACTGTCCTGCACCAAATCAAAGCAGGGTTCATGCTCTGGAGAGTGGCTTAGCTCCAAGTAGTCGAAGCTTTGGACATTAATATAAAGGGTGCGGTTAGCAACGATCGTCGAACTCGTGGGGTCGGCAAAGACCTCCAGTACATAGCCTTCATCCTCTGCCAGCAGACGTTGCGAAGTTCTTCCCCCTTCGAGGTCATCGTTCTGCGTGTAGCAGTAGCGAACTCGCCCCAAATCTGCCAGAAGCCGCTGCATATCTTGCTTGTTGACAATGATGCCCGCCTCAACAATACAGGGAGCAGGAAGTTTCGTGTTACCAGAGCGTTGATCGTGACTCATACAAAAAGTCCGTAGCCTTAACGAGAGAACAGGGTTGACCTACAGACCGAGGAGACGATTAGCACACCAGCGATGACCCACCACTAATCGCGTCTGATCGTATGACTCAAATAATGAGATCAACCGTTATTAATTTGTCTGACCTGGGTAAGCTGATTGCAAATTTAGCTCCACCCCAGAGTTTGGGGTTACTTCAGTTCTGCAACAGTGCTCACCGTCTGCAAGAGAACGCCAAGCGCAACAATCAAGCCGAATCCCAGAGCGAAGAACACATCGAAAAAGCCGGAACAGCGCACCCCATAGAAGCAGAATGGCATAGCGAACTGCTCAGCCACCTAGCTCAGTCATTTATATGAATCATAGAGGTTCCGTAATCGGTCCGTACTCTAATCTTATCTCAGGATCCAGAACTCGCCCTTTGCGGAATATACGGAACTTGTCTTAGCAAGGAGGTTCCCAAAGGCAGGTCAATGAAGGTTCCACTCTATTATGACTGCAACGCTTTGCGATTCACTTCGCTAAGATAGGCGATCGCAGGATCAAGCGGGTGATTCTGGCTGTTCTAATCGGGTAATATCTGAATGTTTTTTTTGCGCCAGCTTGCGGCTGCCATTGCCTTTTACACCTGTTTGCCTGTCCCTCAGATTGCATCCCTGCCGTTTGAGACCGTTTCTTGGTTTGCGCCTGTAGTCGGGCTACTGATTGGAATGATTTTGAGCGGGGTGGATAGCGGACTGACGGGGATTGGAATGCCTGTGCTAACGCGGAGTGCGATCGTCGTATCCCTGTGGATTGCCATCACGGGCGGACTTCATCTCGACGGGGCAATGGATACTGCCGATGGGTTAGCGGTCACCGACCCAGAGCGACGATTAGCAGTCATGGCAGATAGCCGTACCGGAGCCTTTGGGGCAATAACGGCAACAACCGTAATTCTACTGAAAACCGTTGCGCTGATCGATCTGCAAAATTCCCTAACCCGATGGCTCGTGCTGCCGCTGGTTGCTGGTTGGGGACGCTGGGCACAGCAAATCGCAATCGTTCGCTATCCCTATCTCAAGCCCACAGGCAAAGGTGCGTTTCACAAGCAAGTGATGCGATCGATCAAAGACACTGCTCCCTGCCTGGTGCTGCTGGTGGGACTCAGTTTGCTCCCTGGGCTGTACTCCCCGATGCTGGCGGGTTTGTTAGCGATCGGCGGGATTGGAATCGCGCTGCTGACACCTGCCTGGTTTGCCGCAAAACTGGGGGGCCACACAGGAGATAGCTATGGAGCTGTGGTGGAATGGACAGAAGTACTGCTGTTGATTGTGCTAACGCTGGCTTAGCCTTGCTTTCCCAATTTCCAACGATTTTTTTAACAGCTTGGACGCAAAACTCTTAACCAGGTGAGGGAAAAGCGTTAGTCCGGGTAGAAAAACTATTCCGAGCTGCTGCATCAGTCCCAGCGCGTCTCCCTGCCCCCAATGTTCGATAATCCTGCCGTTCTCGATGCGGTCAATATGCATCACCGCTAACTTAATCGATTTACCTGTGGGTGGAAGCCCTTGAAATTCACCGGAATGAATCGCCGTAAACGTGCCGCACGTCACAACTTTATCTTCTTCAACAAGGACCTGCTCAAATCGATGTTGACCCTGACTGAAGGCAAGATAGAACGTCATGCCAAACTGCTTGAATGCTTCCCTGTCGAGTGGTTCAGGCACTCCAGCTAAATGCGCAACAAAATCAGGGGCAAGCAGTTCTAGAGCTTGATCGATTTGGCGATCGTCAAAGAATTGATAGAACTGAAGAATAGTCGTTTTATTTTGCTCAGAAGACATTTATTTAGAAGACATTTATTTAGAAGACATTGGGTGCGGCTTGAATTTAGATGAATAACCTTATAACCCTGGGATTCCTGTCTTTATCAGGCGGTTCAGCAGCAGCACAACTGCTATCGTATTAAAAGAGGCTTTACGGAACTTAACAGAATTTTCCCATGAAGTGCATCATTAATCGGCGGGCGGAGTTCTCGGCAAGTCATCGATACTGGCTACCCGAACTGAGCGACGCAGAAAATCAAGAGCGGTTCGGCGGCTGCGCCCGGTTTCCGGGACATGGGCACAACTATGTCCTCTATGTCTCGATGGAGGGCGACCTGGATGAATACGGTATGGTGCTAAATTTGTCCGACGTAAAACAGGTGATTAAGCGGGAAGTCACCGGCCAGCTTAACTTCTCCTACCTGAATGACGTTTGGGCAGAATTTCAGCAAACCCTACCCACAACGGAAAGTATGGCGCGGGTAATCTGGCAGCGACTCGCTCCCCATTTACCGATCGTCCGCATTCAGCTTTTTGAACATCCTGAACTTTGGGCAGACTACGAAGGAAACAATATGGAAGCTTACCTCACGATCAGCACCCACTTCAGCGCGGCTCACCGTCTGGCACTCCCCCATCTGACGCTGGAGCAAAATTCAGAAATCTACGGCAAATGTGCCCGCGTGAACGGACACGGGCATAACTACCACCTGGAAGTCACCGTCAAAGGCGAAATCGATCCGCGCACGGGAATGCTGGTTGACTTAGTTGCGCTACAAAAAGCCGTCGATGATTATGTGGTGGAACCGTTCGACCACACCTTCTTGAACAAAGACATTCCCTACTTCGCAGAAGTCGTCCCAACTGCGGAAAACATCGCCGTTCACATCCGCGACCTGCTGCAAAACCCGATCGCTCAAATCGGTGCAAAGCTTCATAGGGTCAAACTAATCGAAAGCCCTAATAACTCGGCAGAGGTTTTTTGTAGCGATCGCAGCGAGAACACCCCCCAACAACAACCTGCCTTTGCAGAAGTTTAATTTTGAGTTGCCCCTCAATGGTCGGTAGGCTGGCATGGGGTAAGGGCGATCGGGGGTAAGGGTAATTGAGTAAGGTGATCAGTAAGGGGAGTTCGCGAACTGCCCCTACAGGAGACTACCGCACCCGTGCGATCACCGTCCGGTGGCGTGGCGTATTACAAGCCACTGTGGGAGACTGGAAACCTGCCTGCTCGATCGCCTCTTCCAGGTTCAGCGCAAAGTATTCGTCTAAATAAGGCTCTGTGCTTTTCAGCAGCGTCAGGATGTAGGGCGGCATCTTGGCGTAGATTTCCGATCGCGGATTCATGTCCATAATTGCAATGTGACCACCTGGACGCAGGAGCCGTCGCGCTTCTTGCAAAATGCCGATCGCCGCCGACTGAGGCAGTTCGTGGAACAGAAGGTGGGCAGACACAAGATCAAACGAGGCATCGGGTAATCCGGTCGCTTCGGCAGCGGCATGAAGCCAGGTGGGGCTAGGAATTTGGGCTGCTTGATCTGGGCTGGGCGCAAGCGAAGGCTGAATTGCGTAATCTTCCCCGCGTTCTCGCTGCTCAGTGCGATACTGGGCGATCGTCAAAAAATGGGGCGAGAGATCGACTCCAGTAATTTGCGCTTGCGGGTAAAGGGCTTGCAGGGCAAAGGTACTCATGCCAACGCTACAGCCAATGTCTAAGATGTTCTGCGGTGCAGTGTTAATTTGCTCTTGCAGCACGGTTTGATAGCTCTGGCGCAGTCGCATATCACCCTGTTCGCCAGAGTCCGGCCAAACCCGAGCATGAACGGCATGGGCAGCCACTTCGACTTCCATTGCTGCATCCCAGCTTAGATTCCCGTCCTCGTAAGCGTGAAACATTCGTAGGTAATAGTCGGGATAGGTCAGATTCGCGCTCTGCACCTGGGCAAGCTCTTGCTCCCACTGAGGAGACACCTGAGACGAAACCTGAGAAGATGCGCTGTCGCTGCGCGATCGAAGAGCTTGCACCTGATCATGCCAGTACACGCCGATCGACTCAGCTCGCTTGATCATCATGTTGCGTGCCCGATTTTTTGCCAGGTCCGCCAGAGGCTTGATTGCCAAAATGCCGTTGACTAGTTGAGAAGTAATTCGAGGAGAAGATTTGACAGCAGCCGTCATAGGAGGATGAATTGCGAAATGAACAAGCAGAGAAAACAAATGGAGAATAAATCTAAATTCACCGCAGTCAAACTACAGTCTACCGTTGGATGCTTATCCTTCAGGCAGCAGCTATAAAGATTTTCATTGGGATTAGCTGATTGCAGGCATTTGCAGGCATCATTATAGAGAGTTGAAAAGGCTAACTTTCCACAGTCAAGGCAGCGAATATGCGCCGCTTCGCAGGATAGCGCTAGCACTGGCTGAAATTTGACGGTTCAATTCTGACGGCTCAATCTGACGGTCGCTATCCAAATTCCGGCAGCACCGATCGTTTAGGAATGGAAATGAGGATGGGCGAGACGATCAATATTTCTGATGCTTTCACGCTCAGCCGCGCTTGGTCTGCTTCAAAGTTCGATCGATTAAGAAAATTGTTTCAGCAGATTGCAGCCCAGGTTGAGGCGATCGAGATAACCGAGGTAGCCCTGGCGGGTCAACGATCGCAATCCCCCCTTCTTGCACAATCTCAACTTTTTAGCTTAGTTGCCTCTCCCGGATTTAGTGCCCTGCTCCAGGCAGAGCTGCTGACAGGCATTCAACCTTTGACCGGAGCGCAGTCTGGCACAGAAGTTTCCTATCAAATCAGCCTTAACTTTGAACCTGAGAAAATTGCCGCTTTTCTAGACGGGCTGCTGTCCCAGGTTGAGCGCAACTGGCAACCAGAGTGGATGGAAGCTCGATCGCGGCTTCAGCCCAATGATATGCAGATTCAAACGGACTTTACCCGTCAACTTCTCGATTTGCTGCTGGAGCCGTTGGACTCGACCCTAGTTGCAGTGTGTGAGCCTGCGCTACAACAGCAAGTCGAGCAAGAACGGCTGCTAAATCAGGTCATGACCCAGATTCGGCAAAGTTTAGAGCTGCCAATCATTCTGCAAACAGCGGTCGATCAAGTGCGAGCTTGTCTACGGGTCGATCGCCTGGTGATTTATCAGATTGAGGGTGTGACTCAAACAGAATCATCTTTCTCACAAGCTTTATGGCAGGAGGGGACGATGCAGAGCAGTTCCCCCTTCGGAGTAATCGATTCGCAGGCGGCGGGTTCAGTCGTTTATGAAGCAAGAGCCAGTGACACAATTCCTTCGGTGCTGTATTTCTCAGATGCTCATTGCTTTGTAGATGAGCTACGCGGACATGTCCGAGAATCCTGGCAATTTCCGCTGATAGTAGAAGATGTTACCGTGCGATATGCAACATCAGTTCCCTGCCTGCTGGAATTTTTGCAGCGTGCCCAGGTGCAGGCAAAGCTTGTGGCTCCGATCTGGGTAAACAATCGCCTCTGGGGACTCCTGATCGCTCACAATTGCACCCAGCCCTACTGCTGGGAAGACCGGGAACAGCGATTTTTGCAGCACATTGCCGAGCATTTGGCGATCGCCATTCATCAAGCCCAGCTTTACAGCGAACTTCAGCAGCAAAAACACACTCTGGAACAGCGCGTGATTGAGCGAACCCAGGCACTTGAAGACGCAATGCTGGCAGCGCAGGCGGCAAACCAGGCAAAAAGTGAGTTTTTGGCAGCCGTGAGCCACGAACTTCGTACCCCCCTCGCCTGCATTATCGGAATGTCAAGAACTTTACAACGCTGGTCCGCCCATGTGCTTGACAACCGCCAACAGCATTTTCTTCAGATGATTCACGACAGTGGTGAGCGGCTTCTCAACCAGATTGAAGACATTCTCGCTGTGTCCCAAGTGGAAGCAGGCAGAATGGTTCTCAACCTGCGGGAGGTTTCACTGTCTCATCTAGTGCGGCAGGTGCTGAAAATGCTGGAAAGTTACGCGGCTTTGCATCAGGTTGAGTTTGAACTTGATTTGCATCTGTCCCCACAAAGCGATCGACTGATTGCCGACCCGCAGCGGGTGCGTCAGATTCTTCATAATCTACTCAGCAATGCGGTCAAATTTACCCTGGCAGGCGGTCGGGTGACGCTGCGGGTGTTTACAGAAAAAGATTTCGTGATGCTTCAAGTTCAAGATACGGGCATTGGCATCCCTGAACATCTGATTCCGCAGCTTTTTCAGAAGTTTCATCAGCTCGATCGCGGTTATAGTCGGCAGTATCAGGGAACGGGCATAGGTTTAGCACTCACCAAGCAGCTTGTGGAGCTCCACGGAGGCTCGGTCACCGTTGAATCGACTGCCGGAGTAGGGTCAGTCTTTACCGTTCAATTACCCATTCTCCGATCGATCGATGCCAGCCCCCCGATCGAAACTCGCAGCCTGATCGATCCGCCAAAAGGCAAGATTATTCTGATTGAGCATCGAGAAGAAATTGCGGAAGTGATTTGTGACAGCCTGACCGCAGCAGGCTACCAGCTCGTCTGGATGCTAGAAGGGGCAACGGCAGTGCGTCAAATTGAAGTAATGCGTCCCTTTGCGATCATTGCCGACGTTGATCTGCCAGACATCAAAGGAGAGACCCTGATTCACGCACTTCGCCGGAATCCTGTCACCAAACAAATTAAAATTGTTGCGCTTGCACCAGAGATAGAAGAGCGAGAGGCATGGCAGGCGATCGGCGCAAATGACCTGCTGCACGACCCAATTATGCCAGAGCAACTGCTGCAAATGATCATGCTGCTTGCTGCAAAAGAGCCGATTTCTCCCTAAGTTTTGCTGGACATCCTGGCGAAAATTGCCAAACAAATTGCCTGTCGCAACCGAGATATCTGTACCCCGTATGCCACAGGCAACGATTTTGTTTGATTGAGTTGGCACGTTCCTTTAAGGGTTTGTATCTCCGAACTCAGGAAGGCAACCGCTCGATCAGAACAATGGCTTCTGATGGTCATGGCGATCGATCAAAAAGCCTTGAGTTTAGCAAACGATTGGCAGACTAGGGATTTGCGGCTTGAGCTGCCAAAAGCTGCTTGAGCTTTTCCAGGTCTTGCGCCCAACGCGGATCGGGCTGAACTGCTTCCGGTTCGGTTGAAGTCACTTTGCGAGACTTATTGTTGCCTTTGCTGCCACCACTCCGACGATTGCTGGGCGGATTGCCCTGCGGAGCCTGCTCTGCGGTCTCTTCTTTGCCTTTGGTACGAGGCTGCGCCCGCTCGATCTTAATGGGGCTATCCTTCAACAGATAACCGTTAAATTTTTCAATCACTTCATCTGCCTGTTCTTCGCTCTTCACCGTGACAAAACCGAAGCCACGGCATTTACCCGTTTTGCGATCGGTAATCACCTTGGTTGAAACAGAGTCGTCGAACTCAGCAAAAACGGCTTCTAACTCCTGACGCTCCAACTCTTTGGACAGATTGCCCACATATAGCCGAATTGACATGAAACCCTCCGAAGGCTCAAAAACAAAACAATTTAAAAACCCTTACTTCCACTGCTGATGGGAGGCGATAAACGTTTGCAACGTCCTGCTAGAAACAAACTGACCCTCCACCCAAACCTAGCCAGCGTCTAATTAATGTACCTATAAATGCTAACAATATAATCGGCAAAATATCCTGCTCGATATCCTAATTTCAGCCTAAAAGTTTATCCTTCAAATGACCGAATTGACCACAACTTTTACATTGCTGAATAAAAGAGCATCTCAAATAAGCAGGAGATTGGGCAAAGCGGCTTTCCTACAGCCATTCACTAAGTTATCACGCAGACGGAACAGCGACGATCGTAAAAAAAGAATTCACTGCAAATTTATTCCTGTTGGCTGAATAGCTCTTTCTATCATGGCATTCGGCAAGAGCAAGATTTAAATAAATGCCAGCCCCTTGGCTGGCAAACTCGCTGTGTTGGGAGGAGATAACCCGATACCTACGGCACATCCTGATACTAGAGTTCAGATAAACCCCAAGCTCTGAACCGCTTCTGGCTGCCCCAGGGTCGCGTTGTGAAGTAATGTTAACACAGGCGGAGCAATTACTGCAAAATTTCTTAACACTTTATTTTTTTGCCTTTGCAAGAAGCCTGAGGTGCGATCGTTCCGCCGTTTCCCAGGGAGAAATCGCCACCCCTCTCCCCGCCAGTCTAGTAATTTTTGATTACCCGCTCGATCTCGCGTTTCGCCTGCTTACGCTTCAGATCCTCCCGCTTGTCGTGCAGTTTCTTGCCTCGTGCCAGACCCAGGGAAAGCTTAATCCAGCCGCGCTTCAGGTGCATCTTGAGCGGTACCAGCGTCAGTCCCTTTTGTTCGACCTGTCCAATCAGCCGGCGAATTTCCTCAGCGTGAAGCAAGAGCCTGCGCGTTCGGCGAGGGTCATGGTTGTACACCTGGTTCGTGGTTTCGTGCGGTGAAATGTGAACGTTGTGCAGCCAGACTTCTCCATTTCGGACCAAAGCGAAGCCGTCTCTCAGGTTCACTTTGCCCTGGCGAATTGACTTCACCTCGGTTCCGCGCAGCTCAATGCCTGCCTCAAAAGTTTCTAAGATTTCGTACTGAAACCGAGCTTCTCGATTGTCTGCAACTACTTTATAACCGTCACTGCTATCACTCATCTTTATCTATCTGTACTTTTCTATAGAATGCTCTAGTTTGACCAGGGATGAAGCCTGCCTGAAAAAGGCTTTTGGGGTTTGCGATGGGGTACTGCTACTCGACGACGATGCGCCATTCATGAATCTGGTAATCAACGCAGCCGTTTTGAATCAGCGGATCTTGAGCGACGATCGCCTTAGCTTCCTCTAAACTGGCTGCCTGAAACAGCATCATGCCGCCCCCCAAATCACCCCAATAGCCTGTTTTTGCTTGATGCCCCTGGTTAATTAACGTCCGGACATAGGCTTTGTGTGCCGGAACAAATTGGTCAAAGGTAGACTTGTCAACGACACCTTTTTCAATTTTGACAAACCAAGGCATGCACTCACTCCGCTCGATCGAACCTCCAGGATAGCTCGATTTTTTCATTGATCAAGGGAGATTGAGCCGGGAAACTCAGCGAGCCAATTCACCCCATTGTTAACCAAATGACAAGCCCTCAGACCTCGAGGCATCAGCGTCACTTGTTAATCAGAATCGAATCAAAACTTGGAGTGCGGTCGATTCCCACGGGTTGCTGTTTTTCCCATGCCGACTTACTGAGTTCTATAAACTTGTATGCCGAGAACAGGATTAATTGAATTGTTACGACGGGCTTATCAGACTGCCCGCATTTCAACCACAACACAGATACCGCCCGATGAAGTCGAAGGCTGGCTTCAAACGCAAGACGATCGCCGCCTCGGGGAACTCCGAAGCAACCGCAGACAGTTTTTAGGGGGATTAGTGCTTACAGGAGCAATAAGCTCAATCCAGCCTGGAGCGATCGATCTGCGCCGACAGTTTCAAGCAGGGGGCAGAAATTCTCCAATTAGCTTTAAGGAGCGGAGCGCGAAAGCCCTGATTGTGGGAGCGGGAATTGCCGGACTTACCGCCGCCTATCGGCTGAAACAGGCAGGCGTTGCGGTAGATATCGTTGAGGCAAGCGATCGAATTGGTGGACGCTTAAAAAGTCTGTCGCAGCAGCCCGGTTATCCGGGTGTAGTGGAGTTGGGCGGAGAGTTTATCGATTCGCGCCATACCTGCGTCCGATCACTGGCGGCAGAACTGGGTCTGAGAATGGCAGATCTGCACGCTGCTGATACCGGATTGGAGCCGGAAGTGCTGTACTTTCAGGGACAAAAGATTCGCCGATCGCAGGTAATCGAAGAGTTTAAACCTCTAGCGCAGCACATTGCTCAAGATTTGAAGAAGCTAGGCAATTGCGATATCACGTATCACAATCCCAGCCCAAGAGCCATCCAGCTCGATCGCCTGTCCCTGGCAGAGTATTTAGCAGCGGCTCCGACAACTCCTTTAATTAACGAACTGGTAAGGGTCGCTTACATCACCGAGTTTGCCAGGGATGCTGAGTCTCAAACCTGCCTCAATATGCTGTTTTTGATCGGCGCAGATACCGGCGAATGGAATACCTACGGAGTAAGCGACGAACGCTGGCACGTCATTGGCGGCAATGATTTGATTCCCAAACGGCTAGCCGATCGCCTCAATGCCGCGATTGAAACCGGAGTCTTTCTGGAATCGGTGCGAATGACCCCGGCAGGACGCTATTTCGTCAGCTTGCGGCAGGGCAATGCTAGTCAGGAGCGCATTTATGAGCACATTTTGTTTGCGATTCCATTTACGGTGCTGCGCGAGGTAGATCTGGCGATCGATCTTCCTCCATTGAAGCGACAGGCGATCGATCAGTTGGGATATGGGTCTGGGGCAAAGCTATCCCTACCAATGCAAGAGCGGATTTGGCGCACACAATATGCCAGCACGATCAGCGTTTACACCGATCAAGCGTTTCAGAATACCTGGGAAAGTGCCCGCTATTCGCCAGGACCCAATGGATGGCTTACCGATTTACGAGGGGGGCAGCAAGGCTTAAAGCTTGGAGAAGGGAACCCGGAAGATCAGGCTCAAGCCGTGGTGGACTCGCTCGATCGCATTTTCCCTGGGATCTCGCAGGTTCAGCGTGGTAAGGCAGTTCGAGCAGTCTGGTCTCAAGAACCCTATGCGCTTGGCTCCTACTCCTGCTATCTGCCGGGACAGTGGACAAAATTTAGCGGCGTAGAAGGAGAGCGAGTCGGCAATCTTTGGTTCGCCGGAGAACATTGCTCAGTCGGTTCTCAAGGCTACATGAACGGTGCCTGCGAAACCGCACAACGGGCAGCAAAAGGAATTTTACAAAGCTTAGGCGCGATCGTCTAATCCCGCTTGCTTGTCTCAATTTGACTTTGCATCAGACATGGGGGCTTGGCGCGGCTAAGCCTTTTTTTTGAGTTCTACGCTGCAAAAGATGGATGCGAAGCTAGATACTTGAATTCGCACCGGAGTTACGCTACAAGCTAGCGAACTCTACAAAAGCAGGGATTGCAGAAATTTTATGGGTCGCCTGGGATTCGAACCCAGGACCAATCGGTTAAAAGCCGAGTGCTCTACCGCTGAGCTAGCGACCCTTGCCTTGTGTCAAGCAAACCTCAATACTTTAGCATAGGCTCATGAGATGTTCAAGTCCTGCTTTCACAAAGGAGTGATTCCAGGAAGCAAGATTGCACAGCACCCGACCGCTCAGGGCAGTCAATCGATCGCTAAATTCAAACCATGCTCATGTTCTAATTTGGGCTTACGCTTTTGTGCGAAAGCACCTAATTCCGATGATTATTGCTGTGACGCACGATCGCCCCTGCCCATTGCAGCTTTTCCCGGAGCGTCTGGTAGTAGGAATAGTTGTCACGCAGGATAATAAAATGAGCCGGGCGGTCTGCCATACGGATGTCTACGCGCTGACCAGGCCAAATTGCTGTTGCTAGAACTCCATCCATCCATAGCTTTGTATTCAAGTCGCGATCTGCCAGGGGCCAGATGCTAATGACAGAACCTGGCGGCAGCACGATCGGTCGGCTCGACAAACTCAGCGGACAAATCGGCGTGATAATCATCGCTTCCATACCGGGATGAACGATCGGACCTGCAGCCGCCAAGGTATAGCAGGTCGACCCAGTGGGAGTTGCCACTAGTAAGCCGTCTCCCTGATACTGATCGACCACCTCGCCGTCGATTTCTACTTCAAGAAACGAAGTAATCATGCGATCGGCAGAAGCAGGCTTGACGCACATCTCGTTGAGAGCCAGATAGCGGTCGCTCATCGGTTCCAAGTTAGTACGATTGCCTTCAAACACCATTGCCTGAAGCATCATGCGTCGCTGCACCGCGAACCGATCGCCTGCCAGCCTGTCCCAAATCTTCTCAGACTGCTGAAGCTCCTCCGCCGACTCCGTTAAAAAGCCCAGATGACCGCCGATGTTGATTGCCAGAATCGGAATACCACCTGGGGCAAGATGCCTTGCGGCTGCGAGAGCTGTACCGTCACCGCCCAGGACAACCGCTAGATCGATTGGCTGCTGCACCGACGCAAGAAAAACGGGATAGGGATTATCTTTGGGGCCGCTCGGTCCAATTAGAACATAACAGCCGCGTTGCTCAAGCTGATCGGCACACTTTTCAGCGGTGCGTTGGCTCAGAGCATCCCCGGCTTTGTAGGCGACAATAACTTGCTTGAGTTGCAATCGTTTACTATTCTCGATCGGCTACCACTTGAGCAAATTAAATTGCTCCATATCCACTGTACCGCGGTTGCGATAGATAGACAGCACGATCGCCAAACCCACCGCCGCTTCTGCTGCTGCGATCGCAATGATAAACACAGTGAACACCTGTCCCCGAATTACCTGAGGATCGAGGTAGTTTGAGAATGACATCATGTTCAGGTTGACCGCATTCAGCATTAGCTCGATCGACATCAGCACGCGAATTGCGTTGCGGCTCGTCACCAAACCATAAACACCAATGCAGAACAGAGCGGCTGCGAGAAGAAGAAAGTATTGCAGTTGCATAGGAGTTGAAAAAATAAGCGATCGTTCAGACAGAGAGGATAAAAAGGAAGAGAGGAATACTGCGCTTACGCTTACTTATTACTGCCCGGAATGAGCTCGCGGGGGCGCTCTGGCAAAGTAAGCGAAGGCTGTTGACTGCTATCCTGTGCCGCCAGCGTATCGGGCAAGTAATCCCGACGTGCCAGGACGATCGCCCCAATTAGTGCCATTAGCAGCAGAATTGATGCCAGCTCAAACGGCAGCAAGTAGTCGCTAAAGAAGTGCTTGCCGATCACAATGATCGCTTGTTCGCCTGCCGGAATCGCAGTTGAAATTGCCCACGGCGTTGCCAGGATCATCGTGCTCAGTAGTGCAAACAGACCGAGACAAACGGTTGCCGTTGACGCCTGACCAACCCAGGCATTTTTCAATGGGCTAAACGGCTGTCGCTTATTCACCAGCATAATTCCGAACAAAATCAGCACGTTGACGGCTCCCACGTAAATCAAGACCTGTGCTGCCGCGACAAATCCTGCATTCAGGAGAATGTAGAAGCCCGAAATGCTGATAAACACCAGACCCAGCAGAAAAGCCGAGTATACGATGTTTTGCAGCAGCACGACCCCCAGGGCAGCCCCGATCATCAAGAACGCCAGAATTCCAAAGGAAACAAGTTGAACTCCATCTGCAAGCGTCACGTTATGAACCTCCCATAGTCACAGTAGCTCGATCGAAGATAGTAGCGGGGAAGCAATCGCCATTCATTAGCGCGAAACTGCCGCCCACTGACCGTATTGGTTACTTGATTGATTACTTAGCTTCCGCCTCTTCCAGAATTTCCGCAGGCAGTTTTCCGGCTCGATTTGAGCTAGCGGGCAGACCGTGGGGATCCATCACGCCCTGGGGCAGATAGACCAGCTCTCGCAGCGGCGTCACCATTGGGTTCTGGGTCACGTTAGCAGGCAGTCGTCCCATTGCCACGTTGTCGAAGTTGAGTTCGTGGCGATCGTAAGTACACAGCTCGTACTCTTCGGTCATTGAGAGGCAGTTCGTTGGGCAGTATTCAACACAGTTGCCACAGAAAATGCAAACTCCGAAGTCAATGCTGTAGTGATTGAGCTTCTTCTTCTTGGTTTCCTTGTTAAACTCCCAATCCACCACGGGCAGGTTGATCGGGCACACGCGAACGCAAACTTCGCAGGAAATACACTTATCAAACTCAAAGTGAATCCGCCCCCGAAACCGCTCTGAGGGAATCAGTTTTTCGTAGGGATACTGAACCGTGATTGGGCGACGCTGCATGTGGTCAAAGGTAACGGATAAGCCCTGACCGATATATTTCGCAGCCTGAATCGCTTCTTTTGTATAGTCGCCAACTTGCTTAAGAAACTTCAGCATAGTTTTGGATAAAGGTTGAATTTCTGAATTTCAGGGATTGCAATGGTAGGGAATTGGGGCGATCGGGATGAAGTTTATCAAAACAGGGTAGAACTTGAACCCGCAAGACTTAACCCCCAATCCAGCTTAGCCACCAAACGCCATTGGGAATGCCAGCTTTAGCCCAGCCGTAAGCAGCAGGTTCACTAGCGAAACAGGCAGCAGAAACTTCCAGCCCAAGTCAAGGAGTTGGTCAATTCGCACACGGGGAACTGTCCAGCGCAGCAAAATTGCCAGGAAGATCAGCAGATACGCCTTGAAAACGGTCATCACAATGCCCAGCGTCCCAGTCAGAACTTGCAGCCAAGGAGTCGTTTCGCTGACGCCGATCCAGTTTGCTAACACCCCAACCGGGATAATGAACTCCCAACCGCCTAGATACAGCACCGCAAACAGCAGAGCCGATAGCACTAAGTTGACGTAAGACCCCAGGTAAAACAGCCCAAACTTCATGCCTGCATACTCGGTCTGATATCCGGCAACCAGTTCTTCTTCGGCTTCGGGCAGGTCAAAGGGCAATCGCTCACACTCTGCCAGTGCTGCAATCCAGAAGATAATGAAGCCAAGCGGCTGCCGCCAGACGTTCCAGCCGAGAATCCCGTAGCCCGCCTGCTGCTGCACAATGTCGATTGTGCTAAGCGAATTCGACATCAGCACCACTGCCAGCACCGACAGCGCCAGAGGCAGTTCATAGCTAATTGATTGCGCGGCCGCCCGCAGCCCACCCAACAGTGAGTATTTGTTATTGGAGGCGTAGCCTGCCATCAGTAGACCGATCGGCGCAATGCTCGACAGCGATATCCAGAGAAAAATGCCAATTCCCAAATCGGTGATTTGCAGGTTTTGTCCGAAGGGCACGATCAAAAAGGAGAGGAAGACGGGAACCACCACCAGCACAGGTCCAAGCGTGAAGAGAATCGAGTCAGACCTGGAGGGGATGATGTCTTCCTTCACCAGCAGTTTCAGACCGTCTGCGACTGGAATCAACATTCCAAACGGACCCGCAAACTCAGGACCGATTCGCTGTTGGGCAGCGGCGGAAATTTTTCGTTCTAGCCAGGTGGTGACAAGGACGCCAAATGTGGCACCAACTAACAGCAGGATCGACGGCAGGGGAATCCACAGCAGCTTGGCAATACTGGGAGACAAACCGAAATCCGTGGTTAGCTGGATAAAACTTGCTTGCAAATCAATTCCTGAACTCATGGGCTTCGCTAATTGCTACGAATAGGGCAACTACAGCTAATTTAGTCGGCTAGACCGGGCTTCTCTCGATACGACAACCCGTGATGCAGCAGCCTCCACTGTTCCAAAGGGAAACATCGCCAACTTCATGAAGATTTTTCGCAAAACCTACAGCTTCAGTATATCGCTGTGAGGATATGGAAATTGAAGCGCGATCGAGAAGAATACCTATGGCTAGGATAAGCTTGCCTTAATACGTTTTGTGCGTTGTCCCCCGACCCACCTAGACAGAATCAATTATTTACGCCATGATTGTCGCTAAATTTTGCCGGACTTGGTTATGATGTGCTGGCAGGATGCTGCCGTAATTTTTCTAAAAGTGCAAAAAACCAAGTGCAAAAAACCTGAAGGTGCAAAAAATGCTGTCACCTGCCTGTATGGGGTAAAGAGTGGGGTAAAGAACTGTGCAGATTCCAAAGTTTCCTGAATGCAATCACGCGATCGTCACTTCCCTGGAGCACCACAGCGATCAAGAACTGCTGGTTTTGTTTCAGCGACACCCCGACGCCGGGAAATATTTTTTGGCAATCTTTTGCCGCTACAGCCCGATCGTCTATTCTCTGATCCATCACTCGGTTCGATCGCCTGCCCAAGCAGATTATCTGTTTGCCATTACCTGGCGACATCTTTATTACGAACTGGGTGGTTTGAACTTGCACTTCCAAAACTCCCCCGAAGCCGAAAACCCGACGCTGCAAAGCTGGCTAATTCAGGTTACGGCAATTTGCATTAATCGTGTTGAGCTGCCGCCTGTAGAGTCGATCCAATATTCCCTGCGGGAAGCCTCGCCCCCGCTTTGGTGCTTTGTGGAGCAGGCATTAGAACAGCTTCAGCCCGCCCAGCGACTCATGCTGCTGCTGTCGCAGACTTTTCACTGGAGCGAAACTCGGATTGCCGCCTACCTGCAAGCAGAAGGACAAATTATTGCTCCGGCTGAAGTGCGGCGACAGATTGAGGAAAGCCATCAAATTCTGGAAGCGGCGTTACCTCAAGATATTGCTGCGGTTTACCTGGATCGGCTGCCTGCTTCAGACCGAGCAGGTGAATTTGACAAGACCGCCGATTTGCCCCTCAGTCCTGCTTCCTGAAACCTGTTTCCTGGAACGTACCGCCTGTTTCACACGAAACCTGTCACAAAAACACAAAAAAGTAAATGTCCCAGGCTACCGCACGATCGCGATACTGGGACACTGAGGAATACGACATACAACGTTTGAATTCTTTCTCTGAATTTTAATCTTCCTCAAGCTGGGCCACGGTGACCGCCCCCAGCGCAAAAGCACCTACAAGCGGCATCGGGCATTGCAACCAATAGCTCGCGATCGATGCAAGTAGTGTGGCTCCAACGGCGATCGAGCACCAGCGTCGCTCATCCGGGCTAAACCCATGCTGCTGTTTTAGAGTGCGAAGCGTTTGACTTGGGATCGGCAGCGGCATCACCCCAAAAGGCGGGAACGCCCAATATTCGTTCCGATCCACCACAAATAGGTCAGTCCAACCGTTTTCCTTGCACCAGTTTTCGATCCAGCTATAGCAGTAGTGCCGCATAAGGACAATGAAAAATTTCTTGCAATAGGGGCAGGGGACACCGACAGTCATAGAGACAGCAGATTTGCTAATTAAAACTTATGGACTGAACGCAGGAAGCGTCACGAGTTCGCAAAAATCGCTTAGCCTCTATTAAAGACGTAAGGTATTAAAGACATAAGGCTTATTTATGCAGGCTAACAGAGTCTATCGGAGAGCAGGACAAAACGGCAATTAAAGTTTACTTAGTGGGCAGGAACAGACTAAATTAATCAACGGAAGCCAGCAGGGTTAATTCATCTGCTCTTTTAACCTTTTATGAAGCAATTTCTCTCACGTCAGAGGCGATTTCTCCCGCGAAATCCCGTTCAGCACGATTTCGTGATTTGCCTGGGAATCTGGTTGATTCTCCAAATCGTTTGCTTTGCGATCGTGTCTGCAATTTCAGTTACCCCAGTAGCAATTCAGCCTCAGAAATTATTTGTGCTGAGTATTTTGCTTGGGCTTGGCGGTGCCTGTTTGATGGCAAGTAGTACTCAGATTGCCCTAACCCCGACCACCCCTGGCACTCCCCGAAAGCGAAAGCGAAGGCTGAAGCTTACATCTCAAGTATTAAGCTGGCTAGGACTATTAGGAATTGCCTTTCCGCTGCTGATCCTTGTCTTCCAGATCGCGCTGAAAATTCTTGCTCCGCTCCAAGCGTAGACGGGTTGCCAGAAGAGACTGCATTGAGCGGTCAACCTCTGGTCAACCCAGGGTCAACTCCCAATGATTAGCACCATGCCTTCTCGGGCAAGCTGCACATCAGGAAATTGAGCCTGAATCGATGCCTCGATTTGAGCCAGGACAGAGTCATCATGTCCAGGATCATAGTGAAACAGAACAACTTGTTTGACCTGTACTGCGATCGCAACCTGAATTCCTGCTGTCCAGAGCTTGATCTGCTGCTCGTCGAGCCGATCGGCAAAACGGTTTTCTGGGGTCTGCTGAGGCAAGGTAGTACAGTCTGAGCCTGCTACATCAAAAATCAGCAAATCGGCTTCCTGTGCCAGGTATTGTAAGCTCTGCTCAATATGCTCGCAGTCGGGTTCAATATCGGTTGCGTAGACCACGGTACGCCCTCTCCAGGTCACGCGATAGCCTAAGCCACCCGTCGAGCGGTTGATAAATAGGGACTCGACCTGAATTTCTTTGTCGATCGAGATGACTTGACCGGGCGAGATGTCGTGAAACCGCAGTTCCGATCGCATCATTTGCAGCGGAATCGAAAAATTAGGACGAAGCATCTGATCAGAAAGCCGTTGCTTGATCGATGCCCCATTCTGCGCGACTGCTCCGTATATCTCAAAGCCGTTGCCTTCCAGATAGGCGGGCTGAAAAAAAGGAAACCCCTGAATCCTATCCCAGTGGGTGTGCGTAAAAAAGAGATGCGCCCGAACTGGCATCTCCTGAAGAATTTGTTTGCCTAAAACGCGCAGCCCCGTACCTCCATCAAAAATCAGCCGCTCTTGACCTACTCTTAGCTCTACACAGGCAGTGTTGCCGCCATAGCCGACCATGTCATTTCCTGGTGTAGGCACTTCGCCTCGCACACCCCAAAACCGTACCGTTAACGCTTCGGCACTACTGGGCTGTTTGCTATCGAGCGGCTGTAACGTGCGACGATCAGACGGATCAACGACTGACATTGCAGGTGAGGGTTCAGTAATTTCGTGGGCGAGTCATTCAATTCTAGATTTTTAAGACAAAAATCCAGAGGCAAGAGCGGTAGTAGGGCAGCCTGTAGGCTACCTCCTCCAGAGTATGCCCTCGATCGCCTCTGATACTTCAATTGCTTGCTAAAACACCCTGGAAAAAAATAATCCGCTGAAATCGCGCCGTAAATCGAATGATTAGTACAGTTTGAAAATTGGCTTATCTAGATCAAAAACAGCTCAGCCGCCCAACAGTTAGAAGGACGACCGAGCATCAATCCGGTGCGTGGTGCGCTGCGACGATCTAGACCCAATTCTACGCCAGCACATTCCACGGTTAATCAATGTCTACCTGCTTAAAGGTCTACCCAATTCAAGCCTACTTTGCTGCCTGAATACACTGCTCGACGAGCGGCATCACCTGGTCAACGTCTTTCCAGCCCAGGATTTCTGTCACTTTCTTCTCCAAATTTTTGTAGGTTCTAAAGAATTCAGCAACCTCGTCTAGCCGATGGGGTGCAACATCTTTGAGCGATTTGATTCCAGCATAGCGGGGGTCTTTATCGGGCACGCAGAGGATCTTCTCATCGCGATCGCCACCGTCAATCATTTCCAGCATTCCGATCGGACGCGCCGCAATAATACAGCCCGGAAAAGTTGGCTGATCCATCATCACCATACCGTCGAGCGGGTCGCCATCGTCTGCCAGAGTATTGGGCACAAAGCCATAGTCAAAAGGGTACTGTACCGAGGCATAAAGGACGCGATCGAGCGCGAAGGCATTCAGATCTTTGTCAAATTCGTACTTGTTCTTGCTGCCACCCGGAATTTCGATCAAAATGTTGAGCAGTCCAGGCTTGGGCTGAGGGGGAATGCGCGATAAATCCACAGCGTATCTCCAAATCGACGGGTACAGAGACATTCCACTTTTCCGGCAGTTCGTATTAAGCTCCGGGAAAGCGCAAAAGTCCCTCGATAGCATTGTAGGGGAGAAGGGGATTCCGCAATCATCAGGATCTCCCCTAGGGGATCTCTAGGAGATTTACACGAGCGATTTGCCCAGCCGCTTCATTGCCTGTCCGAACAGGCGAATGCAAGCTGTCACTAACGCAAAGCATAAACTCTAGTGAACCCTATTTGCTCTCTACCGTCATGGGTGGCGATTGTAAGCTCTGAGCATTGACGGAGGAGAAATAAGCAATGGTCACAATCGGGGTGAGAAGGGTCAGGAGCGCGATGAGCGTACCAGCAACATCTGCAACTCGCAAAGCCGCTCGTCCCGGAGGTTCACTTGCTTGACTACCAGATTCCATAAAAAAAGTGAGAAAGTGAATGGGCAAACAGATCAATTGGCGGATGACTATAAACTAGCCCAACTCAAAGGTTGAGTGGAGCACTGCTAAATACAATTTTAAACATTGGAGCAAAATTTGCTATACTCCTGTGCGCTGAGACATCATCCTGAGAAACTCCAAAGGCAAACCATCCGAATCCGCAATAAAGGCAACTTCGTACACCCGATCGCCAATTATTTGCTGGGTCGGTTCTAGCAAAACCTGGAGCGGCTGAAGTTGATCGGAATCACACACTGCTTTGTCAAACTGGCCTTTCAAGTGGTCGAGCCAGACCGGGAGGTCATCGGTCAACCCAGTCAGGTCAAACGACAGGTGATAGTAGCCTGTGTAATGCTCGTCGCCAAACGCATCCGCCGCCGGACGAGGTTGGGGAACTTGCAGCAGCTCGATTCGACCGCCTAAACCCTGCATCCAGCAGGCAAGCGTGATTCCTGCTGTGAACCGTTCACAGACCTCAAAGCCAAGCTGCTCGTAGAAGGCGATCGCCCGATAGATATTTGCCGTGCGAATCGAGGCATGGTGCATAGGGCAAGATTCGTAGAATCCTACTCAAACAGACGGAAGTAGGGATAACGGACAGGCGCGCCGGGTTCCTTTTCTAGGTCGAAGTTAATCACGTCCCAACAGGGTTCTTCTGCCGGATCGGGACTGAATTCGACGGGCAGCCCATAGAGACGCGGACGGGGCGCATCCGGCTGACCACGCCAAGGGGTGCTGCGCTCCAAGTAAGTGCTAATTAAATCTTTATAGCGACGGGCAATAATAACGCGAGTGGCGCGATAGCCCTGAGTGTAAAGGCGATCGAGCGCCTCATGAATTTCAAAGCGAATGCCGTCAGGGTGGGTATGCTGGCGATACCACTCGTTGTTCCACTGCCGCCAGTGCCGTCCAGACTGGAGATGAACCAGCTCGTTTGTTTTGGGATTGGCTTCAAACGCGCCATGTCGCTGACAGAGATAAGTATCCGTCAGCGTAAGTGCCGGAATCGTTTGCCGACAGTGGGGACACTGAATTTCGGGACCGAAAATTGGATATTGTAAAGCTGTATTCATCATTTGGGGTATGCGCCTAGGACGGGCAGTTTGAGCCGATTCTAGTGGCTCTATTATACTCCCTGTATTCTCAGAGGTTTGTTGAGAGGGGGACGAGTGAGCAATTCTGATGATTTTCAGGGAAGTCCATCAATCTGGGATATCCCTGACCTGTCTCAAGCCGCCTTTATTGCTCCTAATGCTACCGTAATGGGTCGCGTTGAACTTCATCCTGGAGTCAGTATTTGGTATGGGGCAGTCGTGCGAGGAGACGTAGAGCAAATTTCGATCGGGCGATCGACCAACATTCAAGACGGCGCAATCTTACACGGTGATCCGGGTGAACCGACCGTTCTGGAGGAGTTTGTCACGATCGGACATCGAGCTGTGGTTCACAGTGCCTACATTGAGCGCGGCTGTTTGATTGGCATTGGAGCGATCGTGCTGGATCGGGTACGCGTGGGGGCAGGCAGCATTATCGGTGCTGGATCGGTGGTAACCAAAGATGTTCCACCGCGATCGCTGGTTGTGGGCATACCGGGAAAAGTGCTGCGCGAAGTGTCCGAAACCGAAGCAAAAGACTTGATTGAACACGCCCGCAAATATGAGAAACTGGCACTGGTTCACGCAGGTCGAGGAACAGATTTAGGATTTTGTTAAGTTAGGTCTGGAAAATTAAGCCGATTGACCGCAAAATAGATCTCATCATGAGAGATTTTTGATAAATCTTTAGGGAGGACTTTCGATATGGATTGGCGTGTAGTAGTTGTTCTGGCTCCGGTGCTGATTGCAGGTAGCTGGGCTGCCTTTAATATCGGTGCGGCTGCCCTGAAGCAGGTACGTACCTTCCTGGGTCGGGAAGCATAGGCATTTCCTTTCAATAAAATCAGCACAGCAAATAGCCGATCGTCTTTGAGGAAGCAATTCCAAAGGGCGATCGGTTTGTTGTAGCTTATCGGTTATAAAAGAACACCCGCATCGGTTCGCTTTCCCCTTTTTAAGGAAGGCTAGGAAGGATCTCCCAGGAACTCTCAACTCTCATCTGTTCCCTTGTGCACATCCTCCTGAAAGTCGTCTCAAATCGACAACGGGCTATCCGTCACCGTGCAGGCTAACTTCCTCGATCTCAGCTACGGTTGGGAAAGGATGAGTTGAAGCGCGGTCTGATTCTCGCTGGCAGCGTAAGGCAAAGGCGCAGGTTTGACAGGGGTTTTTCGCTTCGATTTGGGGCAGCAGTTCCCCTCGATCGTATGCCGCCAGCCATTGAGCCAAACGATCAAGCCAGTGAAGTAAGTCTTTCTGAGTGCGGCGATGTTGGGCGATCGAGTAAGCGTAATTCAGTGACTGGGGTTGAGGCGTTTCAAAGTCGCCTGCCTGCACGTACCAATAGGTCATCGAAAGCCGATCGGGGGGATAGTGGCTAGTTTCTGCCAGCACAAATAGATAGAGGCGGGTCTGCCAGTGCTGCTCCAGACAACGGGCATTTTGCGGGCGCGGATAGGTTTTCCAGTCGAGGATTTGAGCGCGATCGTCTTCCAGAATTAGCAGATCGTAAATGACGGTCAGCAGGTAATCGGAAAGCTGGAGGGTGCGGCGATGTTCGCTCAGGCGCAGGATTTCTGGACGATGATCAAATAGCTCAGGGGCAGCCTGCCGGAATGCTTCGATCGATCGCTGCATTGCCTGTTCGCTTGTTTTAGGGGTTGCTTGAGGCAAAGGCTTTAAGGTCAGCCCCATTTGATCCTGCTGCATTAGCAGGTGAAACTGATTTCCCCAGGTCAGTCGCTCCTGCTCTTCAGGGGTAGGCGGAAAACCAAGCTGATCGAGATAGAGATGCTGAAATTTGCGCGGGCAGGTTGAGAGCGTCTGAAGCTGTCCTTGCGATAGGCGCAAATAAGTTCTTTCCTGTACTTCTAGCTCGATTTCTGACTCCATTGCTGGCTCCTGTCTGGAAGAGGAGAATTTGGCTTAGACTCAGGCATGCGGCGGGTCGTGACTACAAGGACTTCTATTTCGCCTTGGTCAGTACAAATACATTACCTTCATTTCCGCGCCCAATCCGCAAATCCTCATCCAGATAAGTAATTTCGAGCCAGCCTTTTTGGTCCTGCTGGTTAATCTGAAAGTCGATCGCCGGAAATTTTTGCCCTGCTTCGACTTGCTGAATAAAAGCTTCGGGAGATTGATAGTTAACCAAGCGTTGGAGTCCCAGGATCGATCGCTCAAAGTTGACCTTCACCCGACGCTGCGACTGCGGCTCAAACCGGGCAGCAACGCTGACAAAGCCTTCCAGGTAAGGCAGGCCGTAGATTTCGGCGATGTTGTAGATCTGGGCAGTGCTGGCGCGAATGTACTGATAGATCTGCCCCAGCTTGAAAAAAGGAATCAGGTCGATTCGCAGTAGCTCCTGGCTAGTGGTGTAGAGCAGCCGCCAGTTGCCGTCGAGCAGGTCGAGTGCCTGGAGCGGTTCGGGGGTGGGGTTGCGGTCTTCGAGCTGAGCGATCGCTGCCAAAATTGCCTGCTGATCGTTTGCCGTTGCCAGAATGCCGCGGTTTTTTCCGGCGATCGTTTCCAGGAGGGTCGCTTTGCCAAACATACAGATTCCTCCGCACCTTACACTAGGAAATGAAACGCTGAGAACTTTTGAGCTTGCGTCGTTCGGTCGTATTGCCCCAATCAGGGCAAAAATCATGCTTTCGATAGTGGATTCTCGGATTGACCCACGGTGAGATTTAAGCTACCACTATCCTGTAAGTCGGGATAGCGATCGAAGTAAGTTTCAGGCGAATTTCATTCTTAGGGGTGACCTGAAGTGTGAAATCTGGTGGAACCTCATTCGGGTCTCTACTCGTCGCGTTTAAGCGTCCGACTGCGTTAAGCTCTGCTTCTGAGCAAATGGTTCAGTTTATTTAGTAATTTAATTGGTGGTTTCTGGTATGCGTAATCCAGCATTGCACGAAGTTCCGCGCGATCAGCCCGCTCCGGTGATTCCCCTCCAGCGAGATGCCTCGATTCTCGACTGGCTGGAAAGTTCAGGTCGGTTGCTGTCTCGCGATGGGTCTGACTACGATTACCGCGACGATGAAGAAGAAATTAACGCGCTCATGGCAGGTGAGGACAATTCCTTTGACCTAGATGACGACGATGACGATGTGCTTGACCTCGACGACTAACCTTCATATAGTCTTCACAGGAGAAAGATAAAGTTTTCTATCTTTTTCCTGGGGAATTATGTCTTTCAGGTGTGTTTTCGGTAAAAGAATGCAGAGATACGAGGTATCTTGAATTCCGAAGCAGCGTCAGGGAGTGTGGTGTGAATCTGGATTGGACATTGCTTGAGTAAAAACTCCTGACTTTGTTTCCGAAAATTGGCGAGACGCTGCGGTAGTGTGTGGTGTGGAGTGATTCAAACTGTGGACGCGAAATTAATTCCAGATAGACCACTGGGTCTTGGAGGCTATCGAACCTTTTTAACGCTTTGTTCAGGGCTGGGTGCAGCTGCGCTCATTCTAGATAGCGTTGCGGAGCGAGCATTTTTAGCGAAGGACAGCCTGATTCTGCCGCTGGTGGTTTCGATGCTGGTAGCAGGTGCGCTGGGCTACTGGGTTGTTCCTTTGCTGCGTGCCCTAAAAGCAGGGCAAATTATTCGTCAGGAAGGTCCGCAGGCGCATCTGAAGAAAGCGGGTACGCCGACCATGGGCGGTCTGTTTTTTGTTCCGGCTGCGGTGCTGCTGGCTCTCGTCTGGACAGGATTTCAGCCAAATGTGGTGGCAGTCTCAGCTCTGACGCTGGCTTATGCGGCGATCGGCTGGTACGACGACTGGCAAATTCTCAGCAAGAAATCGAATAAAGGCATTTCTCCCCGGATGAAGCTGGCACTGCAAGTCGGTTTTGGCGGGCTATTTTGTTTGTGGGCAGCCTTGACCCAGCCTGCAACGATCACGACTCTGACACTGCCCCTGGGTTTCATGCTGCCACTGGGACTGCTGTTCTTTCCGCTCGCCTGGTTTGTGCTGGTAGCAGAAAGCAACGCGACTAATCTAACGGACGGCTTAGATGGACTCGCAGGCGGAACAGGCTCGATCGCCCTTCTGGGATTGGCAGCCCTGGTTGCGCCTAACTCGCCGGAGCTAGCAACCTTCTGCGTCTGTTTGAGCGGCGGTTGTCTGGGTTTCCTGGTGCATAATCACCATCCGGCACGAGTGTTTATGGGTGATACAGGATCGCTGGCTCTGGGCGGTGCCCTGGCAGCAGTGGCAATCTTGACGCAATCACTGTTTGGGTTGTTCCTGCTCAGTGGGGTCTTTTTTGCAGAGACGCTCTCGGTGATCGCGCAAGTAAGCTATTACAAGGCAACCAAAGACGCAAACGGAATTGGCAAGCGGCTACTGAAAATGTCTCCGCTGCACCATCACTTTGAGCTGTCGGGCTGGACGGAAACCCAGGTTGTAGGTCGGTTTTATCTGGCGGGTGCGGTGCTGGCGATCGTCAGTTTGCTGATGCTCCAGTAATTTGCCAGTTTCATAATCAAGCTATTTCACATATTTCAGAGGTGATCCAGTTTCTTGTGGGGGCTGGATTTTTTAATCGTAGGGGTAGCTCTGGCTAAATTCCCTCTAAATCTCTTTTAATTTTGAGCAAGCGACTTTGAAAGTGGCGTTTCCTGGAAACTTGGGAAAATGGATTAAAAGCTAGTTTTGGGTGCAGGAGATCTGATGGCTACGGGAGAAAATCAATTTGAAGGACAAACGGGCTGGAGCGGCTACCATCCTGACAAAGACCAGCTTCGGGCAGAAATTTGGGCAAGGCTAAAGCAGCAGGGCATCTGTCGGCGTGACCCCACTGGACATATTCCGAATTTTATGGGGGCGAGCGAAGCAGCAGAACAGCTTGCAGGTTTATCTGCTTGGCAGCAGGCAAAGGTAATCAAGTGCAATCCCGATGCACCCCATATCCCGGTCAGGCAGCGGGCACTGGAGGAAGGCAAGCGGCTTTATATGGCAGTTCCACGTCTTACGAACCGTCGCTGTTTTGTGGAGCTAACCGCAGAGGCACTGCAAGCTCGTGGGGTTGATCTGGCGGAGGCTGCGATCGCGCGAAATGCTTTGAAATGCGGAAAGTATGTCAGCTTTGACGAAATGGAGCCGATCGATCTTGTGATAGTAGGCTGTGTTGCCGTGACGCGATCGGGGGGACGCACGGGAAAAGGAGCAGGGTTTGCCGATCTGGAACTCGCAATGCTGAAACGATTTAACCGGGTTCAGGACAGTACGCCGATCGTCACGACAGTTCACTCGCTACAAATTGTTGAGAACGATCGGTTGCCTATGCAGCCCCACGATTGGGCAGTGAATTGGATTGTGACACCCGAAGGAGCGATCGAAACTCATGCTGCTTTCCCGCGCCCAGCCGGGTTAGTGTGGGATAGCATTCGTCCTGAACAGTACAAAAAAATCCCCATCCTGCGGCAGCTCCGTGCAGAAGAATGAGGAGATGAGGAGCAATCGAGTAACAGCGAACAGCTAAAGCAACTCGAAATTAAACCAAATTAAACCGGTTCCCGCAGACGGCTTGCTTCTTCCAGACCAGGAGTGCTAAAGAGTGCATTATGCACCCGCCCTGCCAGAATCGCACCCACGATCGGAGCCAGCCAGAACAACCACACCTGACTGAACAGCTCTGCACCTGCAAAAAGAGCAACGCCCGTGCTGCGTGCCGGATTCACCGAAGTATTCGTCACCGGGATGCTGATCAGGTGAATCAAGGTCAAGCACAAACCGATCGCGATCGGAGCAAACCCTTGGGGCGCACGCTCATCGGTGACGCCTAGAATCACCATCAGGAAAATGAAGGTCAGCAGCACTTCAATCAGCAAACAGGACAGCAGACTGTAGCCACCCGGAGAATGCTCACCAAATCCATTCGTCGCTAGCGGATTAGAACCGGTGAGCGCAAAGTTTGGCGCACCGCTAGCAATCAGGTAGATCAAGCCTCCAGCAACGCTTGCACCCAGCACTTGAGCCACGATGTAGGGCAGCAGTTCAGAGCCGGGGAATCGCTTGCCTGCCCACAAGCCAAAGGAGACTGCCGGATTCAGGTGACAGCCCGAAATGTGCCCGATCGCATAAGCCATCGTTAGCATGGTTAAACCAAAAGCAAGAGAAACCCCAGCAAAGCCAATTCCAAGCGGAAACGGCACATTATTGCCGAGGTCAGCTCCGGTAAAAGTGGCAGCGAAAACGGTACTGCCGCACCCGCCAAACACGAGCCAGAAAGTGCCGATAAATTCAGCAATACAGCGTTTTGTAAGCGTCATTTCATCTTCTCCGGGATTACATTTTCTCCCGGATTAAAAGTAACGCAAATTCACGAGTCTAGGAAACGGGTTACCTGAGCAATTATTTAAGGCTTATTTCGTTTGTTTTATCGAGGCAGCAATCGGTTTACATCAGCCATAGGTAGAACGATTACCGCTACAGGATGATGTTACAAACAACGAGTCAAGAGGCAGGTTGTGAGCGTGGCTCGTTTGACTTGTCCCGTAACTATTTAAACTAGATTCAGAGTTAGCTCACTGTTATCGATCGCTTCTATCGATCGCAGTGTTTCGTTGGTGCAGGCGTAAAAGGTTATGTCGCAAGTCGTGCAGCAATCAAATCATTTCCCTTTAGAGTCTTCCGCTGACCCGGCTGATTGGGTCTGGCGGTTTTGGTGGACCGTGCCGCTTTATCCCTACCGGCGGCGGCGCACCCTTCGCAAAGAAATTGTGAAAGACACAGTCTGGACGTTTGACCAGATTCAGGGAATCATTTACGTCGCGGTGCCTATTCGGATGACGATCGTGCGTTTAGCGGCAGGTGGATTGCTGGTGTATGCTCCGGTTGCGCCGACCAGGGAATGTATTCGCTTGGTGAGAGAGCTTGAGGCACAGCACGGCGCGGTAAAATACATCATTCTGCCGACCGTCTCTGGCTTGGAACATAAGGTATTTGTGGGACCGTTTGCGCGTTACTTTCCCGATGCTCAGGTTTACGTTGCGCCTAATCAGTGGAGCTTTCCGGTCAATTTGCCCCTGAGCTGGCTCGGCTTTCCCGTCAGGCGAACGCACATTCTGTCTGCAAATCCGGCAGACGTTCCCTTTACCGATGAGTTTGACTATGCGCTGCTGCATGTGCCGCTAAAAGAGCGATCGTTTGGCGAAGTGGCATTGCACCATCGGGCAACAGGTACGCTTTTGGTCGCAGATTCGGTATTGTCGATTCCCAACGACCCGCCGGATATGGTGCAGCTTGATCCCTATCCACTTTTATTTCATGCCAGAGATAACGGGTTCGATCGCGTGACGGACAGCGAAGCGACAAGACAAAAAGGCTGGCATCGCGTTTGCCTGTTTGCCTTCTACTTTCGTCCGAGCGCACTGGAAACGGTTCCCTTAGGTCGGGCATGGCGTGAAGCACAGCAGGCAGAGGATCGATCGCGCAAAGCCTTGTTTGGTCTGTTCCCCTTCGCCTGGCAAGCAGACTGGGAGCGATCGTTTGAGGCACTCTGGGGAGAAGGACGCTTATTTGTCGCGCCGATTTTGCAAACGCTGATCCTCAACCGTGCTCCACAGGAAACCCTTGCCTGGGTTGATCAAATTGCCCAATGGGATTTTCAGCAGATTATTCCCTGTCATTTTGATGCACCGATCGCCGCCACTCCCCAGGAATTTCGTCAGGCATTCGCGTTTCTCGATCCCCAACCGCATCAGGGCGGACTGCTGCCAGAAGATTTTGAGTTTCTGAAGGAGCTAGAAGAAGGACTGGTGCAGCTCGGGATTACGCCTCCGGCAAAGATTTAGCTGTACCTACGGGCAAGAGGAGTTGCGATCGTCCCTCACTATCACTCTTCAGCGTAATCGTAATCACCTGTGCCTCGATCAAGTGGCTGTTTTGTGGAAGAGTGCCTGTTCCAGGGTTCATCACATAGGCGGGAAAACAGGCGGCACTGAGGCTGAGTCGCAGCGAGTTTCCACCGGCAATGCGGGCACAGACGGGCTGGAGGGCGATGCGATGGGAGGTCGCGGGGGATGAAATTCGCAGATAGCCCTGAGTCAGGTTGAAAGCGGAGCCGTTGGGTTTGATTTCGGAGAGGACGGCGCAAAGATCAAAACTGGGGGTGTCGGCAGTCGCGCAGATCTCGACAAAGATTTCCCCGGCGAAGTGCAGGGCTTCTGTGAGTGGATCAGTCGTGTAGGTCAGCACATCCGATCGTCCGTCAATTGCACTGCGATCGAAGCTGCCGGCGGGAAATGCGGCGTGTCCGCCTAGAGAAGGAACAGGTCGCCAGGGGTCGTGAATCAGCGTATCGGGTAGAAGAGAATTAGGGGAATCGATTGTCAGCTTGCCTTCCTGCTCAGACATGGCGGCGAGTCCGGTGGTTTGCAGGTAGAAAGTTTGGGGATTGGAGGTGGGAAAGCGATCGAACTTGCGCCACTGATTGCTGCCCAGCTCAAACCAGGTAATCGGCGGTTCTTCCAGTAACCCGGTGTCGATGCCTTTGAGGAAGTGATCAAACCAGCGAATTTGCAGGCGATCGATCGGGCTGTGTGCCGCTTCGCCAAAATCAACTGCGCCCCCTTTGCGGCTCCAGGGGAGGTGTGCCCACGGTCCGATGATGAGGTGCTGGGGCAAATCGGTTTGCGCGATCATCGTTTGATAAAGCTTGATCGTGCCGCGCAGGTGGGTGTCAAACCAGCCGCCAATATGCAGCATCGGCAGATCGACCTCGTGTAAGTAGGTACAGGGCGATCGTTTCTGCCAGTATTCCGCTTCGGGGTTCGATTCGTGCAGCCAGGGGTGATAGTGACAGTCGGGCGCCAACTGCTCCAAAATGCCCGATCGGGGACAGACCGGATTGTAAATCGGTGGATTGCGTGCCGCGCTGTAGAGCGTTAGAAAAGCTTCCTCGTTGCCCTGTCGCCGCACGGTCTCTGAGGCAAGCTGAATCCCCCAGCCCAGGTTGAGCTGATAGCAAAACGCGCCGCCTTCATAGGCCCAGTCTGCATATAGGTCAGAGGCTGCCATGCTGGGACAGATTGTTTTTAGCACAGGTGGACGCTTTGCCGCCGCAAAAAGCTGGGTCATGCCCTGATAGGAGAAGCCATACATCCCCACCTGTCCGGAACTTTGGGGTAAGCCCGCCGCCCACTGCACCGTTTCGTAACCGTCCTCAATTTCGTTGGCGAACAGATCAAACTCGCCCTCTGAAGAACCGCGCCCCCGCACATCCTGAATCACCACAATGTAGCCCTGTGCCGCATACCAGGACGGATGAGCATAAACCACCGTGGAGGCGATCGATCGTCCATAGGGCTGACGCATCAGCAGCACCGGAAACGACTCATCGCTGTCGGGGTAATACACATCTGCATCGAGTCTAACCCGATTGCTAGTTTGCATCGACAGGGTTTGTTTATGACGAACTGAGTAGAGCATGAGTTTTTCTACTTAACATTCCGGTTCATCTGCCGCTAGTGACCTTGCGTTCTCAAATTCCTAACTCAATAAGCTCTCTAAAAGCGTCCTGAGGGAGAACATCTGCTTACATAAGATCGGGAATTCCTGCAGCCGCTCGATGGAAACACTATGCTGCGAAACGACAGCTTTTTTGTTTGAAATACGCTACTTCTGTTCAGCAACAGCAACATACGCACCAAGCCCAATCATGGTGCAGCCTGAAGTAATGCGCTGACCTTGCCTGAACCTATAGCTTGTTCGCAATTTCTGCCCAATCGATCCTGCAAATGTAGCAACAACAATATCAACAGTAAGATTCAAAAAATCTGTAATTAGACCTAAAAATAAAAACTGAGTTAAAACGTTTCCATTTGCAACATGAATAAATTGAGGAATAAACGCAAGAAAAAACAATGCTGTTTTAGGATTGAGAACCTCGGTCATTACGCCCTGGTAAAATGCACTTTCGCGGCGTTTTGGCTGTACTACTGCATTAGTATTGATTGATAAGGCATCGTGACTCAAAAGAGTTCGTAGTCCTAAGTAAATGAGATAAGCTGCTCCCACATACTTCACAATTGTGAATGCAACAGCAGAAGTCATCAGCAGGCTAGAAATACCGATCGCAGCAGCAACAACATGAACGAGTCCGCCTACAAATAGACCGAGAGCAGACAAAATTCCCTCAGATCTACCCCCATTGAGGCTACGCATCAGGGTATAAAGAATACCCGGTCCTGGAGTAATGCTGAGAATGAAAGCGGCTGTCAGGAAGAGACCAAAGGTAGCAAGATCGGGCATAGCAAACTCCACTCGTGTTATTCCTTCTCCTTTTACATTCTAGGCAACTGTCACAGCCCGTAAATTAAGCAGCATCACTACCCTTTCACCAACTCATTCTGCTTACCCCACCGGGGGAACTGCTTCGCTTCGCCGCAAAACCGCCATATCCTGATCGTCTAGCTCGACCGGGATGCCGCTCCGAATGAGTTCAGCAAAGTCTTCGTTGGGAACCATAATGCAGAGAGCATAGAGCCGATCGCTTCCCGTATTCTCAATTACATGGGTTCCGGTGGGGGGAACGAGGAGACTATCGCCTGCCTGAATCGGAACGGTTTTGCCGTCGCAGGTTGCCGCGCCTTCGCCCTTGAGCACAAAAAACATTTCGACTGCGAGCTGATGGCGATTGGGTGGCGTTTTTCCGCCCACGTCAAAGATTTCGACACAGTAGGTTAGCGACATATTCGCGCTGGAGGGGTCAAAGACGATCGCCAGTCGATTCGTATCTTGGGGACTGATGCGAAAAGCCTGATAGTCCTTCGGCGTTTTGATCAGCGGAATGATGCAGGAGGAGTCCATAGGTAATTACCCGTTGGGGAACTGCAAAGCACAGGTCAGGGGAAGGGCAAATATCACACTCAAACAGCACTTACAGGGCACTCAGTAAAGCCGCAGAATCAGCCACAAAGCCAAAACACTGGTTCACATTGTAAAAAGTCGCTTTCAGGCAATAGTCTGGCGAAGTGGTGGCAGTGCAGTCGCGCAGCAGGATGCAGTCGTAGCCCAGGAAATTCGCGTCAAGCAACGTTGCCAGCACACATTGATCGGCATTCACGCCGCTAAAGAATAACGTAGTTCTGCCCAGGTTTCGCAGAATACTGTCTAAAGGCGTATCCCAGAAGCCGCTCATGCGGTATTTATCGACGGAGATGTCTTCCGATTCCTGAATTAGCTCATCAACGACCGCCGCCGCCCAACTTCCTTTTTGCAGCACGGGCGCACCGTTTTTTGGAAGTCCATCGCCTAAGCCGATGCCTTCTCCGGTCGGATTATAGACGTGACGCAGCCCTGCACTGATGTTGAGCAAATCGGGACGGTTGCCCCAGTTAAGCCAGACGATTGGCACCGCCGCAGATCGCAGTTCGGGGATCAGGGTTTTCAGCGGGGCGATCGGCTCACGAGCCGGAGTCACATCCACACCAATATGCGCTAACCAGCCATCAGGATGGCAAAAGTCGTTTTGCATATCGACCACAATCAGCGCAGCTTTTGAGAGATCGAGGCGCAGGGTTTTGCTATCGGTGGGCAGCTCGATCGGGCGCGGGGGAATCGGCGGACGAGTGATATCGGCGACTTGAGCATCGACTGCCCAGGCATTGGGGGGCACACCCAGCGATCGAAGAGGACGATTCATAGGCAAAGGGTTAGAGGGGCAAGCGAGTTGATGACACCTCAAATCTTATGCTGTGGTAATCGAAATGAAGCGATCGATTCCGTATCGTGAGGTACGAATGAATCAAATCACTGCATTAAGTTTTGCCCTGGGCCAAGCTACTAGAGAGACTTCACCAGGGAATCATCCACCAGAGAAGCGGCATCAATGGGTTTGGAAATCAAGCCAAGTTGAGTAATAATCTGCTCTCCCGATTGCAGGCTTTTCACCAAACTATAGGGGCTGGACAGATTCATTGGGCCTTCCTGGTTGCCTTTCACATCAAAGATGCGGATGCCCGATAACTGCGGCGGAATCTCAGCAGCCGTAATGCCCAGCTTTTTGGCGCAAATCTGATTGGCTTCTTCAGGGTTGGTTTTGGCAAAGGCAAGTGCTTTGTCAATCGCCCGCATGTATTTCAAGATATCGTCACGACGGGAGGCGATCGTTTCTGCGCTTGCCGCCAAACCATTTGGAATAACGTTAGTGTCTTTCGAGGTGAACAAAATTTGCCCGTTCGCTTCCTCGACTGTCTTGCTTAGCCACGGTTCATAAGTGGTTGCTGCATCAACCCTGCCAGCCGCAAACGCCGTCGCTGCATCACTCGCCGAGAGCGACACCACTTCCACATCTTTTTCGCTGAGTCCCGCCTGCTTCAGATAGCTACCGAGAAAAATCTTGGCGTAGGGCGCATCTTCACGAGCGACTTTCTTACCGCGCAGATCTGCCGCACGATTGATATTGCGTCCCAGAATGCCGTCTGCGCCATTCGAGTAGTCCGAAATCATCAGAATTTTCAGTGTGGGGGCCTGCGCCACCAGCGTCATCAAATCGGGCACACCGACCCAGGCAAGATCAACCTTTCCGGCAGCAAGCGCAGTATTCGTATCCGTCGCCACCTGAAAGTATTCCTCATTGACCGTTACCCCTTCGGCACTGAAGAAATCTTTGTCCAGCGCAATGTATTGTCCCAGAAAACCCGCCCAGGGCTGCACCCCAATAGTTAGAGGTTTGCTTGCCGCATTTTCACCTGCACCCGTCCCTACCGAAGGCTGAGCATTGCAGGCAGCCAGAAAATTGGGCAATGCCGCACCTGCCGAAAAAAAGCTGACCCACTTCAGGAAATTTCTTCTTTGCATTGATTGACCTCAAAGACACAAGCGCAGGACGGATGAAAATGGCAGCTAAACCGACTGCATCCTGATTTGACGCACCTCAGACGGACATCCGGGCTGACGTTTTGCCGCCAGATATTCATCCAAAATTTGGTGATAGCGTTCTCGATTGAAGACCGTATAGTGCCCCGGATAAACCGTTTCAATCGGCAGCTTTTTCAGCCGCTCAAAAGTCGAGAGATAGGTGGACACATGGCTGCAATGAAGCTGATCGAGCAGTTCGCCATCGTAGACCACATCGCCAGAAAACAGCTCTTTTGCCTGTGGGTCGTATAGGGCGATGCAACCCGGAGAATGCCCTGGAAGATGCAGCACCTCAAACACTCGATCGCCCAAATCCAGCACGTCTCCCTCGTTTAGAATATCAGTCGGCTCAGTGCCGTGTAGTGTATATTGCTCCACGGTGAATCCGGTATGAGGCAAACAGTGAAAATCTTCCTGCCGCACCCAGCCCTGATTAGGCGTACAGAGTGCCTCATAGTCATCTCCAGTTCGCAGCGCAGAGGCTTCCGCCGCATGGATTGCCCGTCGATCGAATTCGTGCATTCCGCCTGCGTGATCAAAGTGAATGTGGGAGGCGATCGCCAGCAGCGGCTTATCGATCAGCGACGCGATGTACTGCCGCAAACTGGAAACGCCCAGCCCCGTATCAATCAGCAAGTCCTGCTTTTGTCCCTTAATCAGCCACAAATTTGCTCGATTAAACCAGTAATAGTGCGGCTCGGTGATCAGATAAAGGCGATCGGAAATTTTTTGGGTCGAGAACCAGCTTTCGCAAACAGAGGGCATAGGGGTAGGTGGGTGCGTGGATAAATAAGGGGGTAGGGAGATCAGGAAATGGAAAGATGACGAGATGAGGGGATAAGGAAAATTGGTATTGCTGAATCGGGATATGAAGGGTGCAAATTTAGCTTCTGTATCGCCCCCTAAATCCCCCAATGCTGGGGGACTTTGAATTCTGGTTCCCCCCAACTTTAGGTGGCTAGTGGGGCGTATCATACTCCGATTCAGCAACGCCGGAAAATCGTGTTCTTTTAGAACTCTGCCAGCACGGTTGGGCGATCGGCGGTCTGTTGCTTGAGTCGATTCAGGGCAACCAGCGATAGAAACTCATAGCCGACCTGAGCGGCAAGCTGAGCGGTAATCTGGGCGTGATCTTGAGCGGGAAGCACTTCTACCACGTCTGCCCCGACCCAGTTTAAGCCAACGCACGATCGCAGATAAGCAAGTCCCTGAAAGCTAGTGGGTCCGCCAACTTCAGGAGTGCCTGTGCCAGGAGCGAATGCCGGATCAAAGAAATCCACATCAAAGGAAAGAAACGCTTTCGTATCACCAACTCGATCGCGCACGATCGCCCCAATTTGCGCTGGTGTGTAGCTCAGCAGCTCCGTGGTAGACAGAGCCAGGAATCCCAACTGCGTCGACAACTGCACATCGTCTTCGTCGTAAACGGGTCCACGCATTCCAATCTGAATCGATCGCTCAGGCACAATCAAGCCTTCTTCCACCGCGCGCCGAAAGGGAGTTCCGTGGGTGTAGCGATGCCCAAAGTAGCTGTCCCACAAATCGCAGTGGGCGTCAAAATGCACCAGCGAGAGGGGTCCGTGGACGGCTGCCAGTGCCCGCAGTTCTGCTAAGGTGATGCTGTGATCGCCGCCAATGCCCAGCGGAATCACACCTGCTTCAGCGATCGGCCGAACGGTGTCTGCGATTGCCGCATAGCTATCGTGAATGTAACCCGGCACGACAGGCGCATCGCCGTAGTCAATGCAGGATAGGGTGTCAAACACATCTACCTTGAGTTCCCGATTGTAGGGACGTAAAATTGCCGACGCGCTGCGAACTGCTTCGGGTCCAAACCGTGCTCCGACCTTGTAGGTCACTCCAGTATCAAACGGCAGCCCGACGATCGCCACATCCACTGCATCCAGAGTTTGAATGTGGGGCAGACGGGCAAAGGTACGAATCCCGATAAAGCGAGCAAATTCAAGGGCATTAAGAGGCTGGTAGCGCGGCACAGCAGTTTTCCTGATTTTGAAGGTGGGATCGAAGCGAATGCCTCTAGAAAGAAGACGGCAGGGGCAAACGCTCCACTGTTCGGAGAAATGTCACTTTTACACTTTTACGATTGAGTGACATTTGAGTGACATTCAACAACTTAGTCACATTCAACAACTTAGTGACAACCGTAACCGAAAACCGTTTTAATTGATACAAAGTTAATTCATCTTTGATTTATTGTTGATATCGCAAGCATTTATGAATCACTTTGCGACTTTGGCTAATTCCGGATTGCAAGTAGGATTGCACTCATGACTCAAACCCCGTTTCCGCTAGAAGTTGTGCCGCTGGATGAGGTTGATCAAGACATTATTAATCTGCTGAAGGAGGATGGACGCAAGGCATTTACCGATATTGCCAAGCAGTTGTCCCTGCCCGAATCCACCGTCCGCTATCGGGTGCAGCGATTGCTTCAGTCGAGCGTAATGCAAATCCGTGCCCAGCTTAACCCCCGCAAGCTCGGTGTCCCTCATATTGTCACGATGCGAATCAACGTCGCCTGCGATCGCATTGATGCCGTTGCAGATTTTCTATCTACCCTGCCAGAAGTGCAGTTTGTGGCGATCGTCACCGGACACTACAACATCATTATGGATGCCTGCTTTGGCACCCACGAAGACCTGTTAGCGTTGTTTAATAAGATTCAGAGAGTTCCCGGCATTATCCACTACGATTCCTGCACGATCTTAAAGCTTTTGAAATCCGAATATCAATACTCGTTCACCGAGCATTCTTGAAACTAAGGATGTCCAAGTTCTATAGGGTGTGCGGCAAATTGTTAACAGTCCTGCAAGACATTAACCTTCTTCATGCCAGAGAGTTTGTCTTAACCTGCACCCGCTAGCAGCATTGCCGCAAAAAAATAATTGTGCATTACAGGCACTTTCATCTACTAGACGCTAAAGCCCGCAAACACAATTATTTAGAAAAATGATTATTTAGAAAAACGATCGGTCTAAGCATTGGCCGCACGATAAAGGAAAAATGCTGCTGCTCAATGTGCCACAAGTCAATTTAGATCTGGAGTTTCGGGCGATCGATTTTTTTGAAGAACGACATGCATTGTTTTCAGTAATTCCTGCGCTGTGTAGGGTTTTGCGAGAAATTCAGTCGCTCCCATATTCATCACTTCCCTCACTTTTTCACTGGAAGGTAGCCCACTCAACGCAACAATTTTGACCAGCGGGTTCATTTTTCTGAGGATCTGCATTGCTGCTGAACCTGTCATATTCGGCATCATCATATCCATTAAGACGATGTCTACCTTATCCTTGTGTTCCGCAAAGACAGCAACAGCATCAATGCCATCACTGGCAGTTAAAACCTTGTAGCCAGAGGTTTCTAGGGACGTTTTTGTCACCTCTCGAATCAGGGCTTCATCATCGACGACCAGAACGAGTTCTCCATGTCCAAGCGGTTGTTCCAGATCTGCTGCCGATTGGGCTTCCACTCCCTGAATTGCGGGGAGGTAAACCTTGAATTGGGTTCCTTGTCCAACTTCGCTGTAAACGTTTAAAAATCCCCCATGACTTCTGATAATGCTATTCACCGTTGATAGTCCGAGTCCTGTTCCTTTTCCCAATTCTTTCGTGGTGAAAAAAGGATCAAAGATTTTATCAATCGCTTCAGGCGAGATACCCATCCCCGTATCGACAACAGACGTCAGCACATAAGGACCAACTTTGGCATCTAAGTGAACATGGGCATAGCTTTCGTCAATGAATAAATTTTCAGCAGAGATGCTTAAGGAACCTCCTGTGGGCATGGCATCACGAGCATTGACACAAAGGTTCATCAGCACTTGGTGCAATTGCGTTGGATCAGCAGAAATCGGATGAAGATCAGGGTCAATATGGGTATGAACTCCGATCGACTTTGGAAAAGTTCCGGCAGTAACCTGCTTCACCTCTGAAATTAAATTCTGCAATTGAAGTACTTGGCGTTGACCCTCAGACCCGCGCGCAAACGCCAGAATTTGGTTAATTAATGCGGCTCCGCGTTTCGTATTCGTTTCCTGCATCTTCAGGAATTCAAGAGTCGATGCATCCGCGTCCGTTAGTTTCATCTGAAGCAGTTGGGCGATCGCGAGAATCGGCGTCAAAATGTTGTTCAGGTCATGGGCAATGCCGCCTGCCAACGTTCCCAAGCTCTCTAATCGCTGGGCATGAAGGAGCTGTTTTTCAAGCTGTTTCTTTTGAGTAATGTCTGTATTAACGACGAGGATAGATTTTAGCTGGTTCTCTCCAAACACCGCAGTCCAGCGGCTCTCGACCAAAATCTCTTTGCCATCTTTGGTCAGTTGGCGCAGCTCTCCCTGCCACTTTCCAGTTTCAAACACTACTTTTTGGATGTCTTCAAGCTGAGGAGAACTATTCGGAGCAAGAAGATGTCTAGCACTCATGGTGAATGCCTCGGCTTTCTGCCAACCGTATAGCTGTTCAGCTCCCTGATTCCAAAATAGAATTTGGTTGTTTAGATTTAATACCCAAACTGCATCGGTTGTAATGTCCAGCAGAGCAGCCTGCTCACGAATTTTCTCCTCCGATCGCTGACGTTCAATCAGTTCGGTCTGCACCTGTTGATGCAGTTCAGACTGCTGGATGGCGATCGCTAACTGAGTGGAGAGCTGCTTGAGCAAATCAAGCTCGATCGGCTGCCATTGGCGAGCATCGATACAGCTATTTGCAACGAGCAAGCCCCAGAGCTGTTCGCCCTGCACAATCGGTACAACTAAATTTGCCCGCACCTGGAGCCGAGTCAGCAGCTCAAGATGGCATGGGGAGAGATTTGCAGCACGAACATCATCGATCGCCTGGATACGCCCTTGCTGATATAGCTTGCGGTTGCCGGGCTGGATAAAGAAAGAATCGGTAACTTTGGTTCCCTCGATCGATAAAAACTCTGGAACAACGGATTCGACCGTTACTTCACCGCTCCAATCAGGTTCAAAGCGGTAGATAAACACGCGATCCGCTTGCAGAAACTGCTGAACCTCACATACGGCAGTTCTTAAAATCTCTTCTAGATTGAGCGATCGACGAATGCGCTGAGCAATTTTCGTCATCATCCGCTCACGCTCAACCTGCTGACGCAGCATTTTTTCTCGCCATTGCTGCCTTGCAAGCTCGGCAAGCTGTTCCGCCCGGCTCTGGCGCTCTTGCTTCACCCGCTCTCGATAGTTGCGAAAGAAGTCAGCCAAATTCGGCTCATCTGCGAGTAGTGCGCTCAGGTTGTCCTGCACGCGCTGGTCTGCTTCGTACGCCACCTCCGGATGAAACTCCATCCAGGTATGACAAGTTTTGACATAAGCAATAAAGGCAACCAAATGCTTATAATTTGCAGCACCTAGAAAATCCTGTAAAGCACTTCGACAATGTTCTGACTGCTCGCTATCGAGGGCAATAAAAATTGCTGCCTGTAGCAGGCTCTCTTCCATCAATGGAGTTAAGGTTGACCAGTCCAACAGCGGATAAGTTTGGGCTGAAAGTCTTCTGAGGTGAGCTTCTAGCTCCTCTGGTGAGGGTGGGGGTGCCTCCAGTAATGCTAAAACTTGCTGTGCTGCCAGCCCCAGCGGACGCAGAGTGCAGCTATGGCAAATCATGCAGTAAGGAATGCCACAAAATCGCGAAAGGTAAGCAGAAAGCTTTTCCTTAAACAGAGCAGGTAAAGGATTATAAACGTAAGCAGTGAGCGTGTGCTGCCAAAGGTTTTCTAATACCTGAGGAGCATGCTCTGCTGGCTCAAAAAATGGAGGAATGAACCCAAATGTTGCCTCTATTTCTGCCTTAATCTGTTGAGCCGATCGACCAGCACTGATAACAGATTCTTGCTTAGAAATTGTGTTAACAGAGTGCGACATAGGGATCCTCAATGAGCTTTTATCTTCGTGGATAATGGTCAAGTTTGACTGGGGGATGATGGCAAGCCTGAAGGATTTGAACAAGGCAATTTACGCATCGACTCCAAAATTTGAGTTGTAAAAACTAATTCATTTTCGCAAGTGCCGTTTGAAAGAGATCATGCCTTGATTACTAACCGTATCGTTGAGTAATAATTCAAGAGCTAAACCTAAATACTATAGTTTTCAAAAAGAGTTTTCGAAAAGGTTAATTACGGTTTCTGCGTGGAGTACTACTGATATTTGAAGTGTAATCAGCCCAATTAAAAAGCAGTAAGCATTTCCTGAATTAATTTCTCAAAGGGAGAGAAGTTTGATAGCAATCAATCATCAAAAGGTGCAGCACGATAAAATTGTGAACTACGTCTTGAAGCGAGATTTTGTCCAGCAATCTTAATGCTTAAAGAGCTACCAATGCACCCTAAAAGGTCACTTCAAAAGGAACGAAGAGCGTTTCTTTTACCCCATTCAATGAGCTAATTTGGTTCTTCATCTACCATTGTGCAGATGAGTAACCTTTACTTGTTATGGTAACGCATACAACAGAAAATTAGCGATTTCTTACCAAACTCGTTATGATTACGCCCAGGGAAGCTGCTACGCATCGATTTTTCCCGATTCATGCCACTTCCCAGGCTGCCTGAAAGAAGTCCAGCTCACATTGCATCGCATAGCGATAGGTCGATCGGGCAAGCGGAGAGTCTACCGTGTAGCGATCGGCAAGGGCAGCAAGCTGATCGGCAAGCGGCTCAAACTCATTGCTACTGTAGATGCGAATCCAGTCAGCGTAGGCGTGGTCAGGGATACCATTCGCGGCTAGCTTTTGTCCGAGAAACGCATAGAGCTTCATGCAGGGCAGCATCGCGGCGATCGTCACTCCCACTTCCTGGCTCCAGGCTGTTGCCAGCAAAAAATCTGTATATCGACGAGTCGCAGTTCCCGGCTGCACGTCCTGTAAATTCACGCCCCACTGCGTCGCATAGCTCTGGTGAAGCTGCAATTCCTGCAATACGCCTGCTGCCAAACCGTGAAACACGCCAAATCCTTTCCAGTCGGGCACTTTCGCCGCCGCAATGCTGTAGGCACGGGCAAACGCCTCTAGAAAAAAAGCATCCTGTCCCACGTAATAGGCAAAGTTTGACCTCGGTAAACTGCCGTTGCCAATTCCCTGCACAAAAGCGTTATTGAGACAGCCGATCGCCAAATCCTGATTAGCTTCCCAAAGTTCCGCCGCGATGCTCATGATGATCTTGAATGAAAGTCAGATCTTAATATAGGCGGTTACTAGTTAATTGAGGCGGTTAAATCAGCAGCCGTCACAATTCATCTTCCGGCAACCAATCCTCATTGAGAACTCGCTCAATCGTATAAGAACATTCTTCGGGAAAGGTGAAAATTGCCAGACCTGTTTGCTTCGCTGCCTGTTGTCGGGCCCGATCGTAGCTTGCCTGAAGCTGCTCTGCTGGATAGTTTTTCAGACTGGGACTATCCTCAATCGTCAAGTCAATCTGAGTTCGCGCATCGGTAATTGAGTCGAGCCAGCTATCCGATCGTCTCTGCGGCTGATACTGCCATTTGAGTAGGTGGAGCAAAAGACGGACAAGTTGACTCGTTATTCCTCTCCGTTCCCACTTGCCCGAATCTTCAACCTCGTCGATCAAATGCTCAATATCGATCTCATGCCAGCAGCGATCGCGCAGCTCACAGACAGTTTCGTCAATCCATGCATTGAAATCTAAAAGATATGTATTGTTTACAGCAATATAGAGAATGACTAATATTTCAAGCGGGTAACTCTAGCATAGAGCTACTCTCTAAATTAGATACTGGAGTATTGTGCAACATCTACATGATGTGATGCACGCTATTGAGGTTCGCCCTTCCATGCTTCATTGAAATGCTGCTTCATAAAGACGACAAAGTCATTTGCTTCTGGTTCATCGCTAAAAGAGGCGACTTGGATTCTACCTCCTACATAGTCATAGTAGGCATCTCTGCAAAACTCTCTTCTCACTCTCTGGTAATTGCTCCAACTACCTGCAATGAATACAGGGTAGACAGGTGCACCTATAATTCGTCCACACTGACTCTGAGGATATTCTCTATTCTCATACTTTACCTGAAACCTATTTTTAGACTCAGGCGAAGCCGTTGGGATGGTAGGAGGAGGGGGAGTTGGGCTAACAGAGGGACTAGCAGTTTGACTAGGAGAGGGGGAAGGAGCAGAGACAGGAGGTGGACTAAAGGAAAGTGCACCATCATTCCTCTTCTCCTGAGGCGTCTGGGGAGAGTTTGGTTGAATGAGATTAAAAAAGCTCTTCTCACCTTTAGAAGCCTGCCTGTAGCCCACTGAATATCCTGAGTACCCTACAATAATCGTCAAAATGATAGCAGTAATCCACCTTGCCTGCCGCTGAGGAATAAGCGGAACACCTACACTCAGCAGCAGTGACACAAGAAATGCAAGAGTTGGGTCATTCATCTTTCATCCTCATAAGCTGTGTATATGATGTACCCCGAAAACTGGACAGAGGAGCTTCTTTATTTCTTCAGTGTATGAAAGAAGTAGAGACGCTTTGTAATTCTTCACGAGGACGTAAAGTATGTCTCTAGAGTCAGAACAAAATGAATTTCTACTCCTGGCTAAGAAGCTGTAACTTTAAACGTTCTCTTGTCTCAGTCATAGCTCTACTTTATGCAAACAAAAAAGAGCGCAGATTGCTCTACGCCCTGATTGGTTATTCAGATTACTTGAGAATAAGTTAAACCTGAACCATTCCGCCTGCTGCCTGGTATCGGGCACGAGCGCGACGAACGTTTCTTTCTGCCTGGAATTGCTCCTGGCGGGAACCGCTACCGCGCACCTGATTGAGCTTTGCCTCGGCTTCGCTGTAAGCAGTCCGGGCAGCCTCACGATCGATCCCATCCCCCCGCTCTGCAGCATTCACCAGAATCGTGACTTCATCCGATTCGACTTCAGCAAATCCGCCCATGAGTGCGATCGCAGTCCAGTCTTTGCCAGCCCGCACACGCATTACGCCAACATCAAGCGCAGAAAGCAAGGGAGCGTGACCAGGAAGAATTCCAAGCTGTCCGGTCGTACTGGGCAAAATCACTTCTTCTGCCGTTGAATCCCAAACCGTTTTATCTGGAGCGACAACACGAACTGTTAGTGGCATAGTTTTCCTCAGCGTTCAATCGGGCAGATTCAGGCATCAGAGCTAGTGTTCCAATGCCCGAACCGTTTCACCCTTACTTCCCTTCAGACTTGAGCTTTTCACCCTTGGCGACCGCTTCATCAATGTCGCCCACCAGATAGAATGCCTGCTCTGGCAGATCATCCAACTGACCGGAGAGGATCATCTGGAAGCCCTTGATCGTTTTTTCCAGGGTGACGTACTTACCAGGCGCACCGGTAAATACTTCTGCTACGAAGAACGGCTGCGACAGGAATCGCTCGATCTTGCGGGCACGGGCCACAATCAAACGATCGTCTTCTGACAGCTCATCCAGACCCAGGATTGCGATGATGTCCTGAAGCTCTTTGTAACGCTGAAGCGTCGACTGCACCGATCGCGCCGTGTTGTAGTGCTCATCGCCTACAATGCCAGGCTGGAGCATGGTCGAGGTGGAATCGAGCGGGTCTACTGCCGGGTAGATTCCTTTTGCTGCCAGACCACGAGAGAGTACGGTGGTTCCGTCGAGGTGAGCAAAGGTGGTTGCCGGAGCGGGGTCGGTCAAGTCGTCCGCAGGCACGTAAACGGCCTGAATCGACGTAATCGAACCCTCGGTGGTGGAGGTGATGCGCTCTTGCAGGTCGCCCACATCCGTTCCCAGAGTCGGCTGGTATCCTACCGCAGAAGGCATCCGTCCGAGCAGAGCTGATACTTCGGAACCTGCCTGAACGAAGCGGAAGATGTTGTCAACGAATAGCAGTACGTCCTGCTTGTTCACGTCGCGGAAGTATTCTGCCATCGTCAGACCCGACAGACCGACGCGCATTCTGGCACCCGGCGGTTCGTTCATCTGACCATAGACCAGCGCAATTTTCGAGTTCTCAGGGTTTTCTTTGTCGATTACCCCAGACTCGATCATTTCGTTGTAAAGGTCATTGCCTTCGCGAGTCCGCTCACCTACCCCTGCAAACACAGACACACCACCGTGCTGGGTTGCAATGTTGTTGATCAGCTCCATCATAATGACGGTCTTGCCCACGCCCGCACCGCCAAACAGACCGATCTTGCCGCCCCGACGGTAGGGGGTCAGCAGGTCGATCACTTTGATGCCTGTTTCAAACACAGAGGGCTTGGTTTCCAGGTCGGTCAGCTTGGGAGCTGCACGGTGAATCGGAGAAGTTTCTTCTGCGTTGACCGGACCTTTATTGTCTACCGGTTCGCCCAGCACGTTAAAAATTCGACCGAGGGTGGCTTTACCCACGGGCACACTAATAGGCGCACCCGTATCGTACGCTTCCATACCGCGCACCAAGCCATCGGTGGTGCTCATTGCCACTGCACGAATCTGGTTGTCGCCCAGAAGCTGCTGTACCTCGCAGGTAACGGCAACATCTGCGCCTGCGGTGTTTCTGCCCGTCACGCGCAGCGCGTTGTAGATCCGGGGCATTTGTCCCGCCGGGAACCGGACATCGACTACGGGACCAATAATTTGTGTAATGTAACCAACGTTGGTTTTTTCTGCTGTGGTGACCATGCTTGCGCCTATCGTGTGATCAGCTTAATAAAAGGTTGAAAACAGCCTGAACGTTTGAAATTCGCCAACCTCAGCTTATCACCCAAGGGATCACTAAAAAATAGTAAAAAATGCGGCAGCAGGATAAATCAGAGCTAGAGAAAATCGGCGATCGACCGCAGGTAAAGGCTTTTGGGGCGATCGGCTCTCTTAAAAAATTTTAGGTAAAAATACTCGCTGCCGTTCTGCCGTGGGTGAACCAGGAAGGCTAGCTCAAATGATAAGCCTTTTTTATGTTACTGAATTTGAAGCGATTTGAGAGGCGGGGCGGTTGCCATCTGACGCGCCATATCAAGGATATTTTGCCGCTCTGCTGCGAGAAAACTCACGGTGTAAGTCATCCCATCCTGCTGCCACATTAAAGAAGAGAAATCCGAGGGCGGCGCTTGGTTGCTTCCTTCCATTAAATATCCACGCACACCTTCCGTCAGCGTAATCGGGGCTACCATTGCCTGATGTCGGCTGAGTTCGCGCTGCGCATTAGCAGAGGTAGCCAGTTCGGCGGCAAAGCTCCCCACCAAGCAGGGAAATTGTCCCCGCTCGCAGGTGAACAGGCTAATTGTGAGGCGAGGCGGTGTTGCGGTGGGCAACACTTTCACAATTAAGGTATTTGGATCTAGCCCACCCAGACCTCCGAGCAGAATTTGCGACGGTAAACGCATTTCGGCACGGGGCGGGATTGCTTGCCGAATTTGCTCTAGATAGGGTGAAAAAAGGTCTGCGGGACGGGCGGCGGCGCGGTTAACGAATGCGGCGATCGATAAACTCAGAATCGAAACAATCAGGACAGCCCTGCTCAAACCACTTGCCCGACTTTTAAGCTGCATTCTTGCACCCCTCGTCATTCCGCTTTCTCACAATTATCTCAGAAGAAAAATAAGAAATTTGATTACACCTAGAAAAATAACAAGCTTGAATCAGCTAATGAAACGGGGTTCATCGGCAAAATGGGAAGGAGCCTCGGTTTCGTTCGTTTGAATTCCTTGCCGAGATTTTTGTATTTCTGGCGGCAATTTATCTACTTTGCCAAAGACTAAATTGTCTCTAACATTTATCCGATTAATCTCTTCCGTAAAGATTACCGAGCCACGGAACGTTATTCCAATTTCTAAACTGTTAGCTTTATAGAATTCATAACCATCAGCAACTTTCCTTTCCTATGGGGCGCACTCCTACCCTGACCTTCGATCGCGGAACGCTTATTCTACATCCGCCACCCCGCGGAAAAGCCTGGGTTGACTTTGCCACTTGGGACGATCGCATTGAGAAGTTTCGGATTCCGGCAATTCAGTATTCTGAGCTGATCGATCGCCTCAAGGCTGAAGCGGTTGCCTTTAATAATTCTGTGCCTGATTTTGCTTCGGTGAATCTGGCGGCGAAGCTCGAGCGTCAGCCCTATCCGCATCAGCAAGAAGCCCTCTCTGCCTGGATTGCGGCTCAGCGGCGAGGAGTGGTCGTGCTGCCCACAGCGGCGGGAAAAACCTATCTGGCGCAGATGGCGATGCAGGCGACGGGTTGCAGTACGCTGATCACAGTTCCAACGCTGGACTTGATGCACCAGTGGTATGCCCATCTGCTAGCGGCGTTTCCTGATGCAGAAGTCGGCTTGCTGGGGGGCGGTTCCCGCGATCGCTCGCCTATCCTCGTTGCCACTTATGACAGTGCTGCAATTCATGCCGAATCACTGGGAAACCGCTACGAACTGCTAATTTGCGATGAGTGCCACCATTTGCCGAGCGACTTTAATCGAGTGATTGCAGAATTTACGATCGCTCCCTATCGGCTGGGACTGACGGCAACTCCGGATCGATCAGACGGTAGACACGCGGATCTGGATCTGCTACTGGGAAAGGTAGTGTATCGCCGCACAGCCGAAGAGCTTGCTGGAAAAGCTTTGGCACACCATGAGATTGTGCAAATTAAGGTGGAACTTTCGGAGCAGGAGCGCAGCCGCTACGATACGCTGATTCAAACGCGCAACAGCTTTTTGCAGCGGATGAATGTGCGGTTGGGGTCGCTGGATGGCTGGCAGCGATTTGTGCAGGTAAGTGCCCAATCTCAGGCGGGACGGCGGGCAATGCTGGCACACCGAGAAGCGCGATCGATTGCTCTGGGAACCGAAGGCAAACTGCGCGTGTTAGCCGATTTGCTGGCGCAACACTATCCTGAGCAAACGCTGATTTTTACGAACGACAACGCGACGGTTTACCGGATCTCACAATCATTCCTGATCCCGGCAATTACGCACCAAACGCCTGTGAAAGAACGCCACGAAATTTTGCAGCACTTCCGCGAAGGAACCTATAAAACGCTGGTCGCTTCCCATGTGCTGAACGAAGGCGTAGATGTTCCTGAAGCGAGCGTTGCAATTCTGCTATCGGGAACGGGTTCAGCGCGGGAGTATATTCAGCGGTTAGGGCGGATTTTGCGAAAAGGACAGGATCAAAAGCGAGCAATTCTCTATGAAGTCGTCGCGGAAGAAACCACCGAAGAAAACGTTTCTCGCCGTCGCCGTGCGCCCGCCCCGTCCTATCAGCCCAACCCACCCACACAGCTAGAGCTAGTCCCCACTCGATTACCCCAGAGGGAGAACGGCGAAGCCTCGCCCTATGAGGTTGCGCCATACCGCGCTGCGGAAACTGCTGGACAGTGGAAGGTTAACGAAGAAAACGAAGGAGACGAGTGAAGCGGTGAAGGATCAACCCTCTGGCGATCGCGACAGGATGATAGCAGGATGACGCTAACTACCTATGGAAGCCTTTGTACAGAAGTGTATGAGCTTACCAAACCTGTTGCTGGGGAATATGTTGATGTTCCTTATTTCATACAGCATCTCTCCCAAATTGACGGAAGAATTTTAGAGGGAATGGTTGGTACAGGACGCTTACTCATTCCTCTACTAGAGGCGGGGCTGAATGTCGAGGGAATTGACGCATCAGCCGATATGCTTACCGCTTGCAAACGAAATTGCGCAGCCAGAGGTTTAAAGCCTGCGCTTTATCAGGGTTCGATAGAAAACCTGGATCTTCCGGGTAAGTTTAGTGCGATTGTTGTGACTTTTGGTTCGTTTATGCTGCTAGGAAATCGCACAGCAGCGATCGCGGCATTACAAGCATTTGCTAGGCATTTAGAACCTAATGGAAAAATCTTTATCGATTTAGAATTACCTGTTGGCTCTTTCAAAACAGAAAACATTGTGCAACAGCGAGAGCCCATTACGTGCTTAGATGGCTCAGTCATTGTCATGCAAACGTCATCCTGGATTGATTGGATAGCGCAAGTTGAGCATACGCTCATTCGATACGAGAAATGGAAACATGGAAAGCTGATCGATACAGAATTACAGCATCTTCCGCTGCACTGGTTTGGGCGCGAAGAATTTATGATGTGTCTGCGAGAGTGTGGATACACCAATATCACGCTCTGTGCCAATTACAGAGATGGATCAAAACCGAGTTCCTATCGTGACCAGCTCTGTTTTTCAGCCACTCTTGCCTGAAGCGATGCAGGAGTTCGGCAATCCCAACGAATACGATCGGTTTGACCGTACTGCCCTCAATGAAAACACTGCCTAGAATAACAATTAAGGAACAGGTGAAACGCTTGTTCAATCACTAAACCATTGAAAAATTGATTAGAGGAAGAACCCTATGGCAATCATTCGATGGAATCCCTGGCAGGAAATTGACACGCTTCAACGTCAGTTCGACCGCCTCTTTGCGGATACGATCGCTCCCACAGTTGGTGACGACTGGAAGACATTTGGCAGAATGCCTGCGGCAGAACTGAGCGAAACCGAAGATGTAGTTCAGCTCAAGCTTGAAGTTCCTGGTGTGGATGCCAAAGACCTCAACGTTGAAGTTACTGAGGATATAGTTTCGATCAAAGGTGAGCGCAAGTCTGAGATTCGCTCTGAAGATAAAGGAATGAGCCGCAGCGAGTTCTACTATGGAACATTCCAGCGCGTGATTCCGCTGCCTGCACGAATTCAAAATACGCAGGTTCAAGCCGAATACAAAGACGGCATTCTTCACCTGACCCTGCCTAAACAGCAGGAAGAGCGCAACAAAGTCGTCAAAGTGGAACTGAACTAATCGACGAATCGACGGATGCGCTAAATGATTCGATGAGCCGCTAGAAATTGATTCAGGTCATCCTATTTGAATCAGGGCGGTCTGCAAAATCAAGCTTTACCCGATCTGAGGCGATCGGGTTTTTTATTGCCGTGCTTTCACAATAAACTTTCCGCCCTACAAACTTCCCGAAGCAACCCCCTCACCTCTCTGATCTGCTAATCGCCGATGGGCAGTGGTAAAGTCTGCGGTGGTAATTTGCAGACTGCTGGGATCGGTTTGTCCCTCGTTGCGATAGCGGCGGACTGCTTCCAGAGCTGCCTGATTGCTCAGCAGCGCGAGATCTGCCCCATTCCAGCCTTCGGTATGGGCTGCCCAGTGGTTTAAATCCACTTCTTCGGCAAGGGGGCGATCGCCGTTATGCACCTGCAAGATTGAGAGACGACTATTTTGATCGGGGAGATCGACCTTAATTTGCAGATCGAGTCGCCCTGATCGCAGTAAAGCCGGATCAAGTGCCTCTGGTCGGTTCGTTGCGCCAACGAGCAGCACATTTGGGCAATCCTGCAAGCCGTCGAGTTCGGTAAGGAGTTGTCCCACGACGCGATCGCTCACGCCGGAGTCGCTGATAAAGCTGCCCCGTGCCGGAGCCAGAGTATCAATCTCATCGACAAACACAACGCAGGGAGCCGCCTGACGTGCCCGTGTAAACAGCTCTCGCACTGCCTGTTCTGATGCACCAACCCACTTGCTCAGCAGTTCAGGACCATTGACCGCAATAAAGTTTGCCCGTGCCTGAGCCGCAACCGCTTTAGCAAGCAGCGTTTTTCCGGTTCCCGGCGGACCCCAGAGCAAAATGCCGCGTGGAGCCTTTGCCTTTGTATGGCGATACAGCTCTGGATAAAGCAGTGCCCCTTCAACGGATTCCTGAAGGGTTTGTTTGATTGTTTCTAGCCCGCCGATGTCATCCCAGGTTGTCTTCGGTGCTTCCACTTCAACCGATCGCAGTACCGCAGGCTTAATTTGCTTGATCGCCAGCATGAAATCAGCCTGGGTCACCTTCATCCAGGCAGGAACAGGACTATCAAACTCTGGCAGAAGTCGCCGCAGTGCCAAATATGCCGACTTCTGGCAGAGTGCCTTCAAATCCGCGCCCACCATGCCCACCGACAAATCAGCAATCTCTTCCAGGTTGACCGTGTCGTCTAACGGCATCGACTTCGTCAGAATTTGCAGAATTTCCATGCGTCCCCGGCGATCGGGCACTCGAAACTGCACTTCGCGATCGAATCGTCCTGGACGACGCAATGCCATATCCAGCTGATCGGGACGATTGGTAGCTGCCAGCACAATCACACCAGGGGTTTTGCCAAAGCCATCCATCAGGCTCAAGAGCTGAGCCACGACTCGTTTTTCGACTTCGCCTTCAACACTGGCGCGATCGGGCGCGAGACTATCAATTTCATCAATAAACACAATACAGGGCGCAGAGCGAGCCGCTTTCTGAAAAATGTTTCGCAGCCGTTGTTCTGCTTCGCCGTAGTATTTGCCCATTACTTCAGGACCAACGATCGCAATATAGTTCACTCCCAGTTCGGTTGCCAGGGCACGAGCCGTCAGGGTTTTTCCCGTGCCCGGTGGTCCGACGAGCAGTACGCCTGTGGTCGGTTCTAAGCCCAGCATGGACAGGAGTTCGGGACGCTTGAGCGGCAGTTCGACCAGTTCACGCAGTTCGCGTAGCACTTCAGAGAGTCCGCCAATGCCCGAAAGCGAAACGGTCGGTGACTGTGTAGGCGGAGAAAACCAGTCGCTAAAGGGGACAGGGGTTCGTTCAGTCGGCACTTGGCTCGGTGCGGTGGGGCGGGTTGTCTGCGTGTCTGGGCGAGATTGAACCTGCACATTGCTGCCATCGGGGTTGCGATCGTTTCGCACGTCGTCCGGTTCGGCTCTGCCTTCGATCACGCGAACGAACTCCAGCAATCCTTCAAATCCCTGATCGACCAGCTCTTCTAGTTCCCGAAAAAAGTCGTCCATACGGTTATTTCCTTACCCTTATTCCCTTTCCCGTGCTAGTAGGCAAAGCCGCCTTAACGCCTTAAGTAACGTCCTGAGTAATATCCTGAGTAACGTCCTCAGTAATGTCCTCAGTATAGACATTTCACTTTGCCTCCCTGAGGGTCAGTGTGTCGGAGTCGTTACACAAGAAACCCCTTGAAGGAAAAGACTGTGAGAAAAGGGGTTGGAGGAGAGGGGGAATTTTCGAGGGATTAGGGTTCCAGCCGCTCCACGAAGCCGCTCCCTGAAGCTGCTCTACAAAGCTGCCCTATAAAGCTGCTCTACAAACAAGAGAGTTCCCTGTCTTTTCCTAATCTTCGATCGCCTTCAACAGCACTTCTGCGATCGTCATCTCTTCCATTTCATCGATCGTGACGGTATCGCAGATGTCAAACTTTGCGCCAACTCCCTGCAACTGGTCATCCAGTGCTTTCAGGAAGCGGGTTGCCTGCACATCATCACCGACCTGCACAAAAGAAATGGCTAATTCCTCGTCGCGATCCATTTTGCGCGTTGCGTTAACGATTACTTCCATCACCGCTTTGCGATCGTCTGGTTCTCCATCAGTAATCACCAGAATTGTTTCTCCTCCGGGTTTTGTTTGTCCGGCAGACTTTCGCTGAAAGTAATTTTCCAGCGCATCATACAGCACTGCTGCCAGATTCGTCGTGCCCATCGGGTCATTCTCTAAGAAAACCTGCGAGACCCTGCTGGAGGTAACAGCGTCGTATCGCTTAAACCGCCCCGAAAATAGGTAAACCGTGATGCCGTCCGGGCCAAACTGTTCGCATTTGCGCGCAAGTGCTAGCGTCGATTCCTGAGCTTCTTCCCAGCGAGTTCTTCCGCCGCGCTGATCGGGTGTAGACATACTGCCGCTTTTGTCGATGAGCAGGGTGTAATCGCGATCGGTCGGGTTCACGGTTCGCACTCCTAAAGAAGGTATCGATCATTCTACTCTGAGAAAACTGGCGACTTTAGGACTGAAACGATTGTTGAAGATATAGTTGAAACTACTGTTAGAAACATTGTTGAAAGTATTACTGGAAACATTACTGAAAGTATTACTGGAAACATTGCTGAAAGTATTGAAAGTATTGCTGAAGATATTACTGGAAACATTGCTGGAAATTACGTTTGCGGAAACTGCCGACAAAGGGCAGGCAGCACCGGACAGGGAACCTGATCCTGCAAATTATCCGGCTTACTCCAGGTAAAGGGAGCTTTGCGGGCGGCAGACATCCACAGCAGTCGCTTAGCGCGGGTCATTGCCACATAAAGCAAGCGAAATTCTTCTGCCACCTTGAGCTGTTTTGCCCGTTCCCAGGCAGCGATCGTTTCCGGCAAAGGATATTCGCCGTGGATGCTGGCGCGAATTTGCGCTCTGGCAATTTCAGGCAGGGCAAAATCTCCTAAAAACTGCGACTGGGGCAACACGCGCATACTACCGGGAATGAGCGGCTCATGCAGAAACGGAATAAACACAAAATCCCAGTCCAGACCCTTTGCCTTGTGCATTGTGATAATGGTCACCTGTTTGGCACGAATGTAGCGTTCCTCCGGGTCATCGGTTTCCACGGGCTCAAACCGCTCCGATCGCACAATTTCCCCCAATGCCTCGATCACGGCAGACAGCGAAGGATTGGCGGCGGTTTGCTGTGCCAGTCGCTCTGCAAGTTTATCGACGGTAGCGAGTTCTGCCTGCTCGTATTGCAGCGTCATCGCCAGAAACGGAATGATTTGAAAATGTGGCAGTTCCAGACGGGCCCGCAGCAGCGCAGTACAGTAGCGGCGAGCTTTCAGGACAGGTTCGGGCTGAGGGGAATCGAGCGGTCCCGGATAAAGAAACTGTTCCGGCAAACTCACCAGCAAATTGAGATCCTGCGTGGGAATCACCTGACGATCGACAAACACCTGCAACGCGGCTTTGAGGAAATCCGGCGAGTGAGGACGATCGAGAAATTGCAGCAACGCCAGAATTTCAGCAGGAATATGAGACTGTCGATCGCGATCGCCCACATCGTAAATCGTGATCCCAAGCTGCTGAAGGTCGGTGTCAATGCCAAATTCCTGCGGATAGCGCAAGCGTTCTGCAATAAACCGTCCCTGTCGATTTTCCCGTACCAGAATTGCCGCTCTTGCCGCTGGATGCTGAGTCAGCAAATCGCCGACGCGCTGCGCGATCAAATCAACCGTGTGGTAGGTGTCCGCCGGAAAGCGAATTTCGAGACCGTTCCCTTCCGGGGCAGGATTGGCATCAGGCTGCGGATCATCTGGCGGCACAGGCTGAATCTTTTGCGGACGAAAGGGAAGGCTCGGTTCGCGGGACTGCTCAACTTTGTAGCGTTGATTCGTCCAGTCGAGCATAAAGTTTGCCGCGCGAAGGATGATCGGACTACTGCGTCCGGCTTGATCCATTTCTGCCAGCGTTCCTTCTGCGCCACAGCGTTCGCAAAACTCCCGGAAAAAGAGCGGATCAGCGGGCGTAAAGGTGGAGTTGATTGCTTGATTGGGGTCGCCCACCCGCACTAGATTAAGCGGCGCATGGGGATCGATCGCATCAGCCGCCAAAATCTCCAGCAGGCGCGTTTGCAAAGGAGAAGAATCCTGCGCTTCGTCCTCAAACACCGCATAGATTTGCGATCGCCAGAACCGACAGGCACTTTCATTTTCTAAAACCCGCAGTGCTGCCAGAATCATATCGTCGTAGTCAATAAATCCGCGTAGCCGCAGCAGATCTTGATAGCGATCGTATAAGCCTGCCGCAATTTCCAGCACATTGTAGTCGTCAACTTCCCCGATCGAGCGTCCCTGCTGACTTAGCTTCAGCAAATCCTGAGGCATCAGGCCAGAGCTTTTGGCTTCGTGAATCACCGTAAACGCCAATTCTGGCAAAACTTCAGTTCGCAGCACAGACTGCCGCCGCAGCCGCTCGGTTTCTTCGCCGTCAAACTGTCTGCCTTCCAGAAGCCGCTGATAAAACTGAGGATTTGCGCCAATCCACTGATCCACACAAATCCGAATCAAACGATTGCTCTGATTCGGCGAAATTAGCATCAGCCGTTCCAGATGGATGCCCGATAAATCAGGATGCCGCGATGCAATATTCAATGCCAATCCGTGCAGCGTATAAACCTGAAACCCCTGCGACGGCAAAGACAGTTCGCGCAAATACTGCCGAATCTTACCCTTCAAATTCGCCACCGCCGATCGCGTAAACGTCACCAACAGCAGTTGTCCGGTGGGAAAGGGCTGCCCATTTGGTAACGGTTCGGTCGGTAGAATTCCTGCCTGAAGCGGTGCAGTGCTGCTCAACCTTAAATATCGCTCTGCCAGCAAAATCGCCGCTGCGATCGCCATCCCCGTAGACTTTCCCGATCCCGGAACCGCTGAAACTGCCAATGACCCGCTTTTCCAATCCGCCATCCGCTGCTGACCCGATCGCAGACCCGATCGCAATCGCTGAAGCATTTGCTGTTTCAGTGCCAGCGTTTGAAGCTGTTCGGAACTGAGCTTGGAATCTGATAGAGGATTTAATTGGGGATCTAATTCAGAATTGAGACCCGCCGGGTTCAAATCAAGCGACATAGGCAGATAAACGGCTTAGTGGCGATCGAATGGGATAAGGCAACTTTGGCAGGGTTCTGGTTATGAACAGTGAAGCAGAGCATTTAGCAAAGGAGCAGAGCATTTAGCAAATTAATATTGCCCGAATCCTTACAGATAGATTGAGAACTAGTGTACTGCCAAGATTTAGTTTTCCCAATCGCTTTGTCAAAGACAGGCAAGGATTTGCTGTTTTAAGCATGCGGTAGCGGAGGCAGCAATGCCTATATCGGTTCCAGCAAACCTGGAAGTTTTATGGTTAAGATTCTCCAGAGTTCGGCATCATTCCGGCATCATCAAGCCGAATCGTAGTCGATATTCATGCGTTTATTTTAGAGCGAGCAACCTCACCGCAGCACTCATCCCCATACAGCCGAATTGCTCGACAAACATGGTACAACAAGGAACAGAACGGCTCTAATCCAGCCGATCGATCTGTCCCGGTGAAGGGGCATCGCTCGACACAATCGGCTAGAGTGGATCAGTTAATGAGTGTCTTCGAATGGGTGTCTTCAGATTGGTGTTTTGGAGAAGCGGCTAAAGACTCATGACGATCCAAGTCGGGCAAGCCTTACAGGGCGGTAAATATACCCTTGATCAGCCGTTAGGACAGGGCGGGTTTGGCATTACGTTCAAGGCAACCCACCACTACCTGCATCGCGTCGTGGTGATCAAAACCATGAACCCCAATCTGCGGCAGCATCCCCAGTATGCCAAGCTCGAAAAGCAGTTTCAGGACGAAGGGCGGCGGCTCGCGCTTTGTGTGCATCCGAATATCGTGCGGGTGAATGACTTTTTCATCGAGGACGAAGTGCCCTATCTGGTAATGGACTACGTGCCGGGGCGGACTCTAGATGCGATCGTCCTTCCCAATCAGCCCTTGCCCGAAACGATCGCCATTAACTACATCCGGCAGGTGGGAGCCGCCCTGGAAGCCGTGCATCAAAACGGACTGCTGCATCGAGACGTGAAGCCGCAAAACATAATTCTGCGGGAAGGAACCGATCAAGTCGTGCTGATTGATTTCGGCATTGCGCGAGAATTTACGCCAGGCGCAACCCAGGTTCACACCAGCATTATCACCGAAGGATTCGCGCCGATCGAGCAATACATGGCGCAGGCAAAACGAACTCCCGCAACTGATGTTTACGGCTTGGCAGCAACGCTCTATGCCCTGCTCACAACTCAGGTTCCGGTGTCTTCGGTGTTGCGCGATCGTCAGCCGATGCCTGCACCTCGTGATCTGCGTCCCGAAATCAGTCCGGCGACCAATCAAGCGGTGATGCGCGGCATGGCACTTGATATTCACTATCGTCCCGCATCGGTCGCAGATTGGCTGGCAATGCTGCCCCATGTAACGCAAGCAAATTCTCAAACGACTCCGCAGGCAGTCCCGCCCAGTCCTTCAACTGCGGCAACGCTAGCAGTCAGCCCTCATTATGCGGCTCCAAATCTTGCGAATCCGACCCCTGCGACTCCGACCCCGCCTGCTGCGCCCACGGCTCCTCCCTTTCCCACCTATTTCAATGCCAACGAGCCAACCGCTCCGGCTCCCATTGCCCCTTCCTCCACCCCTGTCCGTCCGGCTGCCCGTCGATTTAATCCCAGAGCGCTTGCCTTTTTGGGTTCAGTCACGATCGCCAGTATTGCGCTTGTCTCGGTGATAGCAGTAAGGAACTATTCTCCGCAAACGCCTCCAGCAAGCGAGACTGAGGTGACGACGGCTCCGGCTCCGGCCGAATCGCCTGAAGCTGCTGCTTCGGTTGAGGCTCCTGACCCGTCTCCCACACCAGAAGCTTCTCCCAGTGCCACGCCCACGGCTAACTTGCCCGGCTTGGTTCGAGACTTGTTTGAATCTGGAGAAAATTCTGACTCAGAGGCTCAAGACCAGAACGCAGACCAGCCCAGACGACTGGCATCCAACAGTGTCAGACGCGAGCAAGAATACCGGGATGCGATGAATAGCGATCGACCCGCCGCACCCGCCAATGATGCCCGCAACATTCCCGGCATTCCCGTGGGAACCGACGAGCGATCGGTTGTGCGTGAACTGGGAGAACCCACCGTGCGAAATTCTGTGGGCTATTGGGACAACACGCGAACTGCCCTTTATACCGTCGTGCCCGATCGCATCACGCTGGCGTATATCTATGACCAGGACAGCGATCGAATTCGCCAGACCGAAGCTTCTTTTGACCAGTCGATCGACCCAGAGATCATGGAGTCTACGCTTGATGGCATGCTCGATGGCAAGATGAGTTCAGAAATTGCGGCAGGACTGATGTCAGTGCGCGATCGACAAACTAATCAATATTCCTTCAAGCGCGGCAATTTAGAAGGCATTGTAGAGCGCAACGATCGCGATCGGGTTTATATTGCAGTGTGGGATAAAGATTTACACTAAACGCCGCTCAATGCCTCAGCCCATTCTCTACGCTGCCATCACGAATCACGGCTTTGGACACGCTACCCGCACCGCTGCTGTCATTGCCGCGATTCAAACCCTTTACCCAGACGTGCTGGTGATGATTGCCACCACTGCCCCGCGCTGGCTGCTGGAATGCTACATCACGCAGGATTTTATTCACCGTCCTGTCGCGCTGGATATTGGCATTATTCAATCCGACAGCCTGACAATGGACAAAGTTGCCACCCTGGAAAAGCTGCGGCAGATCCGGGCAAAGGCAAACCGGACGATCGCAGGCGAAGTGAATTTCATTAAGCAAAATCGAGTTGGTTTAGTGCTGGCAGATATTCCGCCTTTAGCAAGCGCGATCGCAAAAGCGGCTGACGTACCCTGCTGGATGATGAGCAACTTCGGCTGGGATTTTATTTATCGTGCCTGGGGCGGCGACTTTGTGGCAGAAGCCGACTGGATCGCTGAGCAGTTTAACCAGTGCGATCGACTGTTTCGCTTACCGTTTCACGAGCCAATGTCCGCTTTTCCGCACATTACTGATGTCGGATTAACAGGCGGCTCACCTCGCTTTCCGTTGGAAGACCTGCGGCAGAAATTTAACCTGACTGCCCCCAAAGAACGCACCGTTATGCTCACCTTTGGCGGACTAGGAATCGATCGTCTCCCTTACGACAGCCTGACGCGCTTTCCCGATTGGCAGTTTATTACCTTCGATCGCAATGCGCCCGCCCTGCCGAATCTGGTTGCCATTACCGAATACCAGTATCGCCCGGTAGACCTGATGCCCTTCTGCTGCTGCGTCGTCTCCAAGCCCGGATTCAGCACCTTCTCAGAAGCCTGCCGCCTGGAGCTGCCCGTCGTTACTATCACGCGACAAGACTTTGCCGAATCGCCCATTTTGCTCGATGGACTCCAGGATTACGCGACCCATCGAATTCTAGAGCCCGAAGAATTCTTTAACAGCAATTGGGATTTTCTCAACCAGCCGCTGAACCCGCCCCGCACCGGAAAAACGGTGTCCAAACACGGCAATGAGGCGATCGCGCAGGCAGTGGTCGAGCATCTGATGAGCAGGTAATCTGCATCTGGGGGCAAGGCACAAGCTGTCACGCTTTGGGCGGCTGAATTCAAGGGGAATTTACCGCTCTCTGAGCGAAAGGTAGCTCGCCTGCGGGTTGCAAAGTTCCCCAAAACTGGGGTATTCAAGGGGCAATGTAGCCCCTTTGATTTCTCATGGAATGGATATCAAAATCCCGATCGCCCTAATCAGGAAAGTGCTTTGCATCGCTCACAGCTAGACCGTTCTGAGCAGTTGGCGAATTTTGGACTGCTGTTGGAGGTCGAGTTGCTGGGGAAAGGTCAGTTCCAGGCGGAGTCCGGGGGTTTGCAAGCATTGGGTTGCCGAGTTGCCGCTGGGGTCGATCGCTCCGTTAAAGGCTCGATCGCTACACATGACTGATTCCACCTGAGCCACCAGACGAATCGGCTGAGCTTCAGGATTGGGAGAACCAAGCAGCAATCCAACCGCAGGCTGGTTGAGCTGAAGCAGGCTGGAATCGATCGGGGCATCGGGCAGGAGTTCCAGGCGAATCGATCGCGAGTTGACTCCGGTTGCGACAGCAGGATAAAACTGACCACCCCAATAGATTTGTGCCAGCGTTTGAATGGATTTGAATCGGGTCGATTTTTCGGCGGGGTGGCGATCGGTCAGGGCACGCAGCGGTCCAGTGAGCAAGAACCCAAAGGAGGCAAGCGGATGGTCAATAATGGTTCGCTCCTGGGCGTACCACTCTGCCACATCAGAATAAATTACGCGCACGAGGGCATCTGCCTGGGCCTGACTCAGATCGACAAACTCCACGGCAACCTTGACCTGATCCTGCGGCATGGGCGTGATGCGAGTGATGTGGGCACTGAGCGAAACCCGCGCCTCAAAATCACCCCATAGCTCCAGCTCAACAATATCCGGCAGATCCGTCCAGCGATCGAGCAGAAGATTTGCTCCCGCTTCACTGACATCGAGCGTAATGCCGTTGCAGGTAAGCTGCTCACCACAGTAAACCGCCGATCGCAACTGCCGCTGAAGTCGATGTGCCCGCCGCACCTGGGGCTGCTCAAAGCCGACCAGCAGGGCTGCACCCAGCAACGTCAGGCTGAAGAACGCCCAGAAAGCGTTGATGACGATCGCTTCTTTTGCCGCTGGATAGTCAATCAGCCAGAAGGGAACCACCAGCAGCGATAGCACCAGCAGGCCACAAACCATCAGGGGCACCCAGCTCGATCGCCAGTCAAAATGGCGGCGATTCGTCATTTGCAGGCTTTTGTCGGTGACTTTGAACGACCCCATGCGCGGATTCAGCAGTGCTAGGAAGGTGACAATTCCGGCATGGAACGCCATCGCATTCTCAAACACCTCATTCCAGAACGAGAAGCGGGTCGTTTTGTTGGTGATGTAGTTGGCGTAGAGGCCCAGCACCACATGGGGCATGGCATAGGCCAGGGTTTCCAGACCCAAGCCGCGTACCAGGCTAATGCCAAACAGCAAATACAGAATTGGCGCAAAGGCATACATCAGGCGCGGAAAGCCAAAAAAGAAGTGCGAGCAGGCGGAAAAGTAGCACAGTCTTTGCGGAACCGAGAGATTCAGCCGGGGATTCAGCAGCGGATTCTCTAGCCGTAAAATCTGCGCCATGCCCTGCGCCCAGCGTACCTGCTGCCCTACATACGCCGAGAAGGTTTCGGGAGCCAGACCTGCCACCATGATCTTGTCGTAGTAAACCGATCGATAGCCGCGATCGTGCAGCCGCAGCGAGGTGTGACAGTCTTCGGTCACGGTTTCCACGGCAATGCCGCCCACTTCCAGCAAGTGCTGCTTGCGAATCACTGCCGCCGAGCCACAGAAGAAAGCCGCATTCCAGAAGTCATTTCCTTTCTGGATCACTTTGTAAAACAGCTCATTGTGAACCGGAACCTGTCCCCCAGTAAGCAAATTGCGCTCGAAAGGGTCGGCGTTATAAAACCAGTGGGGCGTTTGCACCAGCGACACGTTGGGCTGATAGAAGAAACCGACGGTGTGCTTGAGAAACTGGCGCGATGGAACGTGATCGCAGTCGAGAATCAAAATCAGTTCGCCCGCTGTACGCCGCAGTGCCGTGTTGATGTTTCCGGCTTTGGCATGGTCGTTGTTGTCGCGAGTCAGCAGCGTGCAGCCGAGTTCCTGACACATTCGTTGCAGCTTCAGCCGCCGCTCTGGAAACTTGCGCCCGTCGTCCAACACATAAACCCGCTTTTTGTCTGCTGGATAGTCGAGTGCCATCGCTGCCAGAGCCGTTTTTCGCACGATCGCCACTTCTTCGTTATAGGTCGGGATGTACACATCCACGGTGAACCAGTCTGCTTCCGGGAAAGCAGAAAGGTCTACAGGAGATCGATCGCGCAATCGCAGCGTTTGAAAGTAGGAAATCAGCAGCGTTCCAGCGGCATAGAGTTCGGCGGCATACAGCAGGATACTAAAGGTCGCGTTCAGCCAGCCATCTAGATTCAGGGTGTAGCTGCTGCGGTAATAAAGGTAGCGGAGCGTTGTAATTACGCTGATCCAGGCGAGGAACAGGTGTAGATGCTCACTGACCCGCCGATTGATCTGCCGCTCTTCAGACTGCACGATCGTCCAGCCGATCACAATTAGAATTGCGGCAATAATGCCTTGCTGAATCGGGGCTAAAGGTGTGACAATCAGCGGCACAGATACAATCAGCAGCCCGATCACGATCGCAAACAGCGTCCATTTACCTGCGTTGGGCAATAAGCGATCGATCGCAATGGGAACGTTGAGAAATAGCCGCTTCAGCAAAGGAAAGCGAGAATTGGTGAATGCTTCGGCAGCAAAATTGGGTGAATGGGTCATGACTCTGCACCTCGGTCAGCAACGCGATTCAGAAAGATTTGAGAAAAGCCGTACATCAGCAGCGGCAGCAGCACAATTCCCAGGGGCAGCAGCAGCCAGTGGTCTTGCAGGAACAGCACAATCCGTCCCATCAGGCTTGCCTGCGTCACCACTTTTTCGCGGGGAGCACGGTTAAGAAACTCCAGACTGTAGCCATCTGGATCGAATGGAGAAGGGTTCGGCTGATTGCGGTGGATCAGAACCGTATCGCCCTGAAGCTGCCCAAACAGACGATCGATTTCAAACAAATCCTGCACATCTCGCAAACCCTGTTCACGCTGAGCCGTGAGAGCCAGCAGCACATGGCGATCGTTCCAGGGTGACACCACTGATTTCACCACGCCTTCGCCGTCTGGCAATGCCTGCACCTGGGTTGTGCCAAACTCCCGTAGAAAAGCAGTATTCAGGTTTAAGCCTTTGCTGGTGAGAGCTTCGGGAACTGGGAGCCGATCGCTAAGCCCGATCGCCACCAAACTCTTCTCGGCTTTCACTTCCGGCGTCACATCTTTAGCAAGATAGGTTTGAAGCTGGATTGACTCTGATTGGGTAATGCGCCCCAGTCTGCGGCTTAGCGCCAGCAGCAAATTCATTTCAGCATCCGAGGGTTGATCGGGTAAAACCACTGCGGTGGTCGAGAGATCCTGCGGCGCAGCCAGGGGAAAGCCCGCCTTTACCAAATTCAGATCGGGCAGGCGAATCACCGTATCACGCACCAGATGAACACCCGTATCGCTGTGAACTGTACCCCAAAGCTGGCGATCGGCTTCCAGTCCGCACACTTGATTGTCCTGCGGATGCAGCATAAACCGGACATACAGTTTCGAGTCAGGACGCACCCCATCATCAGGCAGATTCACCGTAAACGAATGGCGACCTCCATTTCGAGCGCGAAGCGGCTCTGCGCCCAGCGTAATATTGTCCAGCGCGACTTCCACCGTGGAATTGCGGGGGTTGACCTGAGGGCTGTAGCTGTAATTCAGCGTCACTGTACTGCCGCGCAGCACCCGATCGCCCGGTAAGGTCTGAAAAGGAATCTCGACAGGAGCCGCTCTGGTTCCCCGTACGGTTTTATCCACGAAGAATGCGTTGCGATCGATCGAGACATCGCTCAGTTTAAAGCGATCGGCGTTGGGCAAATAGCCTGCCCAATCCCTTGGTTCTGGTGATTGGGGCGACTCTAGATTGTTTACTAAGAGAGCCTGCCCGGTTCCGAGCTGACGATCTTTGGTCTGTACCAGAAATTGAACGGCTTTGTTCATTCCAGCAGTGCCGTTTCCGGCAGCCACCAGGACGGGAATCTGCTTTTCGGGCAGCGTGGTCAGCATCAACACGCCCACATCATCGGGCAGCGGCTTTTGCTCCCCGTCGAGCATACGTCCCTCTTTCAGCGTAAAAGGTAGCTTCAAGGTCACTAGCAAAGGTTGGGTTGCGGGTGTGCCCATAATCACGAGGCGTTCCTCGGTTTTAAGCTGGCTAATATTGTCTACTACGCGGGTTTTGAGCGGATGAAAGCCTATCAGCCGTCCCAGCTCTGCCTGATAGCGAGTCATCGCCGTCAACCAGTCAGACTGCATCGTTTTTGGACGCAGATAAGCAATCTGGTTTGGCTCAGGACTGAACTCATCGGCGATCGGATAAGGATAGCGGCTAAAGTCCAGCGTGACGGGCTGCGGCAAAAAGCTGAACACAATCTTCGACGTGGGCAAAATCTCTGTCCATAGCGTGGGCGTGTTGGGATTGGTACAGTTTTCGTCGGTTTGCTGCTCTGCCAGAATCGAGATCTCATTCTGGTTCTGGATTAAATTGACTGGAATGTTAAAGGCAACCTTTCCCGTCTGATTATTTGTGCGATTCAGCGGCACGGTGCCCAACGTCGTATCGTTAATCCGCACCGTCAGATTCGACTTTTTGGGCAACAGCGATGCTGACTGGCGAAACTCGATAATTGCCTTTGCGGACTGCACCTGCCAGTTGCGCGCGCGGGTAAAGCCCAGCCGCACTTCAGGATAAACGCCTTCTAGCCGCAGCCGATTTCCGGTTTCCGGGCTACGGTTAAACTCCCACACATATTCCACCGGATTTGGTTTTGCAGAAGTGTCAGCCTTTTTCACATCGCTGCTTTCCGTCCGGGCAACCGGAGCAGGCGCACTCATCGCACGACGCGGAGCTGAGTAAACAGGAGCAGGCGGTTCCGGGAAATAGGCAGGTTCGGGTGAGTAGCGAGGGGAATACACCGGAGCTGGGGCAGGACGATATACCGGAGCCGGGGCAGGATCTTCAGGCAGAGCAAATTTGCGAATCACTTGTTCTTCTGCTTGCTGAAGTGGCTGAGTTGCTTGGGCGCGATCGCCAACCGCAACTAAGCTCACAGCGATCGTGCTACAGCAAAATAACAGCAGCAAAATTGCAAACCGGAATGATTTTCGAGAGAACCAGAATCGAAACAAATTAAACCAGTCAGACATCATAGATTTTAGGAAGGGTAAATGAATGATGCACTTACCATCGAATCAAACAGTAAATGCACAGTGACTTGGAAAGTGCAAAAATCAACTACAGGCTTGAACTAATTAACTGACATTCGATTCGTTGATAAAGTCGTGAAAAAACCAGAAACCGACACACCACAAGCGGATTACAAACTAGAGAACAAGCTGAAGAACAAAACTAAACACCTGAAGTCAGAGCCTGAGTGAAACCATGCTGCGCCTTGCGCCAATCGACCGTTAAACCATAGGGAAACGCCAGCCCAAACCAGGCAAGATTCTGCGTGTAATAAGCGATATCGTTATCCCAAAAACCGTTTTGATAAGTGGGAATTAGCTTTTGCTGCTCAATCTGGGATGCGATCGATGAATCAATGGCAGTAAAAGCGGCATACAGCATGGCATACTGTGCGGTCGATTCATAAGAGACGATCGCTTGTCCCTCAAGATCAATCCGCGCCAGAATTTTTTGCTCGGTCTGCCACTGTTTTTTCAAGGGTTCTAGATGGGTTTGCAGAAATCTTTGGGCAAGCGGCTCCTGATACCAGACCGCATCAAGCGCAACGCGCCACCACACCCGGTAGGCATCAAAGCTATAAAGCGATCGCAGGGAAAAATTGGGCGGGGCGGGTTCTAGCCTTCGCGTACTCAGGTTCAACACAATCCAGTCGCTCGGTAGTCCAAGTTTCGAGATCGCTGCCCCATCGTTGAGAATTTCGTAGCTGCTGTTTACCAGACTCATCCAGTCCCGTTCCGGGTCAATCTCGGCAAATAGCCGAAACGCAGCCGGAGCAAAATAAGACGGATTCAGCACCAAGCGATCGGGCGCAGTAGACCCTGTAGGATCATCCGACCGCAGAAAGGCGGCGATCGGTCCCGGCAGCAGATAGCGACGACCAGATTGATTGAAAGAAGCCGCAGGCACGTAGAAGGTCGAAACTTCCCACAAATCCTCTAGCTTGGTACGGGCAAGACCCAAATATTCAGGACGGTTCCACCGCCGCGCCGCCAAAATCAGCGCAGTAATCGCATCAATATCCGCATCACTGGCAAAATTTCCGTCGATCGTCCCCCAGCTGCCCTGATCCGTCTTGCCCCATTTCCATGCCCACAGCGAATCGGTGGGACGACCCTGAGCATCCCGACGCTGCAAGTTGGACTCCGCCCAGGCAAGGGTTTGCTCAAACGTAGGGCGATCGTCCATCATCACCGCTCGCAGCATGGCATATGCCTGTCCTTCAGACACCGTGCGATCGTTTGCTTCGCGATCGATGACTCTGCCATCTGCCTGAATAAATCGCTGCTTATAGGTTTGCCAGCTTTGCGACAAAATTTCTGCCCGTTTCGCAGACGCATCGGGTTCGCCAGCAGGCGAGACAATCAGAATCGGCGAAGGGGCTGCCACAGGTGGAGCAGCGGGCGTACATCCACCCAGCACCAGCGCGGTCATTCCTGTTAGGAAAAGCAGCAGTTTTGTCATGCGTGAATCGCCAAATGAATCAGCAATGAAGTAACAGGTGAATTAACAGACCAATCAACAGCGAATCAACAGATCAATCAAGAGCGGCTTTCCCACGGCAGCGGCGTATCTTCCTGCGGCTGAAATTCGGCGGAGGGTAGCGGAGTCGGCACAGGACTGACAGGGATTTGATTTTCTGCCTGACGCCTTTGCTGAGCCTGCCGGAGTGCCGGAATGCTGCGCTTCAAAACGCCTTCCAGGCTGGAGAGGGCATTGCGGGCGATCGTGTGATTGGGTCGGATTGCCAGCACTTCACTGTAGAGATCCACGGCGGCATAATAGCGTCGCTGCTGAAATCTCACGCCGCCCAGGGCAGACAGAGCGTCCACATTTTGAGGCTCCCGCTTGAGAATCTCCTCATAGGCGGCGGCTGCCTGGTTCAAATCATCGACCTGCTGAGCAATCTGACCCTTGAGAAAGTAACCGGTCAAATCATCAGGGTCGCGGGCAATTAGCTGATCGACGTATGCCATTGCCGCCGTTTGATTTTGCTTTGCAATGACTTCCGCCAGCCGCACCTGTATCCCAATTTGGGTTGGGTCTGCCTGGACCAAAGCCCGATAGAGCATTTCGTAAGCCGGGTTCGCGGGCAGCGCGGCAACCAGACTATACAGCTCTGGCGGAGTATTCGTGAGCGGCTGACTGGTTAACCAGCTCCGCAGAATCGCTTCTGCCTCCGATCGCGACAGCATATTTGCCTGATATTGCAGGCTGGCTTGTCCAAGCTGCTGGGCTGGGTCTTGAGGATTGAGAGCGATCGCCTGGTTATAAAGCAGCAGTGCCTCCCGGTACGCTCCCTCTGCCTGCCGCACTCCGGCTAACCCTTGCAGTGCCCCACCCAGAATGTCCGGGTTCTGGGGTTTGCTATCAATAATGGCTTGATAGCGGCGAATACTGTCTTCCAGATTGCCCTCGCGCTGATCGATCGCCGCCAGCAGCAGTTCTGCGACCAGATTGGGCTGCTCAGGGGATGCCTGCTTATAGGTCGCCAGCACCGATCGCGCCGTGTCGTATTTGCCCTGCCGCAGATACATCTGAGCAATTCGGAAATAGAGCATTGGCTGAGCCACGCCCGATCGCACCAGGTTTTCGTAAAGCGGCAGCAGCATCGGGTTGGGCTGCTTAATCTGGATTAATGCGTCAGCGATCGTCTGCTGTTGGTCTGCTTCTGGGGGCAGCGTTTGCAATAGCTGAGTCAGCCGCGTCAGCAGATCCGCCTCGGAACGTTTGCTGCTCTCATACTCCAGCACCGCAAGCCGAGTTTGCAAGCCGCGATCATCCGGCTGAATTTGTCCCAATCGCTGATAAACCGCAAGGGCAATGGATTGGGACTGAGGAACACCTGCCAGCACGTCCGCAATTTCTCGCTGCGTCTGGACTGACACTTCTGGATCTGTCAGCACCGACTGAAACAGCGCAATTCCCTCATTCAAGAACGCTTCTCGATTCCTAATCGGCGCAGTCGGGATTTGTCCGATCGCCATCAAAGTCCGCCCTAGTATCATGCGCGAATCCGATCGTTCCCGCAGAGGGGCCAGCGCAGTTGTAGCGCGATCGAACCGTTGCAGGGCGGCATAGGTTAAAGCAAGCTCTGCCCGCATACGAATGGCATCCGGCGTGAGCCTGCGCTGCGATCGAAGCTGATTTTCTAGCACCTGAACGGCAGCGGTCGGTTCTCCGGTCAAGCGCAAAACCCTGGCATAGGCAATCGCAGGATCGCCCTGAAGCGGTTTACCCGTCTGTCGATAACGATCGAACAGCGTAAGACTCTGAGTAAAGTTACCTTGATAGCCGTATGCCTGCGCCGCTCCCAGCAGCACTTCGGGAGTGGGGTCTTTTTGCAGCACTTTTTCGTAGTCTGCGACGGCAGCGTCAAACTGTCCCTGGTAGATATATAGCAAAGCACGCTGGGCAAGGGCTTCCGCGTCTTCTGCATTGCGCTGAATCAGTTCGCTCAGGGCAGCGATGCCGCGCTCGTGCCATTCAGGACGATAGCCGCCTAACGTTCCCAGGCTCAGCCGGGCTAAGCGGTTATTGGGATCGATCGCCAAGACTCGCTCGTATGCCTGAAACGCATCAGCATCCCGTCCGGCACGACGATAGGCGATCGCTAAACCCAAACGTGCTTCAAGCGACTGGGGCATTTGCTGAAGTAGCTGTTCAAACCGGGCAATTGCCTGATTCACTAAGCCCTGATCCAGCAGCGTATAGGCATTGAGCACAGAAGAAGGAACAGTTTGGGCAGAGGCACTGAGCAAAGCAAGGGTCGAGCTTCCCATACTCCAGAGTCCCAGACTCAAAACCGCACTCCAGGCGAGGTGATAGGACAGGCGATGGGGCAGACTTGAGGCGAAGCGGTTCCCCTGCCGGGGTAGTCGCGGACGAAAGGGAAGAGAGGAATTCATACGGCTAATTCCAGTTGGAATAAATTTCCAAAGACACAATTCCTGAATGGACGCAACGAATCAGTGCGAAATCTATTAATTCTGAATCACTGAAGTTTTGCAGCACACCCAGCAGGGAACCCAATTAAACCCAAAAGAATGAAATCGTTATTGAGCAACAACAGATCAATTATCAGTTATCAGTCACGAATAACCAATGACCAGCGACCAATGACCAAGACGATCGCCTCCACTTATTGTTGTCTTAACTCAAGCACATGATTTAGACATTCGCCACAAAACAGTCGAAGAATGAAACCGTGAAATCACATGAAGCAAAACAAAAACCAATCCAATAAATCGAATTAAATAGCAATTGCGAACAGAATGGAGTGTAGACCGAAGACTATCAGTAAAATCAACAGAAGTAAGCAGCAAAAATTGACGATCGCAAACCTAACTCAACGAACACAAGTAATTATTTTTCCTGACTCAAGCACGAGCCGAAGCATTGACCGAAGGATTGATCGAGTGAGCGATCGAATCTCTGGATTCAGGGTTTTGGAGCTGTTCAACCTGATTCGTTAACTGCTTTAAAGCAGTCTTTAATTCCTCGATCTGAGCAGATGCCTGATGGTGGAAACCGGACTGATGGGCGATCGAGCTGTGTGAATTGGAGCTGTGTGAGTTCGAGTTATGCGAGGCAGCATAGTGCGCCGGATTTGCATGAACCGGTGCAAAGGTAGATGCAGAATGAAGGGAGGCTGCCCCCGGCAAAACAGCATCACCCGGATCTAAAAAAAAGCTGAGTCCTTGACTTTGAAGCCTGGACTCAGAAAACTTGAGACTTTCAACCTGGTGTTCCTGCTGTCGAAGCTGCTGTTCTAGCGCAGATACCCGATCGCGGGTTTGATTCAGCGTTCGAGCCGTGTTTCGCCATTCAGTGAGCGACAGAGCAAGCAGCCCAACTCCGGCACTCAGCCCAGCCACAAGCCCCAGATAAGGGGATGCCAGGTCTTGAATTCGACCCGTCAGCAGCGGTTTTTCCTCAACTTCAACGGTAATCGGACGAGAACCCAGGAAGAGCAGGGGCAGCGTTGCAGCCGAAAAAACGAAGCCCGATAGACATACGGAAAGGAGCAAGGAGCGTGAAGTAGCCATGATTTTCAGTGAACTCGTGTAGAAACAACGAATCAGTCGATCGGCTCGGTCTACTTGTTTATACGAGAACAATCCGTAACTTCAGCACAGTACGGATCTTTTTATTCGGAATTTACATAGGTTGCGGAGTTGAATTCAAAATATCCGGCAGCAACGAGCACTTACTATAGCAGGTGAAAGCGAATAGAAGTATCTTTATAAATTTCGTTTGACTATGTGGAAAAAGTGAAATTTTTTTCGTTCTAAATGTATCGTTTCTAACGATTTTTACGGATTGCTTCCACGTTTTTTCTCCCTAGAATCGTTACCTCATCCTTCCTTAATAAAGCCTATATAAAGGAAAACCGTGTAAAAGAAACCATAGGGAGTTTCAATTCCGTAAGGCACAAATTACGAAGTGCAGATTCAAGCGATCGAGGGTTGGCTGTCCTCAACCGTCTACTCAACTGCTTAAAAAAGATGCCTATTTCATCAGAAAGATTGCCCTAACCAATCGATTGCGGCAGGACTCACTCTGAGGGCTCAGGCGATCGCACCGCTGCAAACAGAACCTCGCGGCATCATCCAGACTATCTCATCATCCAGGCTATCTAAAGTGCCATCCCAAATCGCCCATTGAGAGTTGCCATTTTGAAACTCATCGACCCGAACTCCTTCAATCGCACGAACCGTTCCGCAGAAATCCGCAGAAATGAGGAAGAATCAGGAACAGACCTGGTTAAGGCAGCCCCTTCTGCAACGCTTTCCCAAATTCCTGTGCCGCAATTCCAGAACTGTGGCAAACTAGGTTCGTTTCATTTCCTTCTATTCCCCGATTATCTCTGCTTATGTCCGTTATTCACATGATTGATCATTTGATCGACCCACTCCTGCTCTGGTTGCCTGATGCTTCGTGGAGCGATGCTAGCCATCACCTGCTCGGACAGGTTTCGATCGATTTCCACCATCCCTTCGATGCCATGCAGACACTCCTGGCGGAGCAGTTTGAAACCGATGTGTTTAAGGGAACGCGTACCACTTTGAATAACTTTGTCAAATCGGGTCAAGCCTGGGCAATGCTCGCCGGGTTTGTGATTGGCTATATCGTCCGGGGACTCACCACCTACGGCTAAAAGTTCCACTTCGTCAGCATCAGGTTGAGCAAAACTACGATTGGGCAGCATTCTGGTTAGGCAAAACTACGGTTGGGCAGCATTAAGAAATTGTCTTTCGCAGTTGGGCGCAATACGAGGTTCTAATCTGCTCGTTTCCCAGCGAACAGTTCTCGCAAAACCGATCGCGGTACAATCGCTAGGATTTCGCAATGCACGCGATTTGAACGCACCCTGAATGCGATGATTGACCCGCTCTTGATTGGAGATTCGCGCTTTGAGTAATCTATCTTCTCCACCTGCAACCTGGAGCCAGCGGTTTGAGGCAGCTCTCCATCCGGCAATTGCTCGCTTTAATGCCAGTATCAGCTTTGATCTTGAGCTAATCGAGTACGACCTCACCGGGTCGCAAGCACACGCTAGAATGCTGGCAAAAACAGGCATTATTTCCCCAGAGGAAGGAGAAACCCTGGTCACAGGGCTAGAGCAAATCCGGCAGGAGCATCGGCAGGGCTTTTTTAAGCCGGGAGTGGATGCTGAGGACGTTCACTTCGCAGTCGAGCGACGGCTGACCGAGCTGGTGGGCGATGTGGGCAAAAAGCTGCACACGGCTCGATCGCGGAACGATCAGGTCGGAACTGACACCCGGCTGTATTTGCGCGACCAGATCCAGATCATCCGGCAACAGATTCGCCAGTTTCAAACCGTGCTGCTCACCCTGGCAGACCAGCATATCGAAACCTTGATCCCTGGCTATACCCATCTGCAACGGGCACAGCCCCTCAGTTTGGCGCATCACCTGCTGGCGTATGTAGAAATGACCGATCGCGACTGGGAACGGCTTGGCGATGTCTACAAGCGAGTGGATATCTCGCCTCTGGGCTGCGGCGCACTGGCAGGAACGACCTTTGCGATCGATCGCCACTACTCAGCAGAACAGCTAGGCTTTGGTCGCGTGTATGCCAACAGCCTGGACGGGGTGAGCGATCGAGATTTTGCGATCGAGTTTCTGGCGGCAGCGAGTCTGATCATGGTTCACCTGTCCCGTCTGTCGGAGGAAGTGATTCTTTGGGCATCAGAGGAGTTTCGCTTTGTCACCCTCACCGATAGCTGCGCCACAGGCTCCAGCATCATGCCGCAAAAGAAAAACCCCGACGTGCCGGAACTGGTACGGGGCAAAACCGGGCGCGTGTTTGGGCATCTGCAAGCCATGCTCGTGCTGATGAAAGGACTGCCCCTCGCCTACAACAAAGACCTACAGGAAGACAAAGAAGCCCTCTTCGATGGGGTCAAAACGGTGCAGGCTTGCCTGGAAGCAATGACCATTCTGATGCAGGAAGGCTTAGTGTTTCGGGTCGATCGCCTCAATAGCGCTGTGGATGAAGACTTCTCCAACGCCACCGATGTCGCCGACTACCTGGCAGCCAAGGGCGTTCCCTTCCGCGAAGCCTACAATCTTGTGGGCAAAGTCGTCAAAACCTCGCTCAGCGCAGGCAAACTGCTTAAGGATCTAACGCTCGAAGAATGGCAGAGCATTCACCCCAAGTTTGAGTCGGACATTTATGAGGCGATCGCTCCGCGTCAGGTGGTTGCAGCGCGCAATAGCTACGGCGGAACGGGGTTTGAGCAGGTGAGACAGGCACTTGCAGCCGCAAAAGCGCGAGTTGGGCAGGCAATTAAGACAAACCAGGAATAAAACCCTCCCAAAGGGGCAGTTTGAATCATCAAAATGGCTCTCAAACCGCCCCTGACCCGACGCTCAATCCAAGCCCCGAGCAATCACACCTTCGATCGATCGGTTAAAATCTCGTAGCCTTCTTCCGTGACCAGCACCGTATGTTCAAACTGGGCAGAAAGGCTGCGATCAACCGTGACCACCGTCCAGCGATCGGAAAGGGTGCGGGTGTGCTTGGAGCCTGCATTAATGATTGGTTCGATCGCCAGCGTCATACCGGGTTTAAGGCGGACATTGGGCATTTCGTGGGTGCGGAAGTTGAACACCGAAGGTTCTTCGTGCAGATTGCGCCCAACACCGTGCCCCGTATAGTCCTCTACGATTTTGAAGCCGTTTGCCTCGGCGTGATCCTGCACCGCTCCGGCAATATCTAAGAGACACTTCCCGGCTTTCACTTGCTCAATACCTTTGTAAAGCGTTGCTTCCGCCGCCTGAATTAGCTTTTGGGCAGCAGGCGTAACTTTGCCAACGGCGATCGTAATGCAGGAATCCCCGTGAAATCCGTTAAAAAATGCCCCAGTATCGACCTTCAGCACATCCCCGCGCCGGATCACCTTCTTGGGATTGGGAATGCCGTGAACCACTTCATCGTTAATCGAGGCACAGATGGAAGCTGGAAACCCGTAATAGCCCTTAAAGCTCGGCGTTGCGCCCATTTCGCGAATTCGCTTTTCCGCATGGGCATCTAGATCTGCCGTTGTCATGCCCGGCTCGACCAGCTCAGAGATTTCTTTGAGAACTGTGGCAACGATCGCCCCCGCCTGCCGCATAATTTCGATTTCTTGAGGCGTTTTGATTTCCACCGTACGTCGCTGCTTTTGAGGACGAACGGACAACGCGGGAGACTTGGACAGGAGATCGGTGAAAATATTCATGAACAGCGTCAGGAAAAGGAGTAAGTTGACAGGAACTCTCGCAGGCAAGGGTAGCGCGATCGATTTCAGACTTTATCCTAACAAGTTCTTTAGAGCCAGAGGACTTCTCTAGAGCGATCCAGGCTTTGCCCTGTTCTTTAAGATGGAAGGCAGAAGAGAATTTCAAGATAAACGTGCAGAGGCTCGCCACATCTGCCAGTTCAACCGAGTTCTTTCAGCAAAGCAATGATTCAAATTAGCCGCTACCTTCACACCGCAATTCTTGTCTCTGACCTGGAGAAAGCCGATTTCTTTTACGGCACCGTTTTGGGACTGCCTCAGGTCGATCGATCGCTTAAATTTCCAGGACGCTGGTATCAGATTGGCGACGTGCAGATTCATCTCATTGTGCATGAGGAGCTGAACCAAACGATTCCCAACGCAGAAAAATGGGGGCGAAATTCGCATCTGGCTCTAGCCGTCGCAGATCTCGAAGCCGCAAAAGCACAGCTTCAGCAACACGGATACCTGCTGCAAATGAGTGCTTCCGGGCGATCGGCTGCCTTCACACAAGACCCAGATGGAAACGTCATCGAATTAACCCAGGAACTAACACCGGAACTAACACAGATTGAAAATGGAACTGAAAATGCAGCTTCAACGTGAGCCGACTTGGAATTGCCGCTCAAGCAACACCTGACAATGCCATTGATGAAATAGAATCCGCCTTTTAAAACTCAAAGTCCCCCATTCATGGGGGATTTAGGGGGCGATGCCAGATCGCTGCCACTGCTTAAACGATGACAACGATCGCTTAGATCAGCTTTACAGCACGAAGTCCAAAATACAGTGCCAGTGCAAATCCCGTAGTACCACCCACAATCAGCAGATATGCAATTGCTCCCATTGACCTTTCTCCGTCTTTAAAGCAGTAAACATCACATCCCTATTCAAGCATTTTTCGCCCCCCTCCTTTCGCCGAACTGCCCGACAGTCCCTATCAATGTGGAGTAAGATCAGCCCACAGGCATTTGTGGAAGCAAGTCATGAAGTCGATCGTTCGAGTAGAGTTACCGCAGCAGTCTTACGAAGTCGCGATCGCGTCGGGCGGACTGGAACAGCTAGGACACTGGATGCAGCCGCTCAAGCTGGGGCAGAAAGTGCTGCTGGTATCGAACCCCATGATTTTTAAGCAGTATGGGCAGCAGGCGATCGGCTCCCTCACCGCTTCCGGGTTTGATGTAGCGACGGTGATGCTGCCTGCGGGCGAACGCTACAAAACGCTGGCATCGATTCAGAAAATTTATGACGTTGCCCTGGAAGATCGACTGGAGCGATCGTCTACAATTGTCGCCCTGGGTGGCGGGGTGATTGGCGATATGGCAGGCTTTGCGGCAGCGACCTGGATGCGGGGAATTCACTTTGTTCAGGTTCCCACGTCTTTGCTGTCAATGGTAGATGCCTCAATCGGAGGCAAAACGGGCGTGAACCATCCGCAGGGCAAGAATCTGATTGGCGCATTTTATCAGCCGCGCTTGGTGATGATCGATCCGCAAGTACTGCAAACCCTACCGCCAAGGGAATTTCGGGCAGGCATGGCAGAAGTCATCAAATATGGCGTCATCTGGGACGCGGGGCTATTTGAGCAGCTTGAAGCCGCCAAGCGACTGGATCAGCAGCGTTATGTCAGCGAGGAACTGCTGCACCAAATTCTCTCGGCATCCTGTGAGGCAAAGGCACACGTTGTTAGCAAAGACGAAAAAGAAGCCGGACTGCGTGCCATTCTCAACTACGGACACACGATCGGTCATGCAGTCGAAAGTCTAACAGGCTACAAAGTGGTGAATCACGGCGAAGCAGTCGCGATCGGCATGGTGGCTGCCGGACAAATTGCCGTGGCCCTGGGAATGTGGGATCAGGAGTCCGCCGATCGCCAGAATGCGCTGATTCAGAAAACAGGATTACCCACCCGATTACCTGCCGGAATGGATCTGGAAGCGATCGTCACTGCTCTGCAAAGCGACAAAAAAGTCAAAGATGGGCGCGTTCGATTTGTGCTACCGACGGCGATCGGCTCGGTGACGGTGACCGATCAGCCCACAGCTGAGGTGATTCGGCAGGTACTTGAAGTGATGCAGTCTTGAAGCCTGGAAACCTCGTAGCGATCGATGCGAACTTCTGAACTGCTGCGCCGCTATTTGCTCTACGGATTGAGCGGTCCTGCGATCGTGCTGAATCTGTGGGTTTTGGCGCAGGTTTTTCAGTATTTTGAGGGCTTGATCACTCTGGTTGTTCTGAGTGCAGTGCTGGCACTGATTCTCAATTATCTGGTGCAGGGCTTTCAGAAACTTGGCTCCAGCCGAACCCAGGCAGTTTTTCTGGTGCTGATGCTGTTTATAGTGCTGCTGATTGTGCTGGCATCGACGCTGATTCCCATTTTGATCGATCAGACCAATCAACTCCTGCAAGGACTGCCCGACTTGTTACGGGCAAGCAATCAAAACATCACCTGGCTGGAATCGCTGATCAATCGCAACAATTTGCCGCTAGATCTCGCTCAAATTACCAATCAGCTTGCCACCCAGATTCAGGGAATTCTGGCCCGCTTGCCCGAACTTGCCCTCAACACGCTGGGACAATTGTTTGCGTCAGTGTTTTGGATTGTGCTGGCGTTTTATATGCTGCTGTACGGCGATCGGTTCTGGAAAGGCTTGATCCGGCTGCTGCCTGAGAAATTTGGCGATGCACTTAGCCACTCGCTTCAGCAACAGTTTCACCAGTTTTTCCTGAGTCAGGTCTTGCTGGCACTGATTATGGTGGCTTGTCTGATCCCAACCCTGCTGTTTTTGCAGATCAAGTTCAGCCTGCTGTTCACGCTGATTGTGGGCTTATTTGAAGTCATTCCGCTGATCGGTCCAACGATCGGTATTAGCCTGGTTTGCCTGCTGATCTGGGGACTTCAGGGCTTTGTGCCTGCGGTTCAGGTGCTCGCCGCCAGCGTCATTTATCAGCAAATTATCGACAACATTGTCGCGCCCCGGCTACGAGGTGATTTCACCGGACTCAATCCTATTTGGATTATTATTTCCCTGCTCATTGGTGGACGAGTCGCCGGATTTGTGGGCGTGGTGCTGGCAATGCCGATCGCCGCCACAATTAAAAGCACGATCGAAGCCATGCGCGTTTCAGACGAGCCACTAGCACCAGAAACAGAAACTTAGATACGTTCTGAATTTGAAGCCTGCCCTGAACAGGTTGAATAGAAATGCAGGCAGGAATGGTCGTCGCTTCCAAGCTGAATTACCCAGAAAAAAAGGCGTTGCTGAATAAGCTTATGATTCGCCCCCCTAGCCCCCCAACTTTTGGGGGAACCAGAATTCAAAGTCCTCCAGCATTGGGGGATTTAGGGGGCGATACAGAAGCTAAATTTGCACCCTTCATATCCTGATTCAGCAATGCCCAAAAAATGTCCCCTCACTTTATAAGCAAGAGGACAGTTCTCATCATTCAGTTGTCTTAATTAAGGCATCGATCGAGCCATTCAATTCATGTTTGAATCTAGGCTTGATTGCGCCACTGGCGAGTAAATTCATTCAGCGTTGCAGCGGAGATCTGGGTTTGCAGCCAGTTCAATGCCTGAGGCTGATGAGGATTTTGTTGCGGGTTGTAATTCGCTTTCAAATCAACAAGCATGATCGGGATAAACCGCAGCACCATCCAGGTTTTAGCACCGACAATGCCGTCTGCCTCAAGCTCATTCTTTGCTTGAAATGCCACAACTGCCGCACGAGTTGCGGGACCAAATGTACCATCTACGGTCAGACCAGAATTAAACTTATTCAGCAGCTTTTGCAGTTCGACGACGGCCGCGCCACTGCTGCCTTGCTGAAGGGTCGGATCGCTAATGGGCGGAGCATTACGCCAGCGACGAGCAAATTCTGCTAGGGTTTGCAGCGGAATCTGCGTTTGCAGCCAGAACAAGGCTTCTCTTTGATGCGGATGCTTTGCCGGGTCGTAGTAGGTTACAACATCCACCAGGCGAAGCGGCTGCACCGGAACCGATCGCAAAGCTACCCAGGTTTTCGGACCCACAATTCCGTCTGCTACCAGCTGATTGTCGCGCTGAAACTTACGAACTGCCGCATCGGTTGCCGAACCAAAATCTCCGTCTACTGCCAGCGTTGCTCCTTTCGTGTTCAGCAGTTTTTGCAGCTCGATGACTGCCGCTCCTCGATCGCCCCGACGCAAAATCGGATCGGATGCAGCGTTTGCCTGAGCCGGATTAAATGCTTTAGAAGCTGTCATAAAAACTCCCCTTTGTTGATGGATGGAAAGGATAATTGGAATTGCAAGATTTGAATTTCGGATTTGTCTAGCTTATTGACTCAATACAAAGACAAGTTCACCAATTCAAAATTCGATCGAATAAACGTCGAATTGACCTTAATGAGTTAACAAAGCGATCGGCGTGTTGATCCTTAAAGCTAGCTCAATCAATTCATAAAAGTTAACTTCACCTGAATTATCAAAACTGAAGTAATACCCTGATTAACTTGGCTTCAGGTGTTTTTCACCCTCGTTCGTGTACCAGGTTATTCGCTACGAATCCGCTAACACCTCGCCCGTTTAGGCAATTCCATCTCACCCGATCGGGCGATCCAAAAAGAGGATTAAAAACAGGACAAACGACTGAGAAATTGAGAGGACACCGCGCTAAAGAAAAGTAGCACTGGAGGGGCTAAAACGTTTATTGTCTAGCGTTTTGTAAAGTGCTCGAATCGAGCTGAAACATTAGGGGCGTGCCACTCTGACCACCGTTCAAAATCAACACTTTGGCATTGTCTGAACTTGCAAGCTGCTGCGTTGCCTCGATCGCCTTTAGTTGCAGGGTTTCACCGGTCAAACTGCGGGCAATAATTGCCTGCGCCTCAGCGATGCCGCGTGCCTCCACTTTTTTGCGTTCTGCCTCTTGCCGGGTCTGCTCCAGGGTGAAGATCATCTGCCGGCTTTGCTGTTCTGCTTTGAGTTTTTCCTGAATGGCAGCTTGCAGCGTCTCAGGTAATTTGATTTCTCGCAAAAATGCATCCTGCACGGTGTATCCCAGCGGCGACAGTTGCTCGGTCAACCGCTCCCGAATGCGATTGGCGACCTCTTGCCGTTTATTCGAGTAGATGGCTTCTGCGGGATAGCTTGCCGTCACTTCACGCACGATCGATCGAAACTGAGAAATCAAAATTTCAGATTCATCCGTGCCGATTTTAGCAAACACATCCGATGCCTTCTGCGGATCAAGCTGATATTGCAAACTCACATCCACTGTGAATGCCAACCCTTCTTGGGATGTCGATTCGATCGTTTCTTTCACATCTTTGAGACGAGTTGATAGCTTTTCGACATCTGAAAACGGATTCAGAAGATGAACTCCCGGATTCAACGGACGCTGATCGACTTTGCCAAAAAACTGCACCACGCCCACCGACCCCGCAGGAATCACTACAAGGCTCTTGGCGATCGTCGAAAAGGCGGCAACTCCTGCAATCAGACCCGTCACAACCCGAATTGCAGTGCGGCCCTGCTTTTGCGAAATTCGGCTGCTGTTCAAGAAAAGCAGGATGGCAACCAATGTTGTGATCAGCGATGAAATGAAGCCCATCTTTGTTCTCCTGATAAAGGCGATCGGGCTTAGTATTCACCGTTTTGGGCAATGCATATCGCCATTAATATGAACTTAAACCAGTGGGAACCGTTCTACCAATGGGATGGGCAAGAATAAAGACCAACGCTTCACTTAAAACTGCCTGTAGAACTAGGAATGCGATCGCAACGTTGGCAATGAACAGAAGTTTGAGGAGGAATGAAGCGGAGACGGTTACTAAAATTCGTTTATCATCTGAATCTGCTACATAACGGCGATATTCACCGGTTGCCAGTAACCCCTCAATCCTAACCGATTCGCACTCAACAGTCCGGTGCAATGAAGGGTTGGGGTGCGGCAACCAGGACTGAACCTCATACAGCATCTAACTGACAAGGTTACCTAGCTAACAGCGTTATCCCTTGGGAAGAATGAGCAGAAGAACGACATTTAGCAGCGCAGTTACGATACCTTCTGAAGCTGCACCTTTAACTAAATTCCACTTTCGTGCGCGAGTTGCGTAAATCAATAACGGACTAAAATATAGGGCTTGAGATATCCCCATAAATATTCCTGCAGGCAGTGCTAAATCGGTAAGGATGCGTTGTAGTGGTGAACAAAGTACCAAATTGCTCCAATATGGTTCTCTAATTTCTTAAAAAACGACAACGTCTTCCTCACTAACCGTGATACTCGCTGGCGTAAGGTGCAGTTATTAACCCGGCAAGGAAAGAGAGGGCAGGATTAGGAGAGAAATTGTTAGCATAGAGGTATGAACAAACCCGATGCTCGAACGCTGAATCTAGCCACTCAAAACTATCTGCGG